>LFSM01000037.1 GCA_001512745.1 Clostridiales bacterium DTU032
ACCGACAAGTATCGCCGTGACGACTCGCGGCAGACGAATACCAAAAACAACAAGATTCGAGGCGGCTTCACCCTTCCCGAATATTGTCCTCATTATCTCGCTGATACTGAGTGAAATCGATCCACTGGCTGTGGCATACAGGGCCAAAGCCAGCATAAGAAGGAAGGCAATAATGAAGGTTAATCGTTTTTTTCTATTTGAGCGTCATATACTGACAGACGCTCCTTACGCAAATTTTTCATCCCTTATTACCGAAATCTATCGGGCCGTAACTGGCGCCGTATTCATTGAGGATGGACATATAATCATCAAGGCCGAGGAAGAAATTGAATATTTCGTTGGCCTTGCCATTCAGGTCAATATCCGCAAACTGCTCGGGATATAGGACAGACCCGACAAAGTAGCAGTTGGCCAGAGATATTTCAAGATTTGAGTAATAGCTTGTTGAACTTGGATACTGGTAGATATTCCCGTCATTATAGGCCTTGAGCTGGGCATAGAAATCCGGATTGGCTTCGACATCCTGCTTAACAAGCTGTACTCCGCCGTAGTCACAGAAAATATAATCAGCATTCCAGGCAAGTATTTGTTCTTTATCCACTTCAACGGCGGTAGAGTTGTCGCCGGCAACATCCTGGGATCCGACATTTACGGCATTGACAGCGGTAAACACCTGATCTTTAATTCGTATTCCTTCAATACCATGCGCGCCTTTAAACGTCGCAGCAGCGGAGAGGGCAGTAGGCTTATCGGCATCGGAAATAGTGGCTGTTCTTTGATTGAGGTCGGCCAGACAGCTATCAATATAGGCGATGACCGCCTCTGCTCTATTCTCAACTCCGCATATCTCAGCAATCGTGCGCAGTGATTCCTTATAATCTTCCTCAAAAAGATTTCCCATCGCCACTGACACCACCGGTATGCCCGTTTGTGTCTCCAAATTCTTTACGACATCCTCAGGGTAACGATTTTGTTAACCTCAGCAGGAATTTCCACTTTGCGCCCAAGCGCGTCCGTGATGGTCCGAGTGTCGGTGCTTGGTTGGGGAATCTTCTGACCGCAAGCGGCAAGGGTAAACAGCATGGCAATAATTAAGAATATAGACAGAAATTTTGTCATTTTTCTTTCTTTCATCTGTTTAATTTTTAACTTAAGCAGGATGTATACTACACCTGCCAATAAACAGCAGCTAATGTGGTATGCCTTGTCTTTTTTACAAGCTCAGCAACGCTGATATTGTACAACAACTTTGCAATCTAATCTTGTTGTTGCGCAGATAGCTTCGGAAATATAAGATAGGGCTCCTGATGCAGCCTTCCGGTCTGAAGTTTTTGCTATTGCTTTTTTATCAGAAACACTGACATTCTAATAATAGTTTATTCTACATATTGGGCAGACATACGCCCTCACAGGAACAGCCGGCTGGGCTATTCTGCTGATGAGTTTTGTAATGAACCTTCTTCTTTTTCCACTTTATCAGCGTGTGGACAAAATCCGGGAAGAAAGTCAAACGATCGTGTGAAACATAAGTTAAAAAAGAGAAAAGTGCCCACTCCTCTGCCTATATCTTATAAGCAGCTTTTTGCTGGCAGCCGGAGTTTTCCTGATTGTACTGGCAGTAGTACTTTTTTACCTGCCTCGTTTAATCACTAAACGTGCAATTGTTTTGCTGGTCGTCGCCTCCCTGGCCCTTACCGGCATGTCAGTCATAAATCTCTTTAAGATTAAAACAGTTATTGATGATCTTGATGTTTGACCTCGCTATGGATACCATGCTGCCTTATATTTTCAACGAGAAACCGGAGCTGGAAGAGCAGTTTGCCGGTTTCACCTATTATCCGAACACGATTTCTTGATGTCCGACCTGAGCATTTTTAACGACTATCCTGAGATTAATACATATTTAATCGATAAAGCGATCAATCCTTTCACGGGCAAGGAAGTCAATAACGATGAAAAGTACCTGCACAATCAGTACATTATTCTTTCGCATATCTGGCAGGTAGACATCAACAATGGCAATACCTTCCTGCCATCGGAATGGGCCAGCGTAAAAGACGATATCTGGCAGCCCGGCAACTGGTCCTTTTATCCGGATGACATTGTGCTTAAAGAGTATAAAATAGCCCAAGGGTGAGGAACAAGCCCGCTTTTGCGCTTGCATCACCAGAAAAATATCAGAAAATCCCTCAAGGCCCTATCGGTCATTTTATTAAAAGCAGAGCTGTGAAATAAACAAGATCTTCACGGAAAGAATAATCTAAGCCCGCCATCCGGCAAAGCTCCCCGACATCAATGCCAAAAGCCGAAAGTGATTCCATCTTCAGGTCCGGCTTAACACAGGCTTCAGGGTAGCTGCACTGCTCGCAAAACACACAGCCGCCGCTTGTCAGTGGCAGGATCTTGACCTGGTCCGCTTGTATAAACTCTATAAGTTGTCTGAGTCGAAAATTATGCTCCCTGTTTAGAGCCTGATAGCTTTCCCCTGCAGCAGGAGCTTGCACCTTGCTTATGGATTGGAGGAGGATTCCCCGGTCAAATTCCTGCACTCTGCTCGCACACTCAGCCAAAGTACCGCAAGCAGGAGGACAAACCCAGTTCTGTCCGTGCAGGGGGCATTGTTCAGGCTTGCAGTAAGCCCTAAGTTCTGCCTTGCATTCAAGGTATATGTCATCCAGGTATTTTACTTCCGAAAATCCCAGTTCCAGCGCTTTTTGTAAGTAATTTTCCATAGTCTTCGGTAAATCAGTCAGTCAGCAAACAGGCAGCAGGCTTGTAATGAGCTATTATTATATTAAACTAAAACATGTGAGGAAAGTCCCTCAGCTGTTTAACAGCAGTTCCACCTGATCGTGATATCTGCTAAGTAATAATAAAAAAACGAAGCAGGAGATAATACAATGGTAGTGGTTATATTCGAAGTCGAGATTAAAGAAGCTTTTATGGATCAATATCTTTCCCTGGCAGCCGGTTTAAAAGACCAGTTGCAATCTGCCGATGGCTTTATCCGCGCTGAGCGCTTCACCAGCCTGGCTAATGAGGGAAAATTACTGAGCCTGTCTATTTGGGAAAATGAAGAAGCAGTCAGTCGCTGGCGTCAGCTTGCTGACCACCGCCGTTGTCAGCAGCAGGGACGTGAGACCATGTTCAAAAAATACCAAATAACTGTTGCGTCAAAGCTTCGCACTTATACCATGGACGAAAGGGATGAAGCACCTCAGGATTCTAATGAATTTTTTGCCAAGTAGAATCGGGCGTTAAGTCAGATCCTTCATTATCTTCTTATATATCTGCAGGGCCTGGTGCACGCTTGCCACCTTAACTGCTTCATTCAGCTGATGTGCCATTGATTCGTGCCCCGGACCGATAATCACAAAAGGTTTGTGATGGACAGGTATAAGTGCAGCAGCGTCTGTCAAGTAGGTCATACCGCAGAGATTGTCAGGCAATCCCTCTTCTCTGACGTATTTTTGAACTCTCTTGATGAAATCTGAATTTTCGTCAGAGCTGAGAGAGGGATAGTTGTGGATGATCTCCAAACGGATGACCAGGCCGGGGTAGCCTTCAAGGACTTCATTCATACAGCTGTCGATAAGTTCAAGCAAATCGTCGTGATTTTGTTCCGGCAGTGTCCTTATATCCATTTCTATCAGCGCTTCAGCCGGTATGATATTAGTCATAATACCGCCTTCAAGCCTGTTAACAGAGAGCGTAAAATTTCCGAGTAATGGATGTTTAAGGTTGACTGATACTGTTTCCTTGATTAGCTTTGACAGGTCTACTGCTGCCTCAACAGCATTTATACCGGCCTCCGGTTTAGAGCCATGAGCCAGTTGACCTTCAAGATGAAAGCGCAGCCATAATAAGCCCTTTTCCGCTATGGCCGGCTTATTGTCGGTTGGTTCAGGAATTACAAAGGCAGCTGCAGATCCCAGAAGTTTGCTTTCTGCAATCACCCGGGCTCCCTGACAGCCATTTTCCTCATCGGCTGTGTAGATAAGGTACAAGGGTTTTTCAAACTTGATGCCGGCTTTTAGATAATCCAGGGCAGCTACTGTCATGGCCGCAACGCCCGCCTTCATATCGACTGCTCCCCGTCCATAGACTGTGTCTTCAACTAATTTTGCAGAGTGTGGATCATAAGCCCATTTGTTCCGGTCACCAACTGATACAGTATCAAGATGTCCCACAAAGGCAAGGCCGCCTTCTACTTCGGGGCCAATTCTGATAACAAGAGAGCTGCGATTCTCGCTGTGCTCGATCTCCGTCAGAACAATGTCTTCACTATAGGGAGCAAAAAAATCTCTGATCAGATTAATCAGCTGTTTTTCATTACCTTCCGGCTGACAGCTATCAATTCTTACCATATCCTGGAGCATCTTAATTACATCATATTGCTCTCTCATCTACCCTGTTCCTTCTGTTTTTCATTATAAGAATCTGTTGAAAATAGTAGAGTGTTACCGTCGCGGCTAAATCTCATTGACAAAAGTATAGTTTGCCCGGGAAATGATGTCTACATAAACGGGGCTATTGGTAGCTTGATTTTGTGACAGAAAAACAAGCTTCTGCATTGACGCCAGCTCCACAGCGTGCCAAACTGAAATCACACACTGGTATTACCACCGATTTAACGGAGGATACTATGCCAAGTTTGACTGATTTGTTTGTCGCCGAAATCGAACGCCGCATTTTGACGGGAGAATGGCGACGGAAAGTGTTCTGATCAAGGGGGTTTTCAGCGGCTTTACCAATGGTGTCGGCTATCTGGACATTGACAAAGTTTATAACTCCATGCCCCCGGTGAGCAAGTATATCTATCCGTACGAGGACTACGACAAGGTCGAGAGTTTCTTAAAACAAGCATAAAACAAGCCGAAAGAAGATACTTAGCTGCAAGTCTCAATGAACTAGTTATAGAGGAAGGAGTGCCCCTTAGCTTCTTACAATATCATGATATAATACTCATAATTAAGTGATGCGAGGCTGAAAATGAAAAAGACTGTAAAAATATTGGGCATCGTTCTTTTAGCATTATTAATCCTGATAGCCTTTCATACTCTAAATAGGTTATATCCCAATAATATAGTGCACAAGATACTAAATGGAGTCTCCCTGGTTCTGACGCCGATATTGCTTGCTGCTGTCCTGGCTTATTTAGTTAATCCTCTGACTCATTGGTTGATTACGAAATGGAAAATAGGCAGAAAATATGCAGTCATTCTTACACTGATATTATTGCTAATAGCTTCAGCTGCGATTATTTATTTTGTAGTCGTCTTCTTCATTGATCAAGGCAGAGCGGTATATCATGCAATAACCAAAGCCGGTTTTTTTGAAACAATAAGAGAATGGTTTGTAAGCAAAAATATTGAAAATATCTATATTTATGTTGAAGATTTCTTAAAGAATTACGATTACCAGAAGATATTGACCAGTAGTAGTTCTGTGGTCAGAGCGGTTGGCCAGGGATTGACTACGATCGTTTTAGTTCCTATCTTTTTATGGCACATTATGAGCCAAAAAGATGTTTTCTTTAACAAAGTATCGGATAACTTGCCTGCCAACTGGAGAGAGCACGTTATTCCCATTGTAAATAAGTCTAATATCGTCGTTGCCGGTTACTTTAAAAGCAAAATCATTTCAATTCTTTTCCTCTTTGTAGTCTTCACGATTTTTTACTTAATATTGGGAATGCCGGCCGGCTATGTTATCTTCTTTGCAGCATTAAT
>LFSM01000086.1 GCA_001512745.1 Clostridiales bacterium DTU032
TTTATCCGGGGAGATGTCATGAATAATTACTATAAGAAAATCCCTTACAGAATAATCCGCAGTCAGCGTAAGAGTATTGCCCTGACAATTGACAAGGAGGGCAGACTTATTGTCCGCGCCCCAATCAGTCTGAGTAACAAATACATCCGTAGTTTTATCAAAGAAAAGGAGTGGTGGATCAGGGAAAAGCAGAGTCAGGCTCTTGCTTGTGCAGCGAAACATAGTAAGATCACGCTGGATAATGGTGAAAACATACTGTATCTAGGTGAATACTATACTGTCCTGCGTCAAGCTGTTCAGGAGATAGCTATCGAAGACGACAAGCTGCTATTGCCAGACGAGATGACGCCGGCAGGATTTGCCAGCTGGCTTAAAAATCAGGCTGCTATTGTGATCAGAGAACGGGTTGACTACTACGCTGGTATCATGGGGGTAGAGTACACATCCGTAAAAATGTCCGGTGCAAAGCAGCGCTGGGGCTCCTGTGGAGCAGGGGACACGCTGAACTTTGCCTGGAGACTTGTGATGTGCCCCCTCTCAGTGATTGACTACGTTGTCGTCCACGAACTCTGCCATATAATTCACAAGGATCACAGCTCGAATTTCTGGTCTCTGGTCGCTGAGTTGCTGCCAGACTACAAGTTATCACAGAAATGGCTGCGGCAAAACCGGGCTTTGATGGACATCATTTAAAAGAAATCTTACAGCCTTCCGTATGAAAACTTTATAAAAATAAAAAGCACCCAATCCTGTATAAAAAGATCGAGTGCTTTTGGCGGAGAAGGAGGGATTTGAACCCTCGCTGGAGTTGCCCCCACTAACGGTTTAGCAAACCGTCCTCTTCACCACTTGAGTACTTCTCCGTGTGAAGATCCGTATTAAGGAGAGAAAGCTGTAAAAATCTGCCTTCTCTCCTGTGGCGGAGAGAGTGGGATTTGAACCCACGGAGGACGTGAATCCTCGCCGGTTTTCAAGACCGGTGCCTTCAGCCAGCTCGACCATCTCTCCATATCAAGTCGCGCAGCTTGATTAGTGTAACTGAGAATTGGTTCACTTGTCAATTGCCTGATCGCTGAATCGCTATATTTTCAAAAAAACACCCCGGAGGTAAATCCGGGGTGCTGAGACGTTCTTTAATCTTAGTTTTGTTAAAACAATCTCTTTTCCCGGGTTATTTCTATAAGAAGATATAACGCAGAATAAAGAGAATAGCCAGTATGGCCATCAGCGGGCTGACCTTCTTACGGTTTTCTTTTCCGGTCAAGAGGTTAATGATGACGTAGAAGATAATACCGAAGGAGATGCCTTCAGCAATACTGTAGAAGAAGGGCATTGCAATTACTGCGATATAAGCAGGAATTGCTTCAGTCAGATTTTCGAAGTCAACCTTCAAGAGCGAGGACAACATCAAGAAACCAACGTAGATAAGCGCTGCACCGGTCGCAAAGGCCGGGATTGAAATGAAGATCGGTGAGAGAATAATAGCGACCAGGAAGAGAACACCAGTGGACAATGCGGTGAGACCTGTACGTCCGCCTTCAGCCACACCAGCTGAACTCTCAACAAAGGTTGTTACTGTTGATGTGCCAAAGAGAGCACCTACTGTTGTGCCGATTGCGTCAGCCAAGAGTGCACCTTTGATACCGGGTAGTTTGCCTTCCTCATCCAACATATCCGCTTTGGTGGCAACACCGATCAGTGTCCCCAGCGTGTCAAAGATATCAACAAACAGGAAAGCGAACATAATGGCTATGAAGTCACCAATTCCCTTAAGGTCAATGGCATTGAAATTGAGTGCTTGTCCTACCAGGCTTCCAAATTCCTGGAAGTGTGATCCGATTGCAAAGCTTGGATAGAGTGAGTAGAAACCGGCTTCAAAATTGGGAACATACAGGCCAACCAGCTGAGCAAGCATGCCGAGTATCCAGGCACCAAGAATTCCAATAAGGATAGCGCCTTTGACCCTCTTGTGACTCAGTATTGCTATGATGATAACACCGATTAAGCACAAAATAGCACAAATTCCGGCTGTGTGTATGGAATCCTTGAAGCGGGCGAACTCTACGAGAGTAGCTCCACCTCTGACTAAATTAGCATTCTGCAGACCAATAAAGGCTATAAATAGGCCAATACCGGCACTTACTGCATGCTTTAGAGTCAATGGGATAGCATCAAAAATCGCTTCACGTACAGAGGTCAGTGAAAGGATTAAAAAGATAACACCTTCAACCAGTACTGCGAATAATGCTGCTTGCCAGGTATACCCCATTTGTAATACAATAGTATAGGCAAAATAGGCATTTAAGCCCATTCCGGGTGCCAGTGCGAACGGCAGGTTAGCCATGAATGCAATGCAGAAACAGGCGATTGCGGATGATAGTGCTGTACCAATCAGAACGCCGCCAGCCGGCATCCCGGTTGCACTCAGAATTTGAGGGTTAACTGCCAGGATGTAAGCCATCGTCATGAAGGTTGTTAGGCCTGCCATCAGTTCAGTCTTGACATCAGTTCCATGTTCCTTCAGTTTGAATGCTTTTTCAAACATATATTACCTCCTCAGGTTAATTTTCTCTCTCAGGGAGAGAACATCTCACTGGTTAGAATATCACGAAGAATACTACATATCAACATATAGCTTGGTGAGAATGCATATATTATATAGTTGACAGAGATATGTTCAGAGATTTTTATCCAGCTAATCAGCCTTCATCTTGATCGTAAAGGGCAAGTGTGCTGATTCAAGGAGCCCTCGTATAAAAGCCTTTCGTTGACACTTTCTGGCTATCCTCGTATAATTCTTAAGATGCAAAAACTAAAATGTACATATAAGTAAATTAAGGGAAACAGGGAAGCAGAATGTATAAAAAAATAGATAGCAGTTTGAACTTTGTCCCACGAGAACTGGAAGTGCTGGAATTTTGGAAAGAGCACGATATAGTTGACAAGTCTTTGTCTCAGCGCAAAGGTAATGAGATTTATTCTTTTTATGAAGGACCACCTACTGCGAATGGAGAACCACATGCCGGCCATGTTCTGACGCGTGTTATTAAAGACGTGATTCCCCGCTATCGTACGATGAAAGGCTACTATGTCCCGCGCAAAGCCGGCTGGGATACACATGGACTTCCGGTTGAGCTCGAAGTTGAAAAAAAACTGGGTCTGAATGGTAAGGAGCACATCGAAGAGTATGGTGTAGCTGAGTTCATAGCTGAATGCAAAGAGAGTGTTTGGAAATACCTGAGTGAATGGGAAGAAATGACCGAGCGAGTAGGTTTTTGGGTTGATATGGATCATGCCTATGTCACCTATGAAAATGACTATATAGAATCAGTCTGGTGGGCTCTAAAGGAAATCTGGAAAAAAGGCCTTATCTATAAAGGGCACCGTGTTGTGCCATATTGCCCGCGTTGTGGTACAGCCCTCTCCAGTCATGAAGTGGCTCAGGGCTACAAAGATGTTACCGAGACTTCTGTATATGTGCGCATGCCTGTAGAGGGTGAAGATAATACCTACTTTGCTGTCTGGACGACGACGCCCTGGACTCTGCCTTCTAACGTGGCACTCTGCGTGAACGAAGACGAAGAATATGCTTTGGTTGAAATCGCAGGCTGCCCCGAGCATGATACCGCTGCCAGCCGCTATTACCTGGCAACTGCTCTGATTGAAGAAGTTTTCGGTGAAGACGCCAGAATTATCCGTACCATGTCCGGAAGTGAATTGTTGAATAAACGCTATACTCCTCTTTTTGACTACGCCAATAAGCTGATCAAGGACCAGCAGAGCGCCTTTTATGTTGTTGCAGATCCTTATGTAAACCTCGATGACGGAACTGGAATTGTGCATATCGCGCCAGCCTTTGGTGAAGATGATGCCCGTCTCGGGCGCAAATATAATCTGCCTCATATCCAGCTGGTAGATCTGGAAGGCAAGCTTACAGCGGAAACTGGTGAATTCGCCGGTGTTTTTGTCAAGGAGGCTGACCCTAAGCTCGTTCAGGATCTTGATGAGCGTGGCTTGCTGCTTTTCAGTAAAGATTTTGAGCACAATTATCCTTTCTGCTGGCGCTGTGATACAGCTCTGCTTTATTATGCCCGTTCCGGCTGGTTTATCGCCATGACAAAAGTGCGGGATGAACTTATTGAAAACAATAAAAAAATCAACTGGATACCGAAAAACATCGGTACAGGACGCTTCGGTAATTTCCTTGAAAATGTTGTTGATTGGAATCTGTCGCGTGAACGTTATTGGGGCACGCCACTGCCTATCTGGGAATGTGAATCCTGTAATGCAGAACATTGTGTGGGTTCCATAGAAGAGCTGCACTGTTTAGCGCCGGATACAGCGAAAGATATTGAACTCCACAAACCTGCTATTGACCAGGTTCATTTCGCCTGCAAGGAATGTGGTGGCAAAATGACACGTGTACCGGAAGTAATTGACTGCTGGTTTGACTCCGGTGCCATGCCTTTTGCCCAATATCACTATCCTTTCGAAAATAAGGAAATATTTGATGCCAGTGCTCCGGCTGATTTTATCTCTGAAGCTATTGACCAGACGCGTGGCTGGTTTTACACACTTCATGCCATCAGCACCCTCTTGTTTGACCGTCAGGCTTACAAGACCTGTCTGGTCCTGGGCCACGTGCTGGATGGCGAAGGAATCAAGATGTCAAAGCATCTCGGCAACGTTATTCATCCTCGGGACATATTTGCTAAAGAAGGCGCTGACGCAACCCGCTGGGCCTTTTTAACCACTAGCCAGCCCTGGTTGCCGACAAGGTTTTCAGAAGAAACCGTAAACGAGGGCAAACGCCGTTTCATGGGTACGCTTTGGAATACCTATGCCTTCTTCGTGCTTTATGCCAATATCGACGATTTTGAGCCGCAGAATTATGATAAAGCTGAATACGCTTGCAAACGTACGGTTATTGACCGCTGGATCTTGAGCCGCCTTAACAGCCTGATCCGAAATGTAGATAAGCGTTTGGATAAAAATGACATCACCGGTGCATCACGCTGCTTACAGGATTTTCTGGATGATCTTTCTAACTGGTATGTGCGTCGTTCCCGGGAACGTTACTGGGGCCCGGAAATGGATGATGATAAAGTAGTTGCTTATCTAACCCTATATGAGGTCCTGGAAAAATTCGTTCGTTTGATTGCGCCTTTCACACCATTTGTATCAGAAATGATTTATCAGAATATTGTTGTCGGACATCTTGACTCAGCTAAAGAAAGTGTCCATTTCGAAGATTATCCGGAGGCAGATGGGTCTTTGATTGATGAAAAGCTTGAGAGCGATATGGATCTCCTGCTTGATCTTGTCAGTTTAGGCCGGGCCGCACGCAACACTGCCCAGCTTAAGATCAGACAGCCTCTGGCTAAGGCCATAGTTGTCGGTGGCAGAGAACTGCCGCAAGAACTGATGGATCTGCTTAAGGATGAACTGAACATCAAAGCTATCGAATTTGGTGCTGAGGCTTCCGAGCTGATTGATTATGAGTTCAAACCACAGCTCCGCACCTTGGGCAAACGCATGGGCAAAGATTTGAATAGAGCACGTGAGTTGATTCCGGAATTACCCGGGCGTACAACTATGGAGGCTATCAGACGTGGTGAGTCCATAGCTTTGGACGTTGACGGCACAGTTTACGAATTGACAGAAGAAGATCTTCTGTACACTGAGGT
>LFSM01000053.1 GCA_001512745.1 Clostridiales bacterium DTU032
CCCAGTAAAAGTGTACATTCTTATTTGATCACTTTTGGACATGCATACGTTGACATTTCCAGAGGATTTATAAATGGACAAGTATATCTATGATGAAAGCAACGGTTTATGGTATGAATTGCAAGGCGATTATTATATCCCTTGCCTGATACTTTCTGAAGAAGAAACACAGCCTATCGGTTTATGGGGATAACGTCACAGAGAGTATCTAAAGGAGCATAAGCACATTATTTATACTACAATGCTGCTCGATGGCACACTGAACCACTATCTTGCTGATATAAACCAACAAGCGGAGCAAATGTTCCATAGATCGATTAAAGAAATGGCAGAAAGGCAGGGCGTGACAGAACATCTCAAAACAGAACAGCCTATGGAATGGGTTGGAAAGATGGGAAATATTCAAGCCTGTGCAAGAGAGGTCGTTAATAGCGAACTGATTTTCGCATAGCATTATTTGAGGGCGAAGATACTTTTATTGGTATCTTCGCCCTTTGTTTAATAGTAACGCTTTTTAGCGTCATTTTCCTTGCTATACAAGGCTTTTTAAGACTTGTTTTCGGGTGATAATGGTTTTATATTAGCGATTCGATTTTTGCAAAAATGCTACAGATTTGCGAGAGAACTGTTGACAAAGAAAAAAGGCGGAAGTATAACTAGTTATACAAATCATACTTTATAAAGGAGATGTTCTTATGCCAAAGCCGAAAGGAAAATATGCTTGGACTGCCACAGTGGGCGAAAAAGGACAAATTGTTATACCAAAGCAAGCAAGAGAATTATTCGACATTAAACCTGGCGACACACTGGTGCTTTTGGGAGATGAGAAGCGAGGAATTGCAATTCCTCCGAAAACAACGTTTTCACAGTTCGCTGCCGCTATATTTGAAACCGCTGAGGAGGATGAATGATGACACTTTGTAATATCAAAAACTTAAGTAAATCATATCCCCCTTTTGTGTTGTCCGACATTTCTTTTAAATTGAACGCTGGGCGAATTACTGGTTTTATTGGCAGAAATGGAGCAGGTAAAACCACAACGATAAAATCCATTTTGGGTCTTGTTCATACAGATTGCGGTGAGATTTGTTATTTTGATTTGCCGTTTTCAGGTAATGAACGAGAAATCAAACAGCGTGTCGGTTTTTCCACTGGTGCAATCAACTATTATCCGAAAAAGAAAATAAAAAATATTGTTGCTGTTACGCAAACCCTTTATCAGAATTGGGACGAAGGAGCGTACCGGGAATATCTTGAAATGTTCTCACTTGACGAAAGCAAGATGCCTTGCGAACTTTCAGAAGGAATGAAAGTAAAATTCAATCTTCTTCTCGCCCTTTCACACAGGGCAGAAATCCTGATTTTAGACGAACCAACAAGCGGACTTGATCCATTTTCCAGAGACGAATTGCTGGAATTATTTATTGAACTAAAAAACAGAGGGGTTGCTGTGCTGTTTTCAACGCACATCACTTCGGATATAGAAAAATGTGCTGATGATATTATGTATATCCGAAACGGCAGACTTGTTGCCAACTGTTCTAAGGATGACTTTTGCAAAAACTATTGTAAAGACGGTGAAACTTTGGAAGAAAGTATATTACGAATGGAAAGAGGTGACAAGGTATGATAAAACTACTCAAAAAAGAAATGAAACTTGCCGCTTCACCTCTTTCTTACATATTTATCGTGTTTGGACTGATGGCATTTGTGCCGGGCTATCCTATACTCGTCAGCTCTTTTTTTGTATGCCTTGGACTATTTCAATCGTTCCAAAACGCAAGAGAAGAGAACGACATTACTTATACCGCCCTTTTGCCTGTCGCCAAAGGTGATATTGTAAGGGCGAAATATGCGTTTTGCATTGTGGTGGAGCTTGGTTATTTTGCTTTGACTTCGGTAGCGGTGCTCATTCGTATGACATTGCTATCGGAAGCTACTGTATACAGAAACAATGCCCTGATGAATGCCAACCTTGTGTATCTTGGCTTTGTATTGCTTATTTTAGGACTGTTCAATTTGATATTCGTCGGCGGTTTTTTCAAGACAGCATATAAATTTGCAAAGCCATTTGTTGCGTTTATTGTCGCCGCTTTTGTTGTTGTAGGCATTGGTGAGACGCTCTTTCATATCCCAGTACTTTCGGCTCTGAACGCTTTTGGCTTTGAGCATATCGGTTTACAGGTGAGTGTATTTATGGTTGGCATAGCCTCTTTTGCACTGCTAACCGTAGTTTCTATGCATCGGTCAATAAAAAACTTTGAGAAGATTGATTTGTGATATGATTTCCTGACAGTGGAAGCACCCTGCAAGACAAAATCTTGCAGGGTGCTTTCTGCAAATGTATGTAAGTCCGCAAGACAGGAATGCCCTGCGGTGTTGTTGTCGATTCCAAAGTTACCTGTCTCTGTCAAAGGATTTCTTTTTGCGGGAATGCTGTTTGCCCTGTTCCTGAAGCTGTCGGAGTTGTTCTCTGACGCTCTGCTTTTCGGGCGGTTTTTTGAATGTCTCCTGTCGATGAGGCTAAGCAGATGTTCACAGTCGCGCTCATCAATCCTAAACAAAAGCCACTCATCGATGATTAATAAAGGCACCGTAGAGAACTGCTTTCTGATTTTTATTAAGTACTCCAGGCCCCTGCTTTCCGCTATTCTGAACTCATCCAATAGTTCCGGCAATTGTATGTAGCGAGTGGCGATCCCAAGCCTGCACGCTGCCTGTCTCAGAGCTTGTCCCAGGTAACTTTTTCCGGCTCCCGTAGCTCCGAAGATATTGACATTACTTGCATGACGGATATATTGACAACTGGCAAGCTCCAATATTACTTGTTTATCCAGCTTGCGTTCGACATTGTAATTGATGTTTTCTACACAGGCTTCCGAGTTTTGGAACTTGGCCTGGCGCAGCAAACGATGTATGCGATTAGTCTTTCTCTT
>LFSM01000122.1 GCA_001512745.1 Clostridiales bacterium DTU032
CGGCTAAAGCTGAACTCCTTTCATTATCAAATCGAATGAGCAGTCTTTTCTATGTATTTATTAATTATCAGGCATCAGGGTCTTGCTGCCTTCAAGGCTTCTCAGTTCAGAGATTTCTTCGGTTATTTCTGCGACACCGAGATACTTGCCTTCAGCATCACGAATGGCGTAAAAACGGATCATGATGAACTGTCCATCTTTCTGGATCCAGAAAAACTCTTTGTCTTTTTTCCCTGATTTAAAATCCTTCACAATGGAGTCAACGACATGTAGGCTTTTGGGAGGATGGCAGTCTTCAACCAGGCGGCCGAGTACAGTTCTGGTTCTGGGAAAAACGCGGTGTTCATTTTCACTGAAATACTGCACTCTGTCATCAGCATTTACAAAAGTAATATCGTAAGGAAGCGTATTGAGCAGGGCCTCCAGCTCATGCACGTTAAAATAGCCACTAGGCAGATCGATGTCGTTGCTGCCGCGACGCTGGTCAAGATCTTGTTCATCCTTGACCCAGGCCTTGATGTCAGAAGGACTTACGCCTTCTACACCATCGATAAAAGCATAGCCAAACTGGTAACCTTCCTGTGCGATGACCTTCCAGCCTTCGTCATTGATATTATCCACCAGCATCGGTTTCAGGATTTCGTTTTCCTTCTGAATCATACCGCGGACTTCAGATTCCATCTCGGTAAAGAGCGCTTCATCATATTCACCTGCTTCAGCTTTCGCTATCGCCTGCTTGATTAGTCCACGAATTTCATCATCTTTACCCCACATAACCTTAGGCGGAGCGGTAATACCGTTTTTCTCCAGATAGGGAAACATCAGCTGCTCTTTGCGAGAATAGTGTCGGTCCAGCTTATAGAGCTCATACAGAGCTTTTAAGTATAGCTTATTGTCTTTGGAAGACAAAAAGTCCGCTTTGGCTTCAGCATAGGTGCCAGCCAGAAATTCTTCTAATCCATCATTTTCTTTATAGAAGACTGTCAGCGGATGACCCATTACCGGGTCTGTTGCAATAACTTCAACGCTGCCTTCAACAAGAGATGCGTGAACATTACACAGCTGCTGAATCTCCTCAATCGGCGTACCGGTCTTGATCAGTTCTGCTTCAGCTGCAGCTATCTCGCTGGCTTCCACAGTGTCAAAAGTCTTCCGGAATTCTTCTCTGACATCTTCAACCGATGCACCACTGCTCAGTTGTTGCAAAATACTTTTTAGCGCTTCTGCTTGTGCTTGTTTTTTGTTTGACATCTTTCTCTCCTGTTCTGAATAGCTGCTACTATGGTTCGCAAGTCAGCCGCTTGCTTAATCGGCACTAATTAGGCATGCCTAACTAATATCATGATAATCCAATTCCCTATAAGAAAAAGAAACATGTGTATCATATTTAATCTCTGAAACAGATTGACATTATAAAAATATAATTACATTTAAAAAAGGATGCAGATTATGCAAATCAGACCTGTCTGCCATCAAAACAATTTAATAAAAGCAGTGATGCCAGCCTGCTTATACTCGGACTGGCATCACTATAGAAAGGAGAAACTTATTCGAATTTCTCTTTTGTTTTACTTATAGATATTCTCTGTCAGTAGAGGGGTGCAGGATGGTAGACTTCTGAGATATAGTAGATCCCGCCATCGTAGATGCCAGCTTCTACCAGAATGTCTTCACCTCTCATATTCAATTCTGCAACAAAATTATCAAGACTGACTTGCCACAGCTCCATTGCAGATTCTTCACCCGGACCCAGAACATGACATTCTGTTTGCAGACTTGCAATGTATGGGACCCATTCTTCCTTGTCATTGTCTATTCTATAGCCATTGGGCTCGCTGCTATCATCGACCCAGACAACATCATCTAAAAGAAAAATGTAGGAATCATTATCCAAGGCCTTATCCAGTCTCAAAACTGCCATAAATTTCGGAATGACATCCTCCACTTTCTGCCACAGATTCAGTACTGCATTGTATTCAAATATCTCACCTGTATCGCAGATAGAATAAAGAATTTCCCGCGTAAACTTACCATCAAGATCTGTACCCAGCCAGATATCGCGGCATTTACTTTTATACTCGCTCTCTTCGCCGCTTACAAGCACCGTCATACCATATTCAGTGACCATTTCATGAGCACGCGGCAGCTCTGACAGAAGATAGTCAATCAATTCCTCTACAGGCAAATCGGCAAATGTCCTTTGAGTCGGCTCTGTTTGCCCGGTACTTGCTGTTGGCTCAGTACTGACTGTCTGCCTGGAAGATGTTTCCCCACCGGGAACTGCTGTTAACTCACTGCTTCCACCGGTGGGGTGAGATGCTATCGGATCACTTCCCTTATCACAAGCTGCAAGTATCAGCAAACAAAAGACTGCTGCCAACATAAACACAATAATTTGCTGTATATTAGTTTTGCTTTTCATCAGGAAAGTCTCCTTTTATAACCCCTTTACAAGTAATAATATCTGAGAAAACCTATCCGGCCTACATTATTTGCCCTTGATTTAGGGCTTTTTTGCTTTGAAATGCTCCGATCAGGAAGAGTACAGGTATAATCAATCCGGTAATTAATGAGAGCACACTGAATTGACCGCCAGCTACTACTGTCAAAATATTGCCCAAAACAGATAAAAGTGCTGTTACTATACCAAATATTATTAAAACATTTGCTTTATTGGGTTTGCCTGCGTTTACTACTCCCAGAATACCTGTAACTAAACTCACAATTGCACTCAAGAGCAGGAGTACTGCCGCAAAGACCAGCAGGCCGACTCCTTCCTGATCTGCAAACATAACTACTGCTACCCTTGCGCCCAGCAAGGCAATGATAGATCCGATAAGACCAATTGCACCACCGATAATCAAGAGTATGCCTGTCACCAACAATAATGCGTTTTTCTTGTTCTCCATTTTAATGATCTCCTTCTAAAATTATTTTATTCAAAGTTATAGCCTATGCCCCCGGCTGTACGTATCCCGTTTCCCTCATAATCCTGAAAGGTCACCTGGATGTAGTTTGAAGTCTTATCGGAAGCCCGCCATATATAGAAGCTTATTGTCTCACCTTCTAAGTCCAATTCTCCTGCTGCACCATCAAAATATGTCTCACAGATATCCCGGTAAGTCATTCCCCGCAACTCACCCTTGTCATAATCACTCTTGAGCAGGGCATAGATCTCCTCAAGATCATCATTTGTGAAATTGGCAACTTTGCCCTCCCATCCCTGATTAGGATCATCGATAGGCGGGTCTACTTCACCTGCTATATCTTCTTTATAGCTCTCATAAGAAGGTGGAAGTCTGTCACCTTCGCGTTCCTCAGCTTCCCATAATTCTCCCCAGGGACGGAAAGCAAACATATACTCAAAACCATCTCCATCCGTTAACTCCGGGTCATAGTATCGATCAGAGATTACTAGCTTTTTGCCTTCGTCAATGGGAGAAATGCCCATCCACCAATCGCCCTCTTCCAGAAGGGCATCAAGGAAATAGCCTTCAACCGTTTCCAGAAGATATTCATCACCTCTTATTGTGCTGACTGCAATGTCATCTTCAGCACCTACAAGATTGATTGATAATTGGCCGTTACCTGCTTCATCCACATCAATGTACATAAGAGCATCATAAATTTCTTCTTCGGCATCCTCTTCCGGCAGCCATAGGCCATAGTATTCAGTGATCCACAAATATCCATACCAGTCGCCGTTCCATAGAGTCTGAACAGCAGTTCCCGGCTCATCAGGATCAGGGTCGTTCACACTCGGATCCGGGTCATCAGGCTCGGTCTTCACAGGATCAGTTATCTGCGGAGCAGAGCCTTCCTTGTGCAGGGTGATCTTCATTCCTGTAGACATATAGTCATCAATCACCATCTGCGTTCCCTTAATCACAGCTGTTAGAAAAGTATTACCCTTCTGGCTGATGGATAAAATATCTCCTTTTATGCTCCAGTCAAAGCTACCTTTTTTCCCATCGGTGATGACCTTGCACTTGCCTCCCTCCAGAAGCTCAATCTCAAAGCCCATCTCGAATATTTCATCCGCAGGAGATTCCTCACCAAACATCTCAACCAATGTTGCCTGCCATAGTCCAAGATTCGGATCATCTGACGCAGACGGTTTCTTTTCTTTTGCGCAAGCTGTAAATAGAAGTAATGCCAGCAGCATGGCCATCAACTTTATAAAACTTCTCCTCTTAAGCTTCATTTTTTCTCCTTATTCCTTCTTAAATTCTTTAAATAAGTGATTCCAGTTTTGAAAATAAGTAATTCACACTTGTATCATAAAAAAGAAAATCATCGATTCTCTTATTCTGTTTAGCTTTTATGGCGGCAAGCCGGGAAGCCGCATCCGTTTCAGAGCATAGAAGCAATTGTCTTGTTTGTGGTAAGTTTTTTCTGATTTCATCAGAGATAAGAAGACACTTTTCCGCAGATTTATAGCTGCCTGACTCGGGAACTTCTAATAATACTATTCTCGGCTTGTACTTAATTGCGCTCTCGATTGCTGACATATAGTCAGACTCAGCATGAAAGTCAAAGCGGCCACCGGCTTTTGACTGTGCGATTATTGAATCCGAAATTATCTCACGGCTCATAATCAGCAAAATCTTAGTCTTGTCCATGATGCAACAGCCTTCCTAATAGTGTGCAGCGCACATTTTCTTGCGGCTTTGGGGCAGGAATATATCTGGACAAATTTTAGCGGGAAGAGATTTCGTCATCTTCCCGCTTGGGTTTAAGTTATTTTGTTTTTGTCAGCTCGTAGGAAGGACGAAGTGGTTCATCCGAATCCATAACTAACTTGTCGCCGGCAATATGGTAATTGTAGACGATTTCATTATCCCAGTAGGACATTTTGATCTTGACAGTGCTGTCATCAGCGATGGTGTAGGTGCCGGTATCTTTAATACCATATTCATCCTCAGTATCACAGCCGCCTTTTCCGTCAAATTTGAAGGTAATACCTATCGAATCTCTATTGCCTTCCCATGTCCCTTTCAAAGCATCTCCGCCGCCTCCGCCGCCTCCACAGGCAGCAAGCAGTGACAAAAGCAAAATCATGGACAACAATACTAGTGCAATTCTTCTCTTAATCATCAGTCTACTTCCTTTCTAAAGGGTTCAAACTTTATCCCGCTTAAGCGTAACACGCAACTGTTTCGCCTGCCCTACCCGTAGCGGGTAGTTTTTTCCACAAAAAAAGGGCTGTTAGTCAGCCCTTTCACAAGAAACACTTTAAACCCTAGTACCAGGGATTAATCCAACCGTTGGCTACCATATAAAAGGCTAGCTCCACTGCTTTGGAAAAGCCGGTTTTGGCCAGCATATTAGATTTATGGTACTTTACCGTATTTTCGCTGATAAATAATTCCTCTGCTATTTCTTTACTTGTCATGTGCTTACACATCAGACGCAAAACTTCCATTTCTCTTTCGGTCAGTGGGGCTTCACCCTTGGGCATGGGGATGGTCTTGCCTTCAGGGAAATATCTAGCTCCCTCCATCACACCTCGGATCACCTCTATAAAATAGTCAAGACTTTTGCTTTTGAAAACAAAAGCATCTGCACCGGCTTCCTTAGCTCTCGGCGCATAAGTGATCTCATCAAAACCTGACATAACAATAATCTTCATATCCGGATACTTAACTCTTAAGTCTTTGGCAGCATCCAGACCGGAGGCACCGCCCTCTGTACAAACATCCATCAGCAGGAGATCCGGCCGCAGGCGCTCAGTATAAATATCCGCATGGGCTGCAGAAGAGATGCTGCCCACCACTTCAAAATTGCCGGCATGCCCGAGAGCATAGGTCAGTGAATCACACATGGATTCATGGTCATCAACTATAAGTACTCTATAGTTCACTTTTTCCTCCGGCCACTTTGACGGTTAAGGCAAAGCACTGATCTAAAATCACATCAAGTTCGCCTCCGTAGGGTTCCAGCATATTTCTCATAGCTCCGATACCGCCACCCTCAATTATTGGATGGGAAGGTAAATCACCATTATTCGTTATCACCAATTGATGACAGTCTCCTTCACCGTCTATCTTTACGGATATTTCAGTAGCAAAACCATGGCGTACAGCGTTGGTGACGCTTTCTTTGATTATATCAGTGAATGTACGACTCAGGTCTTGATCTCGTGGCAAGTCTCCCTCCAGTTTAATGCTCACTCCAATCGAAGCAAAAGCCTGTTCGAGACCATCAAGCTCTTCTCTTGGAGAAGGTACACCCTGCTCCATCTTCAAGTCTTCTACAATGCCCTCGGAGAGGGACCGCATCAGATCATGATCCAGAGTATCTCCACTGCGGATACCACGCAAGAGCAAAGACAGTCTCTGGCCCAGAACTTCGTGGGTGCGCAATTTCGCTTTTTTAACTGCCTTCTCCCCGCTTAGGAGCTGCAGCTTATGGATTGACTCTCTTAAGCGCTCTGACTTGAGTTTGAGTTCTGTCTCTTGTCTTTGCAACTCGGCCATCATCATCCACTGGCGTGTAATATCTGTTGCTGCCAGCTGGAAGTAGTCCTTAGTTTTGATGTTCAACTTGCTCAGGCTAAAGATCCAGTACGTCGCATTTGGCAAATGAAGAACAAGCTGCCCTTCAAACTCTTCTCTTTGCATACCGGGCTCTAATTCGCCTGAAGTCAGAAGTTCATAAAACTCTTTTGCATTACGTTGCAACTTCCCGCTGATAGTATCCATCAAGTAAAGCATCTGTTCATTTATGAGCAGTATGAGACCATCAGGCTCGCTAAACAAGACTGCGGTATGTATGGAATCGATCGTTTCCTTAATTGATGAAGCTGAAATAGTCCTGCGTATTTCCTTAAGTATCCGCAGAGAAATAAGGATACTGCGAAGTAGCAGGACTACTATCGCTATGAAAAAAAGATAGGGAAAACTTTTTGTCAATACTAGTTCAAAAGGAGGAAGCAGGAGCATAAATAGCGGAATCAAAAATAGTGAGTAAAAGTTTTTTGCGATCACAGCGACCAGCAATACTGTCAAAGTAATCAGGGCAAAGGCCACAAAACGTATACCTTCATATCCCGTGGGTGTAATTAGAGTGGTAAAAAAAGAGTGTATCATCTGTCCGTACATGAGGGTGAAAACAACTATACCGAAGAGGACGAAGGATTCCATGAAATTTTCCAGAATCAGGCCGAAGTTTCGTGGATATCTGCGAAGGCTGAGGATCGCAAGCATCGTTTGCGAGAGCACGCCCAATGCAAGCATAAGGGTGATAAGGTAACGCAATGCATCTGCCCAGACAAAAAATCCTGTCATTTCATTCACCTGCCCGGGGAAAAGCAAGACTAATACCCACTGCACCATCCAGGTCTTTACAGGCAAAACTGCCACCTGCTGAGCTGATCTCAGCTTGCAGGTCTATTTCCGGTTCAAATGAACGCAAATCTTCTGAGGCAATAAATCGCAGCACAATCTGGTCTTTCTCCGTTAGCAGATGCAAGAGCAGGTGTGGGTTTTCAGCCTGAGCTGCCCTGTCTACTACCGAGTAAGTAAACTCATACAGAGAACGAGCTTGCAGCACCGGTATTTCCTCCTTGATTTCACTGTTGACCAGGATTTTCATTCCGAAATATTGAGCAATTTCTGCCAGCTCAGCGACGTAAGCAGACAGCTCAGATGCTGATAGTAATTTCGTTTCCTGTTTGCGGAAAAAAAGATTGCTGCTCCTTTTTACGAAGCAGAGAAGCAAAGCTATGCGTCCGCTTTCTCTGGACTCCTGGTCCGAGTCAGGCAGACTTTCTATCATGGAAGAAAGACGCAGAAGATCTGCCGCTATTACTTCTTCAAGCTCAGTCATCACCTGAAGCTTTGCGCTTTCTTCATCCAGCTCCTGTTGAATCTTCTCTTCCTCTTCCAGCACTGCATGAGTCAGCTCCAGCTTTTTCATTGATTCTTCCAGTTGCTGATGCAGAAAATTCAAATGACTAATATCTTCCTGCCACTGCGCATAGCCCCCGACTATTTTTTTGGAGAAAAGCAGAGTATCCTTATCTGCACGAACAGCCTCAGGATAAGCGGCCAAAGCAGCTTGTTGCAATTCCAGATCAAGTTGGGGGGCATTGGCAGATGCTAAAACCAGCTTACCCTCACTATTCAAAATCTGCATGTTAAGAGGCGAATGCGTAAAAAGACCTGAATACTTATTATTAACCTGCACCAGGCAGCTTTGCATGCTAATCTCTAAAAACATCAAACTCAAAATGCCAACAACTGTAGTGTAATCACTGTCCCAGAAAACCGGCACACGCGAAGTATAGCCGACTGAATAAACAAGCATAATCAAGCAAAATAGCAGTGGAAAGATGAAGGCCCTTTTTCGGGGCAAGCGACTGCTTTTAACTAACAGCATACCTATAGCAGCGATTAATTCTGCAATCCAGCTAAGTGTGATGATGTAAAAGACAGGTCCGTATGAATAGTCTTCTGCATAGGACGGATTACTCAAATCAAAGCGAAACACCAAGTTATGCAAATCGTTTGTCTGTACAAAAGCAACCAAAACTGCATTCCAGAGAGTCACAGCCGTTAATGCTTTATTGCTTGCCGGCTGATCATCCATTTTGTCGCTGCGCCAGACCAGCCAGAGAAGCAATATGGGCAAAGCCATCTGAAAGAAGTAATAGCCGTACCATAAATAGCGATTCAAGATATTTGACGGCATCTGATACTTAACCAGACGAACGATGATCCAACCTAATAAAACTATACCTATTAAGAACAAAATCCGCTTCAAACGCTGGCGCATTGCCCGGCTGATTATAGAGGCCAGCCAAACGACAACAAAGATAATATAAAGCAAAGGAAGCAGTTGATGCTCTCGGTTATCTGCAGAACTATACAGGCGAGTTCGAAGAACATTGCGGCGGAAAACTTTAACGACGTTCTGGCTTACTTTGCTTAAATGGCTGTAATCCTCCAGTTGATGGGCAGAAACATAATTTGCCTGCGGATAATATTTACTGTCAAAACTGCCATTCCGCAAAACAAAACCTGCAGAAAGCAAAGCTCTTTCTTCATCTCCTCTGAAAGTCAGCTCTTCATTAGAGAGGATGCCTTTTTCATAAGTAAGAGTACCTTCCAGAGGCACCAATATTTCCAGCTGCTGCCCACTCCTTATGAGCGCAGCCGCCTGGTAATCAAAACAAATTATGATAGGTGCAGTGAAAGTATTTAAAAGCAGTCTTTCCTTATGGCGTAGTTCCCGCAATAAATTGGCTGCGCTGTCAAGACTGAAGTTCTCACCTTCCAAAGCGTAGGAAATAGCCGACATTATTAGTTGCAGATGCGGTTGTGCGTCTGAGACAGCAACATCCTCCTCTGCAGTCAACAAATCCCGCCAGCCGGAAATTTCCACATCTGTCAGTCCGCGGTCAATTGCTATGACAACGGTAGCCAGATATTGGGGATACCATTGGCTGGCTACACCAGACTCGAGTGCACCTAATGCCTGCACATCAAAAGCTTCCGCCGCATAGCCTTTGTTAATATAGGAAAATATAGAATTACCGTCTTCTTCTTTTTCTAATCTGTATAAAGGAAGTATTTCGGAGATTACATCTGCATAAAATGCGGGTTCGTCCAAAGTATAGATTATATTGTTGTTAACTGAATTTTCTCTCTTATTATTTCCGCTGCAAGAGACCAGCGAAAAGAATAGCGTTGCAATAATTGCCCACACCATAATACGGCAAATAAGCTTTGCTTCTCCTTTTTTCAAGCAAACGCCTCCTCATATGTGTGCTTGCTTAAAATCACATAGCTGCCAGCTTAGCAAAAAGGTAGTCCAACGAAGTATCATAAAAAACAAAATCATCTGCTGTCTTATTTTTTATGGCTTCAATTGCCATTTCCTTCCCCTTAATATTATCCTGAGACACAAGGAGTAACAAGCGACATCCGGGGACCGCCTGCCGCAGTTTGAGGCAAAGGGTACAAGTTTTCACATTAACCGGTGTATGCAAATCAGTAATGTCCAGTAGGGCAATATCAAGTTTTGCCAGATCGGCATCGAGGAGCACCTGTTGGGGATTCAAAAGAAGGAAAGGTTGCAGCTTCATGTCGGGGTGGTTTTCGAGTGAAGCAGCCAGACTTTGAGCCAGCACTTTATTTGTCGTTATAAATCCGATTCTCTTCACGTAGGACCTCTGAACTTCTCTAGAATAACGATTGTATCACTGGCATTATATTGGACTTGAGCATCCTTTACCCTACCCTCTGTGGGTAGTTTAATTTAAAGAAAGTAATTAGCAGCCTGCTTGTATTGGCTTGGGCATGGATAAGCCCTATCAGCTAAGCTCTCAATTATGCAAAGATAATCACCTCTCTTAATTGCTGCTAAAAATATTTCTGAGGAAGTCTGCAATGGCTTCAAAGAGCTTCCTGAAAAATTCAAGCAGCTGATTCCACCAGCCCTCTGTCTTCGCCCGATCTATGAAGTCAAGCGCCATATTCCAGGTCTTTTCCCCGAATATCTGCAACTGCTCCAGTATTTTCTGCACATCCTCAGCGCTAATTGTATTTTTGAATTTCTCCAGAGTCGAAGCCAGGCGGTCGATATCTGCCTGGGAGATATTGATATTGTACTCATGCAGAACATTGTTCACGATCACTGTGATCTCTTCTAATGTGACATTGTCCTTGCCCTCTTTTTTCACCAATTCAGCAATCTGCCCTTTTATCTCGGTAAGGGCTTTGGAAAACTCTTCAGAATCGTATTCGTCATTGCCGGCGTTGTTGTCCTCAATGATCTGGACTGTTATCAGTTCGTCATTGCCGGCCTCCAGCTTATCTTCATCCAGTTCTATACCATAGATCTCCGCAGCTTTGTAGACGCCGGTCAGTGCTGAATTACCTGTAACAGTACTGACTGCTGCGACAACTATACGAGTGTCATAAATACCTGAAGTTATAGCAGCATTAGAATACTGATAAGACTTGACCTTGCTGATTCTGTCTGGGGTTGCAATTTCAGTGCTGACACCACTGTTTTTCGCCAAAAACTCTACTTTAACTGATGAAATCATGGCAGTATCTGTAAATTTCTCACCGAGATAGCGCTCTGCATCAGCACCGGTCACGATGTTGAAACCTGATTCCGAGTCTACATCTAATAATTCCAGCGTCTGCATCCTTTGGGATTCGTTTAAACCCGCTCCCAATACAACAATTTTTTCAGCTTGACCAGCTGCATTCGCAGTAAAGCCGGTTAATAAAATACTCATAGAAAATATAGCCAGTAAAGCAATAGTGAGAACAGTCTTAAGTTGTTTTTCTATTTTCATATCTTCCTCCATAAAATCATAGGACAACTGACATGATAGTAGTGATCTGTTTAGCTGTCGAGAACATTATTGGCAGCTAAATGAACAAATGTGGCCAGGGAATGTCCGTCCATCTTGCTCATGTTTTTTAAGGCAACTTGGCTTTAGCAGAAGCAAGACGCATAAAAGAAGTAGCTTAACTGCTTCCCATCGCTATTTTTCATTATCTATGTTTATAATAAGAGTCAAATAAATCTTATCGTGAACTGACAAACTTAAGGAAAAGGAGAAAACTAATGTCAACACCTCATAACTCTGCTGAAAAGGGCGACATAGCCAAGACTGTATTGATGCCGGGCGATCCGCTGAGGGCAAAATTTATCGCTGAGAACTTCCTGGATAATCCGCGTTTATTTAACGAAGTTCGCGGCATGCTGGGTTATACCGGCACTTATAGGGGAAAGCCTGTATCTGTCATGGGCAGCGGCATGGGCCAGCCTTCCATCGGTATTTATTCATATGAGCTCTTCACTGAATATGATGTCGACAACATTATTCGGGTAGGAAGCTGTGGGGCTTATGATGAAAATCTGGATTTGTTTGATGTCATGCTTGTCACTGACGCCTACTCCGATGCAAGCTACGCCAGGATGCAGTCAGGCTTTGACGGGAAAGTCCTTGCTGCCAGCCCGCAACTAACAGAAAAATTGCGTCAAAGCGCTAAAGATCTGAACATTACTGTTTTCGAGGGCAGAACTTATTCCAGTGATGTCTTTTATTATGAGCCTGAAGCAGAGGATGAACGCCCCTTGTGGAAAGTACTGCTTGAAGACCATAACTGCCTGGGTGTTGAAATGGAGAGTTTTGCCCTCTTCCACAATGCTAAGATCACAGGCAAACAAGGCGCCTGCCTGCTCACTGTCTCGGATACGATTTACGAGTATAAACTGACTACTCCGGAGCAACGTGAAAAGAGCTTTACCAATATGATGGAAATTGCTTTAGGCATCCTCTAAACAACCCATTAATTATTTAGTTTTCACAAAGAAAAGGCCGCCTGTTAAGAGGCGGTCTTTCCTTTGTGCGCCAGAAGACAAGTCAAATTATTCAAGTTAAACTTGTTCTTTTTTTCTGCTTGTGTTTTTTCCCACAGTTTATCCGCAACGGCTTCCCAGTTATTTGCCGCATCAACAGTCTTGGCTGAGAGATGATGGACATCTTCCGGCGACTCCAGATCGGTGGACTTTGCATCTGTCTCAGTAACCATCTTGGTCAGAGCTCCTACGTTGTCAAGCAAGGGGCAAGGCCTCAACATATTCTCGTTAAATGGTTGATTCTTGCGGTAGGCTTGAAAGAGAGGTGACTGATAGGCCTCAAGCAATGTTTTTTCACGAATATTTGAATCTGAATAGTGGATAAAAGCGCAGGGTTCAATATCACCATTGGCGCTGATATGCAAGTAGTATCTGCCACCGGCAATACAACCGTCAATGTATTCACCATCATTCCAGAAGTCTATGGTGAAAATCGATTTCGTCTTGCGATAGCCCCGGAGGGCATAGTACATTTGTTCACGCTGGTCCGGACGCGCTATCAACTCAGTAACTGCATTGACACCAACCGGCATATAAGTGAAAAACCAGGCAAACTTACAGCCCCAATCAACGAGTGCATCGATAAATTCTTCACTGGCGATACTATCCGTATTTGTGCTGGTATAACAGCAGGAGGCACCAAAGAGTAATTTTTTCTTCCGGAGAATCTCCATCGCTCGAATTACTTTTTTATAGGTTCCCTCGCCACGACGGGAGTCCGTTGCCTCCTCGAAACCTTCGATACTAATCGCAGGAATAAAGTTTTTTACCCTTAGCATCTCATCTGCAAACTCTTCATCAATCAGTGTTCCATTCGTGAAGGCGAGGAAGAGACAATCATCATGTTCTTCACAAAGCCTGATGATGTCCTTCTTGCGCACCACAGGCTCTCCGCCCGAATAGATATACATGTAGGTGCCGAGTTCTTTTCCCTGCATAATAATGGAATTGAGTGTGTCATAATCCATATTCAATTTGTTGCCGTAATCAGCTGCCCAGCAGCCTGTACAGTGCAGGTTACAGGCAGAAGTAGGATCCATCAAAATCGCCCAGGGTACATTACAGTCATGCTCTTCGCTCTTCTCAACTTCTACCCTGTTTCCGATCAGGAAAGAGTTTATTATCAAATTTTCAAATACAGTTTTGAGAACTTCCTGGTCGAGATCATCCCAGAGGCTGCGAACGAGTCTGTACCAGTTATTATCCGGATTATCAACTATTTCTCTTATGATTCTTTGCTTATTCGCATTCCCCTCACTTTTGTCTACTCGCTCCCACCAGGTCATCAGTTTGGGAATACTTTTATCCGGATCCTTCTCCAGGTAAGACAAGGCCATTTGCGTTGCTAAAGTAGCGGCTTTGTCTTTTAGGCTTTTCTTTGCCATAATAAGTCCTTCCTTTCTTACTTAGTGGCGCAGGAATCTATTACACAGATTTGACTTATACCACATTTGTATATTATGATACGAACGTGTATTAACCACAAGAGACAAGTTTTTAACAAGTGCGGCATTAGCCACACAATCTAAGTATCCGTTGAGTTTCTTGATAGAAATGGAAAGTACTAAGCCATGACAAAAATAGTTGATCCGAGAATAAGAAAAACAAAGCGAGCTATTCACGATGCCTTTACCAGTTTATTAGTTGAAAAGGATCTCAACAAGATCACAATTATCGAAATAGCAGAAAGAGCTGACATCAACCGGAAGACATTTTATAATCACTATAGCGGCATACATCAGCTGGTAGACGAAGTTGAAAATGAATTGATCGAAACGTTCAATGAAGCTTTAAGTAAGAGTGACCTGAGCAGGGCTATAAAAGATCCCTTTTATCTATATCAGCTCCTGGACAGTATTCTCTCAAATGAGCTTAACTTACGTTCTCATTTCAAAAAATTCGGTTTCAATTCCTCTCTGTTTCCAAAAATATTGGATGCTTTAAAGATAAGTCTCATGTCAGTTCTCAGCCAAAAGTTAGAACTGGATAAAACCACTTTGAAAATAGCTATAGAATATTGGGCTGCCGGTCAGTTAGCTGTCTTAAATCTTTGGTATAAGGATGGTTCTCTGGAATCAATGGACCATATAATTACAACTGTAGGCATTATTTCCAGTTCAGGTTTAGACGGACTGCTAAAAACTCATAGTTAGAGATACTTTTAACTTTTAGCAGTTTTTTATCTGAAATATTACAATATTCTGCTCTGGAAACCATCTTCATTCCGGCTATTTTGATAGATTTCCAGCTGAGCCTGATAGATGGAATAGATTTGCTCGATGAAAGCATCTACTGAGAAATGCTGACTGCTTCTGACAGCCGCTTCCGACATTTTTCTGCGCAAATCCGTATCCGCTATCAAGGCAGCTGCACCGCGGCAGAATTCCTCTTCTGAAGCGAAAGAAAAGCCATTAATGCCCTCTTCAAAAACTCCTTTAAGACAATCGTCATTAAAGACCAGCAGCGGCAGTCCTGCAGCCATAGCTTCAATGTAGGTCAGACCCTGAGTTTCACTGCGAGAGGCACTAGCAAAAGCATCACCCACAGCATAATAGTAGGGTACTTCATCAGCGCTGACAGGTCCGATAAACTTGATATTCTTCTCCAAACCGGCTGCTGATACCTGATCACAATATTCCTGCAGTTGAGGTCCGGAGCCGGCCAGCAGAAAATAAAAATCATCATTTTTCGCTATGAGCCCCGGCAAGTAGTTCAATATCTCATTGATAGCTTTTTCCTGTGAAATGCGTCCGACATAGATCAGGACGAAGGCATCCTGAGGAATATCTAAAGCTTCACGCAGCTGTGACCTTGATCTGGTGTCCGCAGCCGCAGCTGCAAAACGTTCCAGCTCAATTCCTGTAGGTAATATTTGCAACGGTGTTGTCACTCCGTAGGAGAGAAGCACGTCTTTTGTTTTCTGAGTCGGAACAATTATGTGATCGGCACTGTTACAGAAATTGCTTGAGAAGCGGCGAATGAAACTGCGCGCAGCTTTACTTGCATGCCCCTCACCTAATTGTCCCTGCAGCCAATCCTCATAAAGGGTGTGGAAAGTATGAACATGTGGTATTTTCAGGTCTTTGACTGCTCTACGGGCCAGATCACCCATAACAAATTCAGTTTGCGTGTGTATAATATCGAAATCCAGATCTGTAATCCGCTTGTAAATCAAAGGGGGACACATGAATGCCAGCCGTTTTGCGCTGACGAAAGGTATACTCGGCACCCGGATAACATTTTCTTCCTCTTCTGCTTTCGGATCAGATGGTGTAATCACATAAACATCATGACCGCGCGCAGTCAGATGTTTCTTGATCAAATGTGTAGCTGTTGAAACTCCACCAATCTGGGGCAGGTAAACGTCACTAAATATCCCGATTTTCACTGATCACATATCTTTCAAGGCTATTTTCGCCAAAACATCTTCTTTAATGCATTCATTCTAAACCCTTACAAGTAAAGTATGTGAAGATAAGGTTACTTTAGTGCAAAGAATTGAATATAAAGTTAATCATTTCTACAGTAATGAGCAATTTATACAGACAGATAAAGCAAGCGCAGCAAGGAATGGATGTTTATTGCTAAACAGCCAAAAATATGTCAATTGTATAGCAAGCAGTTATTGACAAGTGAGTTATACTTTCCTTATAAACTTTTGTGAGGTAAGTGCTGATATGGCCAAATATGAGAGCAGGCTGCGCGGAAATTTTGATGAAATCCTGAGGACCGCAGATGCTGCTATTATGAAAAGCATGTCCGCTTCTATAGAAGACAGCAGTGAAGCAAGATTCGGTGACGTCCGGGTAGCAGTCCGCGTCTATGAACGTTACAGTTGGCTTGGTGGCAATCGCGTCAGCCTTAATCTGACCTTGGTCGGCAAGGCTGATGATCTATTTGTCTCTGCCATCAGCTCGGGCGGCAGTCAGGCAATGTTTTTCAAAATCAATACCTGGGGTGAAGAAAGTTTTCTGGACACCTTGTCGGGATCTTTGGATCGCTATCGTGTCTGATAGCTCCAAAAATCCTCTATTTTTAACTACTTTTACGAATCAGTAACCATAAGTCAGCAAGTCCCAATCACCGTCATCCGTTCGGGCAAGCCACCAGTGCCAATGGTATTCGAAATCAGGATTCCATGATCCTCCGCCTTCTTTAGGTGACCGGAATTTGCTGGCGAACTCTATACATTGTGTGTATCGGACATCTCCATCAGTCAGATCATTCATCCAGTCAATATTTTTCTGACCGTTACATTCGTCCGAGGTATAGCTAAGGCTATGGAGCTCAGCTCCCTTCATTTGAGCGAATTTTTCCTGAATTATTCCTACAGCTGCATCCATATCCTCCTTTGAATATAGACTGGAATCGCCATAATCAACATCAACTGTCACCGTTTTGTTGGTACATGCTGTGAACACAAAGACCATCATTAACGCAATCACAATAGCTATATATTTATTCATAATATTATCCCCGTATGATTCAGCTCAATTTATTCAACTGTTATTACTTGAGTCGGACAGCTGTCAGCCGCCTCCAGAGCTTCATTTTCAACATCTTCCAGCACTTCATCAACAATAACCTCGGCCAGTCCGTCATCAGCTATATGGAAGACCTCCGGACAGATTTCTTCGCAAAGTCCACAACCTATGCAGCCATCCCGATCAATATGAGCTTTCATAGCATTACCTTTCTTGTTAAAAAACTATTTCTTAACCTGAGATTTCCGTTCATGGGATAAACGTATTAACATACGCACTTCTTCTGCCAGCTCCGGCACAGGTCCGTCTATCTGAGTGTCACGTATGACTTCCCCAATCGGCAAACTCCGGACCCGGCCGGCTTCAGCTCCCAGCTCTTGCATCCACTCCTGCAACTGCCTGGAAGAGCTGGCATAAACTATGCGCCCCAGACCCACCCAGCCATGAGCTGCAGAACACATGGGGCAATGTTCACCTGAAGTATAGACGGTGGCTTCTGCTCTTTCTTCCGGAGTCATATTATTTGCTGCCCAGCGGGCAAGAGCAAATTCGGGGTGCTGAGTGTGGTCGCCGCCTCCAACATGGTTATGATCCTCTGCCAAAACTTCGCCCTCTGCTGAAACAAGAAGTGAACCGAAAGGTTCATCGCCTTTTTCCAATGCGATTCCGGCCAGTTCAACACAACGTCTGAGATGTTTCAAATCAGTTTCATTTATCATCTCTGCTCTGCTCCTTATCTTCTTGGCACCACATTGGTCCAGGCAAATTTGTCTTCGCCTGTTCCGAATTGAATACCGGTCAACAGGTCATAGAATTGCTGTGCTACAGGGCCTATTTCATTATTATTCAAAATAATGCTCTCACCACGGTAAGTATACTCACCTACCGGTGATATGACGGCAGCTGTGCCGGTTCCAAATGATTCACTGAGGCGGCCCGATGAATGAGCTTCATAAATCTCATCCACGGAAATCGGTCGTTCTTCGACTTTATAGCCGAGGTCAGCTGCCAGTTGCAGTACTGAAGCTCTGGTAATTCCGGGCAAAATAGTATCGCCAAGATCAGGGGTGACAATTACGCCATCGATCACAAACATGATGTTCATAGCGCCAACTTCCTGCACATACTTCTTATGCACACCATCCAGCCACAGCACCTGATCATATCCGGCATCATGCGCTTCCTTGGTCGCCTTAAAGCTGGCAGCATAATTACCGCCGGCCTTTGCCAGGCCCATGCCGCCTTTAACGGAACGGGCATAAAATGCTTCTATGCGAATCCGAACCGGTTGCATACCATTGGGATAGTAGCTGCCGGACGGTGAACACAAAACATAGTAAACAAAGTTATGCGCAGAATGAGCTCCCAGAGCAGGTGTGGATGAAATCATCGTGGGGCGCAAATACAATGAAGTCCCTTCTGTTTGCGGAACCCAGTCGCGATCCAGATTAATCAGCTGCATAATAGCTTCATACTGAAATTCGGCGTCGAGCTCCGGCATGCTGGAGCGAACTGCACTGTTCACAAGGCGCTGACAGTTATCCATCAGGCGGAATACCTGAATCTCTCCGTCCTGGCGTCGATATGCCTTCGCTCCCTCAAAGACCTCCTGTCCGTAATGAAAAACTGACGCAGCCGGATGCAAAGATAGATTTTCTATTGGCTGAATACGTGCATCACGCCAACCTGTACCTTCGTCATACTCAGTAATAAACATGTGGTCTGTGAAGATCTTTCCAAAGCCTAGTTTGTTTTCATCTTGAGGTTTTTCCTTAAATTTTTTGGTCTTGATAATCTTAATATCCATACTCCCCCCTTCCAAGGCAGAATATTGATTACACACTGTCGGCACCTCTTTGGATAGCATCAACGTTAAGCTGGACCAGTTTAGCTTTTTTACCGGTGAAAATTTCCGACATCATATTCTGCACAGCTTTAAGATCCATCAATTTTGTCGCCCCGACCACAGCTCCCAGCATTACCATATTAGCTACCCGGTCATTACCGAGTTCTGCTGCTATTTTGCCGCAGTCAACATAATGAACCTTGACATCATCGCGGTCGACTTTTTCATCGACTACAGTAGAATTAACAAATATATGCCCGCCTGGACGGACATTAGCGCCAAATTTGGCTAGTGACGGCTGATTCATTGCAACCAGAACTGTAGGTTCGTACACTGTAGGTGAAATGATTTCACTGTCAGCTACAACTACACTGCAATTGGCAGTGCCACCGCGCATTTCCGGCCCGTAAGAGGGCAGCCAGCTTACATTCAGTCCTTCACGCATACCCGTTTCCGCCAGCGTCTGGCCCATAGCCATAACACCCTGGCCGCCGAAACCGGAAAAAATAATCTCAGTGTAAGCCATTTAATTTTCCTCCGCTGTTATGTCACGGTACACACCAAGTGGGAACTCCGGTATCATCTGGTCTGACAGCCAGGTCAAAGCATCATTTGGCATCAGCCCCCAGTTGGTCGGACAGGTCGAAAGCACTTCAATCAAGGTGAATCCTGCTCCCTCCTGCTGCAGTTGGAAAGCCTTTTTGATTGCTTTCTTTGCTCTGATAATTCCAGGCATATTATGTACAGTAACTCGCTCAATATAGGCTGCTCCCTTAATTGTAGCCAGCATTTCCGACACATGCAGCGGCGAACCATAGTCCACCCGAGAACGTCCTAGCGGTGCGGTTGTGACTTTCTGGCCGACGAGTGTCGTCGGAGCCATTTGTCCGCCTGTCATACCGTAGTTCGTGTTGTTTACAAAAATAGTAGTAATCTTTTCGCCCCGCATGGCAGCATGAACAATCTCTGCTGTACCAATAGCTGCCAGATCACCGTCACCCTGATAGGTAAAAACCGTCTTATCCGGCAAGGCGCGTTTAATACCTGTGGCAACAGCAGGTGCACGGCCATGTGCCGCTTCGTGCATATCACAGGCAAAGTAATCGTAGCAAAAGACTGCGCAACCAACCGGCGCAATACCGATGGCGTCACCAAGAAGATCAAGTTCAACCAAAACTTCAGCAATCAATTTATGAATAATTCCATGTGTACAGCCCGGACAATAGTGCATTTCAATATCTGCCAGGCCTTCGGATTTTTTAAAAACCAGATCCATATCCATTATTACTTCCTCCCCAGCGCTTCTTTGGCAGCAACTGCAATCTCACGCGGTGTGGGAATCATGCCTCCGGCTTTTCCAATAAAGGAAACCGGCTTGCTGCCCTGATTGGCAATTTTGACATCATCCAGCATCTGACCTGTATTCAATTCAACTGTGACTACCGCCTTAATGCTATCCTTATTTATCGCTTCACAGAGAGCCTGGTAAGGATAGGGCCAGAGTGAAATCGGACGAAAAACTGCTGATTTAATGCCATCTTCTTCTTCCAGAATCTTGCCGGCAGCGCGAGCCAGACGCGAAGGTGTACCAAAAGCTGCAAACAGGATTTCCGCTTGCTCATCACCGACTAACTCGTAACGTGTCTCCTTCTCCGCCACTGTCTGGTATTTTTGATCCAGCCTGACGTTGTGAGCTGCACAGGCTTCAGCTTCCATAAACAAGGAGTTGATAACATTATGTTTGCGCTTTCCCTTGGTGCCGGTCGTGGCCCAGGGCTTGTCGACAGGCTCGGGAGCAGGCTCGTCAGGCCATTCCACAGGTTCCATCATCTGGCCTATCATGCCGTCTGCCAGCATCATTACCGGCATGCGGTATTTATCTGCCAGATCAAAAGCAAGACGCATCAGGTCAGTAGCTTCCTGTACATTGGCAGGAGCCAGAACTATCATGCGGTAATCGCCGTTACCGCCACCGCGTGTAGCCTGGAAATAGTCGCCTTGTGCAGGCTGGATTGTACCAAGACCCGGACCACCGCGCATGACATTTAAGATCACACAGGGCAGCTCCGCTCCTGCTATATATGAGATCCCTTCCTGCTTGAGGCTGATACCCGGAGAGGAGGATGAGGTCATTGTCCTCACTCCCGCACCCGCAGCGCCATAAACCATATTGATGGCAGCAACTTCTGATTCAGCCTGCAAAAAAACTCCGCCGTGTTCCGGCAGGTGCAGGGAAAAGTATTCCGGTATTTCACTTTGAGGTGTAATGGGATAGCCGAAATAGCACTTAAGTCCAGCGCGGATGGCAGCTTCCGCCATCGCCTCATTACCCTTCCATAATTCCTTTGCCATAGCTATCCTCCTATTTCTGATCCTTCTTTACTCGTTTCTCTCTCCATACGGTAATGATAGAATCAGGACAGATTCTGCCACAATTCGCACAGCCGATACACTCATCCATGGCGGTTACAGTCGCAGGATGATAACCTTTGCTGTTGGTCACTGATTCATCAATAAAGATAATGTTTACGGGACATACAGGGATACAGAGCTCACAACCCTTGCACCAATCTGTACGAAACTCAACTCTTCCTTTCATAAAACCGATCCCTCCTGTGGTGACTAATCACCCTACTTGTATAATAACAAAGTAATCCTGTTAATCAGATTAAACTTCCCACGGTCTTTTCATTTGTAAGTCAATAATAAAAGACGGGGCTTGCAGCCTGACCTGCAAATCATGATCTGACTGTATTATTTCAAAAATATCCCGGGTCATAGCATTGCAAATCAGGGGTAGCCTGACTTTATCTGC
>LFSM01000089.1 GCA_001512745.1 Clostridiales bacterium DTU032
GTGCAGGCCTATGAAAAGATTTTTGTGCAAAAGCAGCTTGAGCAATCTACAAAAATGCAAAAGCGAATAAACGAATTAGATCTACTGTTTCAGCGAATCTATGAAGATAATGCATCTGGGAAATTGAGTGATGAACGCTTTGCCACAATGGCATTCAATTATGAAGACGAGCAAAACGAATTGAAAGTATTAGCGGAAGAACGAAAAACTGAAATTGATGTTGATAACAGCAAGATGAATGATGTGCAACAATTTATAGAACGTGCCAGAAACTATACACATATTAAAGAGCTAAGCCCGGCCATTGTGAATGAATTTGTTGACCGCATTATGATATCCCAAAAGCAAACCATTGATGGCAATACAGTATATCCAATCGACATCTTCTACAGAGGAGTGGGAATCATAGACATGCCCACTGCCGAAGAGATGGAAGCACTATTTCAAGAGCATCTGCATCAGAAGAAAGTAAGCAAAGAAAAAACGGCATAGCCGAGAGACTATACCGTAAATTCTACCAAGAGTGACCTTGAGCCCACTTCCTTATGTGAAGGGGCCCGAGGCCGGCCTTTTTTATTTTGTCATGAACTGAGCATTTGTTCCCAAAAATAAAGTCATTTAAGATAGGCTGTATAGCAGAATAATTAAGAGGAGTAAATATGTATAAAGCAGTAATATTTGATCTGGACGGCACACTTTTGAACACCTTGCCCAGCCTGGCTTATGCCTGCAATTTCGTCCTTGAAAGTATGGGGCATCCCACGCACGAAGAAGATGCTTACAGGCTCATGGTCGGCAAAGGTATCTCTAACCTGGTCTGGCAGATGCTGCCGGAAGCCTGCAGGGAGACCCAACATGCCAAAGCGCTGGAACAGTATCACACTAGCTACGAACAAAATCTCTTCTATGAACTGGCGCCATATCCCGCTATTCCGGAACTGCTGGCTTCTTTACATAAGAGAGGCATAAAGCTGGCAGTTTTATCAAATAAAGTTCAGGAATATTCTGAGCAGCTGATCCGGAGCTTTTTCCCCGGCATCTTTGATTACATACTGGGAGCCAGCCAAGACTATCCGCTGAAACCGGATCCTGCCTCTGCTACAGCCATAGCTGAATTTCTGGAGTTGGATAATAGCGACATCTTGTTTATCGGCGACAGCAATGTTGATATGATAACAGCAAAGAACGCCGGAATGACGGCCTGTGGTGTCAGTTGGGGTTTCCGTTCCAGGGAGGAACTCCTGGCAGCAGGTGCCGATCATATTGTTGAAAAAGCAGAAGATATTCTGGATTTGCTAGTCAAATGATACTCTTATGATAGTACTTACAAATTGTTTCGAAAAATGAAAGGGACTTATTATGAAGAATTTTACCTACTACACACCGACTAAGATTATTTTTGGAAAGGACAGTGAAAAGAAAGTAGGGCAGCTGGTCAAAGACGCAGGAGCAACTAAAGTTTTATTACATTACGGAGGCGGAAGCGCTCAGCGTTCAGGCCTGCTTGATCGTGTCAGAGATTCGCTAAGGGAGACCGGCATAGAATTCCTTGAGCTTGGCGGTGTAGTGCCTAACCCCCGCATGAGCCTGGCTTATGAAGGTATTGAACTGTGCCGGAAAGAGGGCATCGACTTTATCCTCCCTGTAGGCGGCGGCTCAGTTATCGACTCGGCAAAATGTATTGCTTACGGAACAGTTTATGACGGTGATGTCTGGGATTTTTACGACTACAGAGCAGAGGCGACAGAGGCACTGCCTGTCGGAACAATTTTGACCCTGGCGGCAACCGGCAGTGAAATGAGCAATTCCTCAGTAATGACACTTGAAGAGGGCTGGTTGAAACGCGGTTATGGCAATGATCTGAGTCGTCCTGTTTTCTCCATATTGAATCCGGAGCTGACCTACAGTCTGCCAGCTTATCAGACAGCCTGTGGCATAGTTGACATCATGATGCACACCATGGAGCGCTACTTTAACCTCACCGGTGACAGCCGCCTTACCGACGCACTTTCAGAAGCACTACTCCGAACCATGCTGGAGTATGGTCCCCTGGCTCTGGAAAATCCCGACGATTACAATGCCAGAGCCCAGATTATGTGGGCCGGATGTATTTCCCACAACGGTTTGCTAAGTGCAGGAATCGCTGAAGAAGACTGGTCAACCCACAAACTTGAACATGAGCTGGGCGGTATGTTTGATGTAGCACACGGTGCCGGACTGGCTGCAATCTGGGGAAGCTGGGCGCGTTATGTTTACAAGGAAGATGTCAGCCGTTTTGCACAATTTGCTGTCAATGTGATGGGTGTCACCAATGATTTCCGTGATCAGGAAATGACCGCCCTGGCGGGAATCAGAAAGCTGGAGGAATTCTTCAGGAGTTTGGACATGCCGACCAGCATTAGTGATCTGGGTTATGATCTGAGTGAAGAGCAGATTGATGAATTGTCCTACAAGTGCTGCTTAATGGGCCGCCGCACTATCGGGGTTTTCAAAAAGCTGGATCAGAAAGACATGGCGGAAATTTTCAGAATGGCGAAATAAGCCGGAAAACTGATTTTTATCACTTAGGCCGCAGTTGACTTGATGCAACTGCGGCCTTTATGTTTAGCTTCAGGCTCCTACTTAGAGTTTGAGTCTGAAGATCTTAGTTCTGGCAGCATCGGTCTGGCTGAAATATATACGCCAAAAGTTCCTATTGCAGTTTTGTTTCCTTTGCCATACTCATCAGCAGTATGCACAGGGCACTGATGACAGCCATCAGGATCATGATGCTGTAGTGGTTAGCTCCGAAGAGCCCTGAAATTCCCAGCAAAACTACACCGCCCACATTGCCGGCAAACATGAGGAAACCTTCACTGGTACCCTCTGAAGCCGGATAGGCGGCCTCTGCTGCAAAGGTCAGGACAACCGGAGCGCTCCCGATGGTAAAAAAGCCGTAAAGCAGGCCGGAAGCCAGCATACCGGGAAAGCCGTTGAAGATCATAAAGAGGATCAGGCCGATGGTACCCACGATATTGCAGACAATAATATAGGGCAGCCGCCTGTGGCGTTTGTCCTTATCTGAGAACGTGGCAATAATCACGCTGCCCACGATACCGGCCAGCAGGATGGCCACGCCGACAATGCCGGCCCCGGTGGCATCCACAGATCCGCCGGTCATGGAGCTGATAATAGGTTCTATCATGGTAAAGAAAGTATTAAATACACCTAGAAGAAAGAAGAAAACCACGACAGAGATCAGGAAATTTTTCCGCCGCATAGCGATCTTGAAGCCTTCTTTAAAGTCCGCCCGCTGAGCATCTTCTTCTGCACAGGGAGGTGTGGGCGGTTTCTCCTTGGCAAAGACCAGAAAAATACCGGCGCTGACAGCTGCTACGATACCATAGACCAGCAACATGGTCTGGATGCTCATACCGCCTTCGAGCAGAATCGGAGTTACTAGCAAACCAATGCCCATACCCAGATAGTTGGCCAGAAGACCGACACTATTGGCTGTAGCCCTTTCACTTTCGGGGAACCATTTGCCGGCTACCAGGCCGGGAGCATTCAAGATAAAGGGCTGGGCGATGGCAAAACCTACAGTCATGACAGTGACGACTGTAAAATTACTACCGAAAAAGCCCCGCACCAGGCCGCACACTGCCATGAGGGCGGCGCCGAAACCTACCGCTTTCTTGAAACCCCATTTTTCAAAAGCAATCATGGAAGGGATGGAGAGTATAATCATACCGGCCATGAAGATAATGGACAGCATAGTGATGGCACCTTCACCCTCAGCCGCTGACGTAAAACCGTAGTAGCGCCAGGCGTCAGTAGTGATGGAGAAGAAGGTTGCCCATAGCAACTGTATCGTGGCAGTTATCAGAAGATAAGAGCCTAAGACGACATATCGGTAGCCATAAACTTTATAGCTGCCACTTTCAATTTTTGAATCTTCCATTTCTAGCTCCTTTAGCTTGGCCGCTCAAAGCGGCAATGTCTTCTTCTTTTTTTGATGAGTGTTTTTATGTTTTGCCAGAATTTGCTTGATCCGCTGGCTCAACTTTGTTGCTTTTAACTATACTTGTATCTAAATTTAGTGTCAAGTATATGTTAAATAGAGACGGCGTTCCAAAATTGGAGGCGAAAAAACAACAGCTCCCATTCTGTGCTAAATTTGGA
>LFSM01000003.1 GCA_001512745.1 Clostridiales bacterium DTU032
CCATTCCCTCTGACACTATTTGTTATCCGGCAAAAATGATGCACGGCCATATCGAGGAACTGCTTGAACAAGGAATTGATCTGATTTTCTATCCCAGCCTGACCTATAACGTAGACGAAAAAGAGTCGGATAATCATTATAACTGCCCTATCGTTGCCTATTACGGCGAAACCATCCAGGGGAATATGGATTCTCTGGCAGATGTAAAGTTTTTTTATCCTTATCTGAATATTAACAGTGAAAGGGCTTTAACCCGCACCTTGCATCGCAATCTGCAGGATATCGATCCCGGCATTAGTAAGTTCCAGGTGCGAAAAGCAGTCAGAGCCGGTTTTCAAGCTTTTAAGCGATATAAAGACCAGCTGCGTCAGGCAGGCAAAGACGCTCTTGCTTATGCTGAAGAACATGACCACCGCCTTCTGGTTCTGGCCGGCAGACCCTACCATGTAGACCCTGAAATCAGCCACGGTATTGACCGTCTGGCCTGCTCACTGGGTTTTGTTGTTGTAAGTGAAGATTCCATCTGTGACCTGGCGCCCAAGATCAAGACACGTGTGCTGAATCAATGGACCTACCATGCACGCCTGTATCGGGCAGCACTCTTTGCAGCAGAGCACGAAAACGTGGAACTGGTACAGCTGTTTTCTTTCGGCTGTGGCGTAGATGCCATCACCAGCGACGAGGTCCGCTCAATTCTGGAAAACCGCGGCAAACTGTACACTCAAATTAAGATTGACGATATCAGCAATCTGGGTGCAGTTCGCATTCGTCTGCGCAGTTTAATCGGCGCACTGGAGGCTAAGGATGGCGACAGCAACTAATAATTACTATATTCAATTTACAGAAAAGATGAAGGAAGATTACACCATTCTGGCACCAAATATGCTGCCTGCTCACTTCAAGCTGATCTGTAATTTCATGAACACCTATGGTTATCATATGGAACTTTTGGAAAATGACGGCCCCGAAATCACCGAACTGGGCCTGCGCTATGTCCATAACGATGCCTGTTACCCGGCTATTCTGGTCATTGGTCAATTTCTTGAAGCCCTCCTGTCCGGAAAATATGATCCGGACAAAACTGCCCTGATTTATTTTCAGACGGGGGGCGGCTGCCGCGCATCCAACTATATTTCGCTGTTGCGTAAAGCTTTGGCTAAAGCCGGCTTCGCCCATGTACCTGTGATCTCCTTCAGTTTTTCGGATCTGGAAAAGCATCCCGGTTTCAAGCTTAGTGTCAAACAACTGCTGGGCCTGCTTGATGCTGTCCTTTACGGTGATTTACTATGGCTGCTGGCAAATCAGACCAGGCCCTACGAAATCAATGCCGGTGATGCTGATGCTCTGGAAGCAGAATGGATCCTGCGTCTGGGCAAGAGTATCGGTGCAGACAGCAATCTGATCATGCGCCACAGCAAAAACATTTACCGCGAAATGATCAGCGACTTTGCTGCTATCCCTAAAGAGGAACGCGATACGGTCAAGGTCGGAATCGTAGGGGAAATCTATGTCAAGTACTCTCCCTTAGGCAACAACAAGCTGGTAGATTTTCTAAACAAAGAGGGAGCCGAGGTTACTACTCCGGGTTTGTTGGATTTTTTAACATATTGCAGTTACAACGGCATTGTCGACAAAAAATTATATGGCCGTGGCGGTCTTAGCTATTTGGGCAGCAAGATCGCCTACCGGTATCTTTGCAAGAAAAAACGGGATCTGATCAGCCTGCTGGAAGAAGAAGGCAGCTTTGACCCACCCTGTCCTTTCGAGCAGGTTGTAAAGTTAAACGAGGGCTATATCAGTAATGGCGTCAAAATGGGAGAGGGCTGGTTGCTTACTTCGGAAATGCTGGAACTGGCAGACAGCGGTATTAAGAATATTGTCTGCGTGCAACCTTTCGGCTGCCTGCCAAATCATGTCTGCGGCAAGGGTATGATGCGCCCCATCAAAGAAAGAAATCCCGACATAAATATCGTCGCCGTAGACTACGATCCCGGTGCCAGCAGAGTCAATCAGGAAAACCGCCTCAAGCTGATGCTCTCCACTGCGCGGGAAAAACTGTCCTGACCTGTTGATATAAGAACTAAACTTTTCAAAAATACGAACCAATCGTACAAATCTTGGCATTTTTCGATGCCGCTTTTTAAGGCTGTATACTAAGCTTATAAAAGATACAGAGGTGCAAAGCTAGATATGCTGAATGAGGTAAAAAAACCTAAAAAACCGGTAGTGTACTACTATTTGATCGTAATTCTAATTATAATTTTGTTTAACTCATTGGTAATGCCATATATTGCTGAAAGGCAGATTAAAGAGGTTGAGTACAGCCAATTTCTTGAAATGACCGACAATGGTGAAGTCGGGAAAGTTGAAATCAATGAGCAGGAAAACAGCATTATTTTTACAGACAAAGCTGAGGAAAATATCTATAAGACCGGCATGGTGGAAGATGCTGAGCTTAGCATGCGTTTATACGAAGCAGGCATCCCCTTCAGTGGCCAAATCGTAGAACAAGCCTCTCCTTTCCTGAACTTCATGCTCACCTGGATTATGCCGATCCTAATTTTCACTCTGCTGGGACGCATTATTTCTAAGAAACTTGTGGAGACAGCTGCTGGCGGCGGCAAAAATGCTCTGGCCTTCGGAGAAAGTGGTGCCAAAACCTACGTACCCTCAGAAGAGGGCATTCGTTTTAACGACGTGGCCGGCGTAGACGAGGCCAAGGAAAGTCTGTCCGAGATCGTTGACTATCTGCATAATCCCGTCCGCTACAAACAAGTTGGCGCTAAAATGCCCAAGGGCGTTTTGCTGGTCGGTCCCCCCGGTACCGGAAAAACCATGCTGGCAAAAGCTCTGGCCGGTGAAGCAAAAGTACCTTTTTTCTCTATATCAGGTTCTGAATTTGTGCAGATGTTTGTCGGTTTGGGCGCTCACAAAGTGCGCGATCTGTTCAAGCAAGCCAAAGAAAAAGCTCCGTGTATCGTTTTCATCGATGAAATTGACGCCATTGGACAAAGCCGCGGCAACAAACTGGCCAGCAATGATGAACGCGAACAGACCCTAAACCAGCTCCTGACAGAGATGGATGGCTTTGAAGATAATACCGGAGTAGTCATTCTCGCTGCGACAAACCGCCCCGAATCTCTGGATCCTGCCCTCCTGCGTCCCGGACGTTTTGATCGTCGTGTTAATGTCGAACTTCCTGACTTGAAAGGTCGTGAGGAGATTCTCAAAGTACACGCCAAAAACGTTAGCATGGCAGATGATGTTGACTACAACGTCATCGCCCGTATGTCTCCGGGTGCATCCGGCGCAGACCTGGCAAACATCATCAATGAGGCTGCCCTGAGAGCAGTACGCGATAATCGTCTCAGCGTGACCCAGGAGGATCTGGAAGAAAGCATTGAAATCGTGATTGCCGGACAGGTAAAGAAGAATGCCATTATGAGCGAAAAAGAGAAGCGCATAGTTAGCTATCATGAGGTCGGACACGCCCTGGTCGCTGCCAGCCAGTCACACAGCGCCCCCATACAGAAAATCACCATCGTTCCACGCACCTCAGGTGCTCTGGGTTACACTTTGCAGGTGGAAGAGCAGGAACGGAATCTCATGAGCAAAAACGAACTGGAAAACCAGATAGCTACGCTAACAGGCGGACGTGCGGCAGAAGCGTTGATTTTTAATTCAATTACTACCGGAGCCTCGAACGACATCGAAAAAGCTACTGACATCGCCCACGCTATGGTTACACGCTACGGCATGCATGAAGACTTCGGCATGGTTCAGCTGGAAAAGCAGGACTATCAGTATATGGGCGGAGCCAGCAGCTCAACCGCTTCCGCCGAAACTCAGGCCAAAGTAGACAAAGCCGTGATTGAGATTGTGCAGGAACAATACGAGAAAGCCTATCAAATCTTAAAAGATAACACGGACAAACTGCACGAACTAGCCGGCTACCTCTACGACAAAGAAACCATCTCCGGCGAAGAATTTATGGAAATCCTGGAAAACAAATAAATCACCAACCGCATCAATAGCTGCATCAATTGGTGCCAGGCACCATTCTATGCACTGCATCAATTGGTGCCAGGCACCATTCTATGCACTCGCGCACACTATTAATCTCAAGAGTCCCCATTCTCTTGAGATTTTTTATATACTGGCTATAAGGAGGTTCTTATGAAATCGTTTCGAAAAGAGTTAATTTTCAACACGAGAAGCAGAAGAGCATTCATAAACATCACGCCGCAAATAGAAGACTGTCTGTATGACAGCGGCATCAAAGAAGGCTTGCTCCTCTGTAATCCGATGCATATCACCGCCAGCGTTTTCATCAACGATGACGAATCCGGCCTGCACAGAGACTTTGAAGTATTTTTGGAAAAACTTGCCCCGGAGCTGCCCTACGAGCAATACGACCACAATGGTTATGAAGA
>LFSM01000100.1 GCA_001512745.1 Clostridiales bacterium DTU032
GATAAAGCAAGCTGGACGAATGAGTCGGATCTACAGACCAGAATAGCCGTAAATGGCCAAACAGGAAAAGCAGCGGCCCTGTTTTTGGAGGCTGGCAAAAAGGACTATACCCGCACTCTTGATGCATATCCACCGCCCCAAATGTCGGATGAATGCACCATGTATTCCACGCCAGTACCGGTCGAATATAAGAAGTCGCCTTTCTTATTCAAAATGTTTAATATTGACGAAGTGTTGGGCAAACCGAGAAGTAAATTCAGACGCTTATTTGATAAGAAAAACTCAATAAAATTCAGGACTTTTATCGCTTTGTGCGTGCATATTATCTTGGCCATTGCCTTAAGCACTTATTTGATTTTCTTTCATGTGGATTCAAGTGTTAAGGAGCTAATGGACTCAGATATCCGAATTGTAATCGACAGTCAGGAGGAGTTTGACCAAGCGATTAAAACTGATGGACGAATCTATGCGCTAGGCGAAATTCGGGGTACTATCAGTGTTTCGGACATTTCTCTTGATGACCTGGAGTATCGTGGAAACGACAAAGCGGAGAAAGTGCAAAAAATTAAAAGCCATCTCGATGGTGACTATGTTTACATCGATTTTGTCAGCGAGAGACTCTCTGAGGAAACTGTAAAGGAACAAGATCCCTTTGATGCGGGAGAGTATGTGTGGGTAACTCGTATTGTAGCTGAGCCCTATGCCTATTTAGACTTCTACGACACTTTCAGTTTTTATGGGCATGAGTTTCCAAATACCGAGAGCCTGATGCATTCCGTTTATGATCATATGGAATCCACCTTTATCGACGGAAAAGCTAAAGAGCACGTTATTTCAGCAGTATATCTTCCGGACAGACAAGCGATGTGGCTTGACTTCACGGTAAGCAAAGGGCAAATCGATCTGAGCAAGGTAACGATTCATAGTACAAACAGTTCCTTTGATTATACCGCCAGAGAGGCAAGCGGCGACACTTCGCCACTGTATATTATCGGCGGCTCTTTCCTGATTGCCGCTATTTCTTTTGCTGTGACGGTAGCGATTCAGAGAAAGGTCAGCCGCTTTAGCAGATATTGATTTTTTGATCACGAGGAGCCTTTCTTAAACAATTTTGTTTATGGAATATGGTGCGTGGTATTGCTGTTACATCAGGTGTCCATATCGTGGTGGCTATCTGATTCTTTGTTGCCAAATTGTTGCCAGGAGATCCTCTTGCTGGGTCAAGAATAAAATAGTCTTTTCACATCAAAGAAAGGTGATGAAATGGGGCTTTCGGGCATATATACTTTGTGTGTCATCAAGGTCATTCTATACAGTCTGTTTATACGCTGGAACTTTTCCATTGCCAGTTGTCTTTATTGCTCATTGATTTATTCATTTTATTACCATCCATCTTCCGTCACGCTTTGAGCCGATTCTTTCAAGAAATCCTTTTCTCTGTAGACTAGCGAAGGTTCTCTCAATTGTTCTTTTTGTTACACCAATTCTTTCCGCTAATTCTTCTGCGTTATAAGCTGGATTTTCGATAAGTAGGTGGATTGCTTTTGTTTCTGTTTTATTCAAACCGACATTTAAACCGACGTTTAAACCGACATTCTTGTTTTCTATTTGTGATAGTACTTGAGTATCAAATGGTATCGTACAACGGATATAGTTATCTTCAATTTGGAAAACTTCTTTACCATATCTATTGATAATTGTTGGAATTCCATGCCCAGTATGTTCTGTCAATCCCATAGTTAAGAAAATTCTCATTAGAGTAGTATTCCTTGGTTTGCTAATTCCTTCAAAGAATTGGTTTGTGCTCATATCACTTGGTAATCCACCATGAGATAAGATTTCTAGCCTGTCATGGAACATCGAAACTTGAGGCTCTGATATTGTCCAATCATTATGGACGAGTGCATTGATCACCGCTTCATTAACGCTATCAAAATCGAATAGATAGGTATCTTTTCTAGGCCTTACTGTTGTATCTGATATATTAATATTTTCAGCAAGTAATCTGTTCTTTAGCTTTTCGTATGAAGTTATTAAGCATCCATATCCATAGTCACTCCGTTCAGATATAGAGGCTTTATTATTCCCTTGGAATTTTACAAAAATTAAGGGTATGTTATTTTTGTCAGAGAGAAGTTCCGCCAATAAATTAAAGTTTCCATCTGCCGTTTTCAAATTCAAGTTCGTCGCAAAAGACTTGTCATCGACGTGATAGCCCTTCTCGGTGTAATATATCTTCAATTCTCTGAAAGTGTAATAGGGAAGATCGGTGACAAATTTGTTAAGTATATATATGATGAAAACCAAGTATTCTCTCATTGTGATAATTGTCATGTCGATAAACCTGAATTTGAAAACCACAATTTTATAAGTGCTTATTGAAGCTCACAGAGTTTTAATAAAATCCTCAAAAAGCCTTGAAAATAAAGGATTTATCGCAATGTGTTCGCCTTATCCCTTTATATGATTTCACACTGTTTTACCCTTGTCCTGTTCCCTTATAAGGGAAAAAGCAAGGGAAGAAAAATCTAATAATAAGATATAACAAAGTGTGGCAATCGGAGAACTGTGACGTATGTGCGAATATATTATATATTGGAGGATTGTAAATGATAGCCTCAAAATGCTCAGTTTTGATTAAATAAGGATGTACAAAAAAGATATG
>LFSM01000026.1 GCA_001512745.1 Clostridiales bacterium DTU032
CCGACACCGGCAGCAATTGCCGCTCCAAAAGTTGCCACAGCATGTGAGGGCACATCCAGCTCCAGCAGATTGAGCTGCAGGACATCGGCTATTATCTGCCGCCAGATTGCAGATTTCGCACCGCCGCCGACAATACGCAGCTCATGGATTGGCTTCTGGTCTCTATGGATTTGCAAGATGCTGCGCAAAGCTAGTGCCACACCTTCCAGGCTGGCCCGCAGGAAATGCTCACGCCTGTGACTTACGTGCATTCCGAAATAAACGCCGCGAGCTTTACTGTCAAAAACAGGGGCACGTTCACCTTCCAGATAAGGAAGAAAAACCAGACCCTCTGATCCGGGTGGAACCTGGGCGGCTTCTTGGTCAAATTCTTTTAAGTCGTCAATGCCAAAAAGTTCAGCTGTCCAATCAACTGAGCGGCAGGCTGATTCCATTGAACCGTAGATGCCATAGCTTTCGCCATCCAGGGACATAATATTATAAACTCTGTTTTTGGGATCAAAAAAGGGTTCTGCTGAGTGGTTAGCAATCCAGGCTGTTGTGCCCAGAGAACAGTAATATTCATCAGAATGTACGACGCCTGCACCAAGAGTCGAACAGGCACCATCACCACCACCTGCGCTGACCGGTACACCCTGTGGCAAAGCTAATGCCTGCGCAGCTTCCGGGCTCAGGTAACCTGCAATCTCATGACTTGCATGCAGATCGGGAAAGAGTTCTGTATCTATTTTCAACTCCTGAAGCAGGTCCGACATATACTTGCGGTCCGATAAATCGATCAGCAAAGCATGGGAGGCATCAGAGTAATCTGTGGAAAAAACACCTGTCATGCGGTAAAGCAGATAGTCTTTCGACTGGATGAACTTATAGGTGCGTTGGTAGAGCTCGGGATGTTCATGCTTGAACCACAGACATTTGCACAAAGTGCTGGCGGAAGAAAGAACATTACCAGTTCTTTTATAAATCTCATCAGCCCCATAAGTGGAGGCTAAAAACTCCTTTTCACTTTTAGCACGAGTATCACTGTGGATGAGGGCAGGGCCAAGTGGCTGACCGGACCGGTCGACGGGTAACATACCCAGCATGTGGCCACTGATGCCAATTACTTCAACACGCTCCGGGCAGGAAGCTGCAGCTGTATTCAGAGCCTGAACAGCGGAGATGGTCGCCTGCCACCAGTCCTGAGGGTCCTGCTCCGAAGCTCCCTGAAAGGGAGTGGAAGTCGGATATGGGCAACTGGCTTCTGCAAGTATCTTCAGATTGTGATCAATGTAGGAGGCTTTAACACTACTCGTGCCCAGATCAATTGCTAAGATAACGGCCATGTTTTTCTCCTTACTTAATCAGCTGTGAGAGTTTTTTGAACTCCGGAGTGCCTGAAACTTTCAGCAGGTCGTAGAGAGCCGTTTCGGTATTGGTGATTACCGCTCCCATGGACCGGATCAGATCCAGGCCATTGAGAAAATTCTCCTTGCTGCGTGAGCACACGGCATCTCTGATGAGAAAAACTTCATAACCGTCATTAATCAGGTCACGGGCGGTCTGAAATACACAGATATGTGTTTCACTGCCGGTAAGCAAGACTTTTTTCTTGCCCAGGGCTTTGAGCTTTGCCGCCACATCAGGGGTATAAGCAGTAAAGCAGTTTTTAGTAAAAATGCTTTCCTCGCCGATAAGGTCTAAAAGTTCCGGCGCTGTCCGGCCCAGACCTTTGGGATACTGTTCAGTGGCAATGAGTGGGAAGTTCATTTCTTGCGCAGTTTTGATCAAGGTCAGGTTGTTCTTGATGACCTGATCCTTGTATTTCATGACAGCGATCAAGCGGTCCTGAAGATCAACAACAAATAAGACAGTGTCTTCTCTATCTAAAGTGTATTTATTCATAGGATTCTCCTCATTAGTACAGCCACATGGTTCTGGTTTGCTGCATAGATCGGTGCCTTGCATAGATCGGTGCCTGGCACCAATCCATGCAGGCGGCAAAATTTGCTTCCTTATTAATATAACAAAGTTAGATCGTATCGGGTGTGATATTGGAAGGACTATTTCAGCATTTCGGATGAGTTGAGAATTAATGTGTTGTAGAGGAAAAGTACATCCTGATTGCTGAAGCTGATGTAGTTGCCGATCAAGCTGCTATTAATGTAGCGAATATCGATCAGGGTGATTTTAGCGTAGCCTTCCAGTAAGAGTGGCGCCAGACTGCTGGCAAAAGAATCGCGGAAAATCACAAGCTCACGGTCAGTGGCTGCTGTCGGATTTTCGATCACAAGCAGGGGAACAGCACCGGACAGGTACACGTCGTAAGGATCGCGCCCATCCAGCTTTTCCAGATCATAGACAGGACCATAGAGTTCGGTTTCAGCGTTATAGACAATGGAGTTTTCCGTAGCATCGTTNNTAAACTATGCGGTCCGGCTGGAGCGGCAGGGCCGACTGGCCGGCATAGACCCCGGAGAATACTTTATCCTCCACCTGCTCAGTGAACTTGTGAGTAAGTTCTTCCGACACACCCAGAACTCCGGCAATTTTGTCGACAACAGCAGCGATATTTTCCTGCTTCCAGTGGAGATCGCTTTTGTAATAATCCTCTATGGTCAGCTCGCCAGTTATATCGATATACTCTGCAAAGTCCATACCCTCCTGCATGAGGGAAAACAGGCGGTCATAGTCCATGGACGGATAGCCGTTTTTCTCCGCCAGATAATAGTTTTTATCCGGGATGACTGAAAGGTAGACCTTACTGTCCGTGCCCTCGATATACTTTTCATAAATCGTACGAAACTTCGCCGCCGCCTTGTTAATGGAATTTTCATTTAGCGGAAATTCCAGCTTGGCCGCATAGCCATTAACGGTGTAGATATTGTTGTTATCCGCCTGTGCCAGCACATAATAGCGGCTGATTGCTTTGAAGCTGCGGAAGGTGTCACGCGCCGGGAACTGGTCTTTAGCATAATCCTCAAAATCACGCATGAATTGTCCGGAGGCGACGGAGCCCAGCTCAAGTTTAGGAGCCTGCTTCAGTAAACGCCGCTCACTCAGTGAAATCTCCTGAGAAGGATTTGTCCAGGCAGCAAGAGCCAGGAGGAGCCAAAACAAAACGACTACGGTCACGATGATGAAATTTGTCTTTTTCAGCTTCATGAAGCGACTCCTTTAAAACCTGAAGTAGAGGAAGGGATTGAAAGATGAATCAACCAGATATCCCGTTATCACCAGCAAAAGCACCATGCTAACCAGAGGCTCTGCTACTGCCAGCGCTTTTTCAGCCCAGGCCCTGGCCCGCAGCTTTTCAAAAGCCATTTTGACCAGCGGCGTACTGCAGACTGCGGCCAGGACCAGGATCAGTCCATAGCTGCGCAGATAATAATAAGTGACAGGGTCAGCCCAGGGCAGATTGCCGGCGCCGAACATAGCAGCGATTCTTTGGCCTGCGCCTGCCAGATCCGGAGCGTCGAAGACCACGAAGCTCAGCACCACCACCAGCAGGACAAGGACATGCCTGATCCAGGCCGGAATTTTTTCCAAAAAGCTAGCCAGCCAGAGTTTCTCCACCACCAGCAGGACAGCGAAAATCAATCCCCAGACTATAAAATTCCAGGAGGCTCCGTGCCAGAAACCGGTCAGAAGCCAGACGACGAAAATGTTAAATACCAGTCGTCCCCGGCCGACCCTGCTACCGCCCAGAGGAATATAAAGATAGTCACGGAACCAGCTGCTAAGGGAAATGTGCCAGCGGCGCCAGAATTCCGTGATGCTCTTGGAAATGAAGGGGTAGTTGAAGTTTTCCAAAAACTCGAAACCAAGAATACGGCCGAGTCCGATCGCCATATCGCTGTAGCCGGAGAAGTCGAAATAAATCTGCAAAGTAAAAGCGACAGCGTACATCCAATGGAACAGCACCGTTTGATCAGATGTCTTGAGAAAAACCTGACAAAGCTCACCCAGCGAATTTGCGAGGATGACTTTTTTGGCCAGGCCGACCATGAAGCGGCGCAAACCCGAACGGACTTTAGCAAAACTATGCTCGCGCTCATCCAGACCGGCCGCTACATCCACATAACGCACGATCGGCCCCGCAATCAGCTGAGGGAACATGGACACATAGGTCGCCAGCTTGATGATGCTTCGCTGGGCCGGTGTATCCTGCCGGTAGACATCAATGGTATAACTCATGATCTGAAAAGTATAGAAGCTGATGCCGATGGGCAGGGCCACTTTCAGCAAAGGCAGGGACATGCCAGTCACAGCATTGAAATTTTGTATAAAAAAGTCGGCATACTTGAAGTAGCCGAGCAGGGCGAGAGAGAAGGTGACCGCCAGGATCAGCCAGAACTTGGCCAGTTTACCTCCCTGATGTCGTTCGATCAGAAGCGCCAGTACATAGTGTACTCCTACCGACAAAAGCATGAAAAGCAGATAGACCGGCTCGCCCCAGCCGTAAAAGATGAAGGAAGCAATCATCAGCACCAGGTTTTTGCCTTTTTTTGGCGTCAGGAAATATACGATCAAAACAATGGGGAGAAAATAGTAAAGAAAGGTGATGCTGGAAAAAAGCAAGGTCTCTCCTCTCCGGTCTGCACCGGAACTATCCGGCGCAGATCAGGGAAAATACGTTAATAAATTATTTTGTCAATTCAAAAGCCGGCTCGCCGCGGACCTCGGTGAAGGCTGCAATGAAATCAGCTGAAGTTTGCGTGGCATCGGCCGGTGTCATGATCAGCATGATCAGATCACCGTTAGCGACCAGCTTGACGTCTTCAGCTTCTACGCAGATCCACTTCCGGGGATCAACGCCTTTGATTATTTCTGCCCCAACTTCTTCAGCGTCAGCGTCAGCTTCCAGCTGAAAAAGGACCAGGGAGTAGGGCATAGTGCTCATAGCACCTTCAGATACTGCAGCGGACTTGACGCCGGAAGCGTCGGTAAGACCTGTATAGTAAGTAAGAGAATCCGTATCAGAAAGATCGATTTCGGAATTGAATACTTCGAAATCAAGCGGCTGGACTTTGTAAATCTCATCGATCATGGCCAAGAGGTCCAGGTCAGTGGGTTGAGTATTCGGTTCTGTCTCCGGCTCCGTCTCAGCTGGCAAAGTTTCCTGTGAGGACGGGTTCGTCTGTTCATTACCGGGCTTGTCCGTATTCTTACAGGCTGCAAAACTAAAGAGTGTTGCAAAAACTAATAATAAAGCAATAGCTTTTTTCATATTTCTAACTCCTTGCTAACATTTGAAAACCGTCCACGACAATCGCGAACGGTTCTCTGTTTGACGAGACAAGGATACACCCGCCAAAACAATTAATCAATTGTCGAAAGATTAAGAAATAAGCAACTATTGTGACCAGATTGAGGATTTCTGCACTATTTAGCACACTTCATCAATCGGTGCTGCATCATTCGGTGCCCTGCATCATTCGGTGCCAGGCACGATTTCATGCACTGTGTTACATTCAAAGAGCCATCTTCCATAGGGATGCTATTTTTTGTTATAGTTGTGACAAGAGAGGGTACAAATTATGCCTGTTGATATAGAAAAACTGAAGCAAATTGCTCGTGAGGCCGGCAATATAATCTTGCAGGCAACTCTCACAGCGGAACAGATCAGATCTAAATCGAGCCAGAAGGACTACGTCACTAAATACGATGTAGAAGTGCAAAATTTTCTGGAGTTACGTCTGAGGGAACTATGGCCGGAGGGCCACTTCCTCGGTGAAGAACAGCTGGAGTATGAGTTCGTGCCGGATGGTTTTATTGTTGACCCGATCGACGGCACCGCAAACTTTGTTTTCGGGATCCCTCATTATTGCATCAGTATCGCCGTAACCGAAGGCGGAAAGATTGTTCAGGCTGTTGTTTTCAACCCCGTTGCAGACGAAATGTATTGGGCAGAGCTGGGCCGGGGCTCATACTTAAATAATGAACGCATTCAGAATCCGGACCTCGCCTTTGAAGAAACCTTTTTTGGCATCGGCGGCTCTCCTTATGATCCTGCCAGCATAGAACCGACAGTAAATCTGATTGCTACAATTTTAAAAAGGGCGGACATCAGGCGTCTGGGGTCGGCTGCTTTGGATCTTTGTTATGTGGCAAACGGCCGTCAGGGAGCCTACTTTGAGTTTTATGTCAAACCCTGGGACATCGCAGCCGGTCTCCTGATCGCCCGCGAAGCAGGAGTTACAGTCACTACCATGGAAGGAAAAGAACCTCCACTCGACCGCTCGCTCAGCATTTTAGCCGCCGGCCCAAAGATCTACGCAGAAATGAAGGAAATACTCGAGTTTTAACTGCATGCCTTAGTGCATCATTTGGTGCCAGGCACGATTTCATTCACTGCCCTGCATCATTTGGTGCCAGGCACGATTTCATTCAGGCACGATTTCATTCACTGTCCAACTTTGGAATATTGTTTTCAACTTTCAAATTACAAGACCAATCGACACAATTCAAAATAAGTTTTATCTCTTAGAAATAAAAAACGATTAAGTTCAATCATCAAAAAACAAAGGAGAAAAAGCATGTCACGAGATTTCAGCAAACTATTCGAACGCACAAACATTGGCAGCATGGGTCTTAAGAATCGTCTGGTAATGGCCCCGATGGGTATGGGCCTAGGCGCCGACGGCCTGATTGACGACGTCGGTCTTGAGTATTATATCGAACGTGCCAGAGGCGGCACCGGTATGTTAATACTCGGCTTTCAGAATGTCTCCCGGGTCACAGACCCAGCAGCACGGACTTACTATGGCGTAGGAACCCCCTTACAGGAAATGTCCTGGGCCAGAATGACTGACCGCGCCCACGCCTACGGCACTGCGGTCGTCGCACAGCTCAGCATGGGACTTGGCATCTATGCAATACCGGGTTACGGCGATGACTATGTCTCAGCTTCCGTCCACCCGACCTATTACGAACCGCACAAGAACACCCGCCCCCTGACCAGAGAGGAGATCCACCAGGTAGTCAAAGACTACGCTGTAGCCGCTCTGGCCTGCAAGAACGCACAAGTCGACGCCATTGAAATCCACGCCCACTTCGGCTATCTCCTGGACCAGTTCATGACCAAAAAGTGGAACCAGCGTGATGACGAGTACGGCACACAGAATTTCGAAAACCAGACCCGCCTGATTAGCGAGATTTACCATTCCTGCCGTAACGCCGTCGGCCCGGATTATCCAATTTTAGTGCGCATGGTCACAGAACACATGATTCCTGACGGCCGCACTCAGGAAGAATCAGCAGAAATCATCCGCCACCTCGACAAACTGGGCGTTGACGCCTTCAATCTCGACGTGGGCTGTTACGACATTAAAGACTGGTGCTTCCCAACCAGCTATCTGGGGGATGCCTGCATGACTGACCTCGTCGGCCTTTTCGGCAGAAGCCTCACAGACAAGCCCATTCTCACAGTCGGCTCTTACTCACCGGAAACTGCGGTCGAAGCCGTAGAATCCGGCAAAACCGACTACATCCTGCTTGGCCGTGGACTGCTGGCAGACCCAGACTTTGCCAACAAACTTTATTATGGAAAACGCGAAGAAGTCAGACCTTGTATTAAGTGCAACCGCTTCTGTCTGAGTCAGTCAGACTCCATGCGCGATGGCAGCTGCTCAGTTAACCCTCTCTGTTATCGGGAAAAGAAGTACGGCAAGATAGAAAAGAGCGAGACCCCCCGCGACGTCGCGATCATTGGCGGCGGCGTGGCCGGTATGGAAGCAGCCAGAGTTGCAGCAATCAAAGGCCACAATGTGACTATTTATGAAAAAACTGATCTTCTGGGTGGGCAATTGATTGCAGCCATGGATCCGCCATTTAAGAACCGTCTGGCCGACCTCGTCGATTACTATAAAGTACAGATGGATAAACTCGGAGTAGAGGTGAAATATAGTCACGAAATTTCCGTCGATTCACCTGAGCTGGAAAAGGCCTACGCCATCATTATCGCAACCGGTGCCAGAAGCTTCAAACCACCAATCAAGGGTGCAGACAATGACAATGTCTTCGATATTATTGATGCCCACCTTGATGCAAAAGAAAAACTAGGCCAGAGAGTTCTGGTTGCAGGCGGCGGTGCTTCCGGCAGCGACATGGCCATTGATCTGGTCATGGACGGCAAGGAAGTGGTACTGGTAGAAATGCTGGATCAAATTGATGCCGGCGGAACCATTGAAGATCGCTTCAGCATAAATCGCCTGCTTAACGAATATGATGTCGAGGTCTGGACAGGGACAAAAGTCAAAGAATTTAACGAAAAGGGAGCAATCGTCGAAAACACAGAAGGCCTCCATCAGATCGAAGCAGATTCGATTGTTGTAGCCCTGGGCATGAAAGCCAACTGTGAAATAGGCGAAGCCCTCCTGAATAAATATCACAACAGCGTCATGGTGGGTGACTGTATTACAGTTGCCCAGGTAGGTGAAGCAATACGTGAAGCACACTTTGCCGGCAGAGCCATCGACTAAAACTACTAAACACAAGTTTAAAATCAATTAAGCAAAAAGAACAACTGCATGGAATGGTGCCAGTGAGCTGCACTGCGCTTCCAAGTGCTGTTTTCTGCATCATTTGGTGCCAGGCACGATTCTATGCACTGCATGACTTGGTGCCAGGCACCATTCCATGCACTGCGCTTCTAAGTGTTGTTTTCTGTTACTACTTTTGCAAGAAAATGGTGGTACAATGCAAACTGCACTAAAAAGAAGAGAATCATTGTTTAAAAAAAATAAAGAATTGAGGTAAATTCTAATGATTACGAAGAAAATGATCCGTTCAATTGACGAACTCCAGGAAATCCAACGCCAGGCAACGCGTGCCAAAGAAGATGTAGGCATAGCATCAATCGATGGTTCAATAAACATCGATGCCAAAAGCTTTATCGGTTTGTTTGCTCTGGACTTTTCTGAACCGGTACTACTCGTTAGCGAAGATGAAAAGTTTCACAAACATATTGCACACATTGGTGAAACAGTCGAATAACAGACAATTCAAAGATTATCTGACAATCGATTTAAAAAAAAGTGCTGACAGCGTCCGCTTGGGAGCTGCCAGCACACAAGAGACATCTACTTAACCGGCTATCCGTAAATCCGCTCAATCTCCTGCAAGATTTGCTCACGGCCAGGCAAAGAAGCGATAGCCCCCTTTTTCTGGACACAGAGCCAGCCGGAGACAGTCCCATAACGCAGGGCAGTTTCAATTACTTTGCCCTCCAGCTGACCAGCAGAACGTACACCTGAGTAATAGAGACTACTCAGAAAACCACCCCAAAAAGCATCACCGGCCCCGGTCGTATCGACAGCCTCTGCCGGAATGCCATCTATACTCATTTCCTCATCAGCAAAGAAAACCTTAGCCCCTTTGGCCCCCAAAGTTATCACAATCAAACTTGGCCCCTCAGCACTTTGAACCAAAGCCTTCATCTCAGCTTCGCTGCCCAGGAAGTCAGCCTCTTCATCGGAAATCTTCAGCCAATCAATGTAAGGCAAGTTTCGCCGCACCGCAACTATCGCCGCCTGCCGGTCTCCATCCCAGAGCGGATCGCGGTAATTGACATCAAAACTCGTGATCTTTCCGGCCTTATGGGCATAACGAATTGCATATTCCGTCGTTGTGGCAGTCACGCCCTTGGACAGCGAGCAGGAACCTGCGTGCAGGATAAAAGCCTGATCGATATCAGACAAAGACAGCTCATTTTCTTCCAGGAACATGTCTGCTCCCGGCTTACGGGCAAAGGTAAAACTGCGGTCGCCATCTTCGCTCAGGGTAACAAAAGCCATGGTAGTAATAGCTTCACTCGTTCGCCGAGGGCAGAGAATTTTAACATTATTTTCGCGTAAAGTTTCATGCAGAAAAACACCAAAATCGTCGTCGCCGACTTTCCCACAAAAACCAACCTCCAGCTTATTACGTGCGACTGCAATCGCGACATTTGCCGGAGCTCCCCCCGCTGCCCTGATATAAGTCCCCGGCTCTGTGCCCGGTATGAAGTCAATAAGTTGCTCTCCAACACTGATAAGGTCCATAGCCATCTCCTCTTGCATATTTTTTAGTAAAAAAACGACTCTTTTCAGATCTTATTATTAGTATTATTATCCTTCATCCAGCTCGCCTAGTGCAAGCGCGGAAGACCACATGCTCCATCAGCAGCACGGCCGTCGTTCCCACAACAAAACCATTGCCGAGAATGGGGCGGAGCAGGCGGGGCAAAGCAGCGATGGTTGTCTCAGGCAGGAAGGTGACAATCAAACCCAGCATCAGAGCCAGACCGATAGTCAGACCATCTTCAAAACGGAAACTTTCGCCGGAAAAGGCAGTTACCAAGCCGGCAGCTATCTGTGAGCACATAATATACAGAAAAATAACGCCGATAATCAGGGGCGGTATCCCACTTAAGAAAGAAACGATTCCCGGCATAAATGAAACTACAAGCATAGCGATCCCGGCCGGGACCATAGTAAAGCTTGAACCGATTCCGGTGGAGGCGATAACTCCTGT
>LFSM01000060.1 GCA_001512745.1 Clostridiales bacterium DTU032
TTTTGCATTTTTGTAGATTGCTCAAGCTGCTTTTGCACAAAAATCTTTTCATAGGCCTGCACATAGAATAGTACACGTTGCAAACTTTCAAGTACTAAATCATAAACAACCTTTTCCCGAATGTAGTGTGCCGAGCAGTTATCCGAATTCTTGCGATAGGTGGAGCAAAAGAAGTATGCACCCTCAGGTCTATAGTTGTTCGTCACGCTGTAATACAACTTCCCGCCGCAATCGGCACAATACAAAAGCCCTGAAAATATACTTACTTCACCTGTGCGGTTTTGTCTGCGTTTGTGACTTCGTAGCTCTTGCACCAACTCAAACGTCTCATCGCTAATGATTGCTTCGTGCGTGTTTTCAAACACCTTCCACTCGTCTTTCGGGCGTTCAATCTTCTTTTTATCTTTGAACGAACGTGTTGTAGTGCGGAAATTGACGGTATGTCCGCAATATTCTAGCCGTTGCAATATGTCTGAAACCGTTCTTGCAGACCACCTATGTGGGACTGCGGGCAGTGCAGAAGTCTTTCTCCCTTGCGCTTGCCAATGCTCCGTTGGTGTAGGAATATTGGCCTGATAAAGCTGTTTTGCAATCTGCGTTGGGCCATAGCCATCAATACAAAGCTGAAAGATTTTTCGGACAATTTCAGCAGCTTCTTCATCAATGACCCATATGTCCAAACCACCTGAACTCTTTTTGTAGCCATAGGGAATGACTGTTGTCAGCGGTTTACCCGACATTCCCTTATCATGCATTACAGCTCGAACCTTTTTGGACGTATTCTTTGCGTGCATTTCGTTGAACCAGTCCTGGACAGGAAGGAAGTCACTAAGCCCTTCTGATGTGTCGATACTATCCATAACTGCAATATATCGCACATCCAAACGTACGAAATCTTCTTCAAGCAACTGGCCGACAATTAAGCGATTCCTGCCAAGTCTTGAGTGGTCTTTGACAATTATCGTTCCGATTTGTCCTTGCTCTGCAAGCTCCATCAGCTCCATAAATGCCGGGCGATTGAAACTGACTCCGGAATATCCGTCGTCTACAAAGAATTTTGTATTTGCAAAGCTGTTTTCTTTTGCGTATTTAGCGAGAATTGATTTTTGATTTTTAACGCTGTTGCTCTCACCTTGCAGCTCGTCATCCCGAGATAATCTGCAATAGAGAGCGGTGATTTTGTTTGACTGTCTGTTCAAAATTTACTCCTTTCTGACAGTCGGATATGATTTTGTAGTTTCGTTATACTACTGTATCCGAGTTAACAATTCAACGTTTTAGTTTGGCAAATTAATCATCGATACCCAGAAGCCTGTCAATTTTTTGCNNCCATTACGCTCACTAAAATGCGTGCGGACGACATAATATATGCCACCGATTTCTTTAACAAAATCTGTATCTTTCGGTTTTGAAAAGGTAGCAAAGTATGAGATACGTTCTTCTTTTGACATAGAAAGCAGCATCTTATCGATCTTATCCAGTGCTTCTCGGAGAGAAATATCCTCGTCAAATTCTTCATTTGTAGTAATGTCTATATAGCTGTTCATAGTAAAACTTCTCGCAAAATTGGGATTGAGAGAAAATATCCTTTCACTATATAGCCCTTGGGAAGGTCAGATTTTCTCCTTTACTTAGAAATATTTTTTATTTCTTTACTTGTTTCCATGCTCAAAAACAAAAAGTTGAGCTAACAAAGTAAGTGAAGGGAAATAATATCTTACTTAGTAGCCTTGAATACATATAAAACTTTAATGCCTTAAAAATTTAATAGGGGTATTAGGGGAGCCCCCCTAAAAAGCGAATTTGGCTATCCAAATTCAGTGCTTGGTAAGACTATGAACTTATAAATTGCCTAATTGAGTATGAATTATGTAAATTCACTAATTTATGCTTCAAATTATTAAATTTGATGTTATACTGATCTTTAGAATTATAAAGAATATATTTGAGGATTGAATAGGGAAATATGTCTAATTTCAGTTATGAGAAACTTTGGAAGTTGCTCAAGAAAAAGAAAATGAAAAAAGAAGACCTTCGTTTAAAGATACAGATATCTTCTGCAACTTCTGCCAGGCTGGGTAAAAATCAAACCGTCAGTATGGAAGTATTGGGAAAGATTTGTGAGGCTTTGAATTGTGATATTGGGGATATTGTTGAATATAAGAAGAGCGAGAATAAGGTGAGGTAGGGTAACGATGACGAATGAAGAGTTAAAACAACTAAAAGATAATTTATGGAACACGGCGGATAATCTAAGAGCCAACTCAGGACTGAAAGCATCTGAATATGCAACGCCTATCCTAGGACTAATTTTTCTAAAGTTCATTGATAGTAAATATAAGAAATACGAAACAGAGACTCTTGAAATTTTCGATAAAGAAAAAGGTACTCGCTTAGAACGTTCGATATCAGAAATTGCCATCGAAAAATGCGGCTTTTATCTGCCTGATAATGCGAAATATAATTACTTGTTGACACTGCCTGAAAAATCCAACTTTGCGCAGGAAATAAAGAATGCGATGGAGGGCATTGAGGAATATGCCTCCGACTTGAAGGATGTACTTCCGAAAGAAGAGTACTTTTCTTTAATTGATCAAGTAACGAATAAAAGCGTTTTACCAGCACTTTTGAAGAATTTTGAAGATATTCCCACAGATACAGAATCAGATATTTTTGGGGAAGTCTATGAATATTTTTTGGGCGAATTTGCCTTGAAAGAAGGTCAAGGTGGTGGTGAATTCTTCACTCCTTCGACTGTCGTAAAGTATATGGTTGAAGTTCTTGCACCTACTGAAGGTAAGATTCTTGACATGAATACGATGGCTTTGATACATAGTGTGGCTAATCATTAAAAGGTGCAAAGAGGGGTTCAAATGCCCTTGAGGGGGTGCAATTATGCTGAGCGATCAATGCAGCCAGTACACCAGTGAAGCGTTTAAGGAAGCCCTGGCCCAACACGGGCTGATTCAGAGCCTGTCAGGAGTCGATCACTGCTACGAAAACGCACGCATGGAGAGCTTCTTTGCCACGCTGAAGAAGGAGTTACTGTACCGCCTTCCCACTTGCCAGATGAAGCGGGAGGGGGTAAAGCGGTGGATCTTCCGCTATGTGTTCACCTATTACAACCGGGAGAGGGTGCATACCAGTAACCCGGGTGGCCTTCCCCCAGCGGTCTATCGCGCCATCCAGGAAGAGCAGAAGTTAGCCGCTTTTGTGTGTTTAACTGACTGCACTTTTCTTGAAAATTCCAATGGCTTCAATTATTATTTACTCACGAGTATTCCAAACGGGCGATGACGAAAACATATTCGTCAATATTAAAAACACTGACTCTTATGCACCCCACAGTGCTTACATCATCGCAGAAATGAGTGTTTTTTGAAGAACAGATTTACGGCGATCATGTCCGGCTTAGTGGCTGCACTGCTGCTACTTGGAATGACAACAGTATTTGCTGCTGCATCACCTAACTATGCGACAAACACGCATGAAGATATGTCGCTCTACTACTATGGATATGTTCAGTGTCAACCGTCATACGTCGAAAACGGAAATCACGCTGCCCGTGGTTATATCCGCTACTGGCGTTACGATCTTCTGGGAAATGTTGTGAATGATACGGGTAGGCTCTATACCGCTTATGGAAATGGTCCGGATGACGGACGTATCCTGAGTCGAAGCTATACCTATACAGACTCCATCATTCCCAATCCGCGCAAAACACAGTTTAGATACGGGGGATCATAATGGGAAAAAGAAAAGGTGAGCTGCTTTCTTTTGCTGCACTTATATTTGTGTTTATGCTAACAACTCTATTCTTCTTTATGGTTTATAATTTGCACTATGATTCCGCGTCGGATGACTTTACCGGTTTTACCATATTTGACTATCAGAGTGAACCAGGTATGCAAGCCATCTCAGGGCTTGGAACGTTGAGAGAGGACTTAGTTAATTGGGCGGAAGAAAATAATGCAATAATTTTTTACAAAGGTTTTTCCGCTGCTGGAATTGCTGCCGTAGACTACTCTGACTGGTTTGAAAAAACATTGCATGTCCCTTTTGATGGAACCGAAGCGAAAACAGCTATCGTCATAAAGAACAATGGAAATCTAAGCCCTTATATAGAGGGAGATGTGCTGTTTCCGCGAGCATACAACTATCAAATTGTCGGCGAATTTGAAAGCAACAATGTTCCAACCTTTCAAGGTGATGCATTCTTTTATTTTCCACTTTCCGATATTACCGATATGCAGGGAATGCTATTCACAGATGTTACCAACGAAAATGCTCTCGGTAAACTGACTGATATTGTAGAGAAAACCGGCCGGAGTGTGCAGTTTCAAACATACAGCGACAGCGGATCAAATATTTTCGACGTTACCAAGAAAATGTTCCTCGATGATTTTGTTTCGCGCTCTATGCTATTTGCATTTTTAGGACTTGTCTTTTGCGCGGTGTTCGCAGTTTCCATGATGTATCGTGAAAGCAACCGCCACATGACCGTACACCATTTGTATGGGGCAACTTATTTATCGATGTTTGTGAAATTGCTTCTTCGTCTGGTTGGCATCGCCATATTGGGTACGATTTTCGGATATTTCCTTGGGCGAACGCAGCTTTACTTAATACACAGAGCGGCGTATTTGAATGTCGCGGTGTTTGCCGGAATCTTTAACGCTATCTTTGTTTGTGTGATTCAAACAATAAGCTTTTTCAGTTGGAAACAGAAGTACAGTGGGAAGGAGGGGCGTTACTGATATGGTAATAAAACAAATACTTAGGGATCTCCGGAAAGAGTGGTCATGGGCATTCTTTTATGCCGTTGTCGCAACCATGATTGCTATGGCAATACTGTATCTTTCTGTAAGCTTCTCCTCGGTACAAAGACAATCTGCAGCAATTCGATCTTTTGTTGATCAGAACGTAATCATGTTTCAATTGAAGACGGTGCAGATGGAAGCGAATCGGGAAGCTACTGTACTATCGAATGAGTCGAAACAAGACCCTGTTGATATTATGGACTATTTGCAGCGCAATTTGTCCAAAGAAGGAAATGCAGGTAGCTTTGTGTTTGTAGGGAATGATGGATATTTTGATTCTAAATACGAGCAAATACTGATCCTGTTTGGAAAATACAGTGACCTGTCAGGGTTGCACTATGATGGAAGCATGGCTCTATTTGTCCCCGAAGCGCATAAAGAGGATGTAGGCAAGGAGTTCTTGATTTCGGGTCAAAACCTGAGAATTGCAGATAGTGCCGGGTCAAAATACAGTCTGTTCCACCCGCTGCATTTTATTGATTCTGACGACCTTATGCTGTCGAACACTTTAATCCTTTGCACGAGGGACTTCCAAACCGTAAACGGGATGTTCCCGTGGTGGGGATTGAGCAGTGAAGTATTTGGGCGAATGGTGCTTGTAGATCCGTCCGACAAGGAAGTCGATCAGCTTCAAAGAATCTTCTACGAACATTCAGGAACGTTATATACAGGGATCTCTACAAAGGATTTTACTCAGGTTACAACATCGGCTTCTATTCGAGCACACCGGCTGTATATTTGGTTTTATATCCTGTCAGGTGTTCTGTTGCTGATCCTTTTGATTTGCAATATTATTCGCGTTATTGAAACACATATTGCAGATTACACAGTACATCATCTTTACGGTGCACCAATTCGCACAATTCAGAAAAGAGTGGGCGGCTTTGTTCTTGCTCTAAATATGCTCCCTATCGTCGGGATAGTATTTGTGCTGTTTAGAAACGAAATGACCCTGTGGTACGTTTTGCCGCTGGGTATTGCTCTTGTTGCCGGTTTGTGCTTATTTGCCGCTATGTATGCAAGCAAGAGAATTGGTACGATGAACAACTTACAAAATCTAAGGAGAGATTACTAATGGAATTGTTATCCGTTCAAAATGTCAGCAAAAGTTTTAAGGATCACAGTTATACAGTTCATGCCGTCAATGATGTTTCTCTCGACATTCATCAGGGAGAAATGATTGCAATCATCGGCCCTTCAGGGAGCGGAAAAACCACCCTTTTGAATCTAATGGGAATCGTTATCTCTCCCGATTCCGGTGAAGTATATGTGGAAGGGCAAAAAGCTAGCGGGATGAATGATACTATGCGCTGCCGGATGCGCAATCAGTATTTCGGCTATATTGTGCAGGACTTCGCTTTGATCGAAGAAGACACTGCCATGCAAAACATTCTTGTTCCAACATTATATAGCAAGCATAAAAAGAGTTCATCAGAGTATCGGAAGCTAATCTATAGCATGGCTGAAAAACTGCAGGTTTCCGATAAACTGAAAAGTACGGTTAAGAAGCTTTCCGGTGGCGAGAGACAACGAATAGCAATCATTCGTAGCATGGTTTGCGATCAGAAAATCATACTGGCCGATGAACCGACCGGTTCGCTGGACAAGGATAATTCAACGATTGTAATGAAGTGCCTGCGCGAATTAGTCGACGATTTCAAAAAAACCGTGGTGATAGTTACCCACGATTTGGATGTTGCAAGACAATGTGACAGAACGTTTAATCTTACCGGTGGTGTTCTGACGCCCTGTAACCTGTAGTGCAACCAACGGCGTCATTCAATGAATGATAGAAAAATACAACATAAAGAAAGCTTTATGCAGGCACTGCAAGATTTGCACTTTGGGGAATGGAAATCACAGTATGTCAACCTCGGGGTTCTAGATGGTACACAGTGGAGTCTGGAACTTCATTTTTCGAATGGACAAAGGACTGTTAGCTTTAGTGGTTCCAATTCCTATCCTTATATTTTTGACGACTTTTGTAGCCTGATTGGCGAAAGAAGCGATGAAGAAACAGCGGATGAATAACTCTCTATCTGAAATATATCAAGCGCTGTTTTTACATTACGGTGACCTCCAATGGTGGCCGGCAAAGACACCTTATGAAGTGATGGTCGGAGCTATTCTCACGCAAAATACGGCATGGACGAATGTAGAAAAGGCCATCGGACAATTCGAGGACGACCTGACGCCGGAACGCATTCATCATCTGCCATTGGAGAAGCTTCAAGACCTCATCCGCCCGTCAGGCTTCTATAAACAAAAATCGCAGTATCTTAAAGTCTTAACCGAGTGGTTCATGAGCTACGACTGCGATGTGAAACGGATTCAAAATCTTCCTTTAAGCGATGTCCGTAAGGAGCTGTTAGGTGTTCACGGCGTGGGCAACGAGACGGCAGATTCCATTCTGCTCTATGCCTTCCATTTTCCGACCTTTGTCGTCGATGCTTATACCATGCGGCTTTTCAAACGTTATCCACTTGATGCGGGAAAGACCTATGTTCAAGTGAAGAAATTTATCGAGAGCAGGATACCCGCCGATGTGCTTGTCTATAATCGCTTTCATGCGCTGATCGTTCAGAACGGCAAAGAACACTGCAAAAAGAAAGCACTCTGTGAAGGCTGCCCTCTGGAAGGCTCCTGCAAAAAGTGCTTTGATTAAAGCTCCATGCCATTCTTGAATACAAAAGTAATCTTGCCATCCCTTGCTACTACAGCATGATCCAGCAGGCTGTGCCAGAGCATGGGGCTGAATTCTTTAATCTCGCCTTCGGATAGCAGAGTTTTGACAAATTGCTCTGCGCCGAGGAGACGGGATTTTTTGTCCTCAATCCAGGCGGTAAGCTGATCGTATTTTTCTTTGACCGAGTTAAAACGGTCTGTCATCTCATTGAAGTGTCTGTTGTATTCTTCCTGATCGAGCGCCACTCGGGCATTTTCGCTGATGGTATCTTCCATGCGTTTGGAGATGGATTCAAGTTCAACGTAGAGCTTGTCCCGCTCGATTTCCAAATCCGTCGTATCATAGGCGATTCTTTTGATTTCCTCGAAGTCTTCCTTAATCTGCTCCCGATTAAATACCAGTTGACTCACCGTGTGCATGAAAGCCTTTTCGATTTCTTCCTCCGTGAAATGAGATGTCTGGCACTTGTTTTTAAATTTGCTGTTGCACTGAAGGACGGTGCGGCGGTACTTCTCGCTTTTGGAATGCCAGAGTTTAGGTCCATACCAGTCTCTGCAGTCACCGCACTGGATTTTGCCGGAGAAGATGGAAACGCTGCTGGCCGGGCGTCGACCTTTGCTCACCTGGTCGAGCATGACCTGAACATACTCTCGTCAAAGGCATCAAGCTCCAGGACTTCACGGGTGAGTTCTCTCAGCGTGGATTCCTTGATGGAGTTGCAGGGACACTGGGCAGACGGCGTTCGGCAGAGCAGGTAATACTCAATTTGTCCCGTGCTGTAGGTGCGCTTTTGTGCGGCAAAAGTATTGCCGCAGTTTCCGCAGCGGATCATGCCCGTAAAGGGTGTAGAAGCATTTTTGAGCGGTCGCTTGTGCTTGTTTCGCCGTTCCTGGCTGACCTTTTTCCTGCGTTCCGGAGTCCAGCAGTCCTTTCTGGCAGTGGATTCATAGGTGCGTCGGATGATCGTACCGTCCGTCATGAAAAACTCAAGCTGATCTTTTCCCGTGACTTCGATGCGGTCTACCCGCTCCAGAAATAGCTCATCGTCAAACTCGTCAATGCCAAGTACCTCGCAGATCATCTTTTTAAACTGGTCTTCATGCAGGTCACCCGTGCCGCAGGGGTTGCCCTGGCCTGCCTTGCGGGTGGCGCACATCCAGCCGTGGTATTTTCCGGATTTGAGGTTTTTGCTTGACCTTTGAAAACTGCGCTGGCAATGCCTGCAGCGAATCATGGAGGTCAGTGCAGAGGTTTTGATGCGGGGGTTGGCAAAAGCCCCCAGCGTCCTCTTGTGACTCCTCAGCTCCTGCGCCTTTTGAAACGTCTCCTCGCTGATAATGGCGGGATGGGTGTTTTCGGCATAATACTGGGGTAGCTCGCCCTTGTTATACTTGGTCTTGCCGCTGCCGAAGGTGTCGATGTAGGTTTTCTGGAATAGGGTATTCCCGGTGTAGCGTTCCTGCTTCAGGATGGCACGTATGGCACTGTTGCTGAAGTGACCTCCCGTATAGGACTTGACGCCCATTGCTTCGAGCTGCTTTTCGGTCTTTTCTGCGGAGATGCCATTCAGGTAGTTATCGAAGATAAGCCGGACAACCTCAGCTTCTTCCTCGACAATCACAAATTCCGACCCTGTCCAGCGGTAGCCGTAGATGTGAAAGGAATTGCCGATGCCCCGCTGAAAGTTCTTGCGAATGCCCCATTTGACGTTGTCAGAGATGGACCGGCTTTCCTCTTGTGCGAAAGAGGCCAGGAGCGAGAGCATCAGCTCGCCGTCTTCAGTCAGGGAGTTGATTTTCTCTTTCTCAAAACGGACTTCAATGCCTAGGCCTTTCAGCTCTCTGACCGTCGCCAAAAGGTCAACGGTGTTTCTGGCAAAACGGGATATGGACTTGGTCAGGATGATGTCGATCTTGCCGTCTCTGGCATCGGAGAGCAGACGCTGAAACTCGGGTCTGTCCGCACTGGTGCCTGAAACCGCCTTGTCGGCATAAACCCCGGCATACTCCCACTCGGAGTTGTTTTGGATCAGCTTGCTGTAGTGGCTGATCTGTGCAGAGAGGGAGTGCTGGGTTCTGCCTTTCTCGATGGAGATCCTGGCATAGGCCGCCGTGCGTTTTCGCCTGGGCGGCTCATCGATAGGAGTCTCGATTTTTTGTATTATTTTCGTCATGATGATTCCTCCCACGTCTATACATCACTCAAACCGCTGCTAATAGCAAGTCAAAAGATGGCCAATAACCGGTCTTAGTTTTTGTTCATAGTGAAGGCTGAGATGGTTTACGTTTGATTTTCTTAAAAATCTTCTTTTCTTTGGATAGGATAACTTCCAATCATCAAATTTTTAATCCGTGATTTCTCCATTAGCATGCTAAAAGTCATTGCTTTTGTAATTATAAATGGCGAGAAGCTCCTGCTCCCCGCCATTTAATGTTATTTGTAGATTAGTTCACTAAATATAATTTCTTCTGCTTGATTTTTAATATTGTTTATCAATCGCACCCATTGTATTTGGTCTTTTACTTTTAGCGATTCGGTTACGCCTTGTTTAATTGCAATTTGTTTAGTTATATTCTTTAATTTTGCAAGAGCGGTTTGCTCAATTTCGTAAAGATATTCATTTAGCTTTCCTGACACTAAAAGATTATTGTAAACTATTCGTTTATGTTGCTCTAAATACGCTTTGTGCATCATGGCGTATTTACATAGGGACAACTCTGTTTCAGTTAATAAAACTAAGTCTGGGACAAGATAACCGTTCTGCGTTGTATATGTTCCATCGGATTGTTCGAATATCGTTTTCATAGTGGATCTTTCCTTATAATTATTATTACTACAAATAATCATATCCAACTGTCTTAACAAAGTTTAAGGGACACTTCTTTATGTGAAGTGTCCCTCAACCGGTCTTTTTTATACGCTGTTATTATCAATCGGGCTTAGTTTACTTGATGAGTGTAAGCTTGCCGATGACAGGCAGTGGTTTGGCTTTTCCCTGCAGGGCATTCACTATACCGAGGATACCCAATGCGGCCACTCCAATATAAAAGATTGAATTGAGAATGGTACTGATGAAGACCAGACGCCAGCTGATGGCTAAGAAAATAGCAGAGAGTATTCCGATCACAATGCCACCTGCAATTGATGTCAGCAAGAGTAAAAGTCCCTGATTGGCGTGAAATTTACCATATCTTGTTACCGGTTGTACTACCAAAGGCAGGAAAAAAAGTATACCCAGATAAGCAAGAGCGGAAATAACCTTGCTTTGCTCGATTTCTTCTGCTGAATAAGCTCCTGTTTGACCAGGCCCTTGTTGCTGATACTGCTGCTGATATTGTGGCGGCTGCTGATACTGCTGCTGCTGGTATTGTGGCGGCTGTTGATACTGTTGCTGCTGCTGATATTGTGGCGGCTGTTGGTACTGCGGCTGCTGATATTGTTCTTGCGGCTGGTGTTGTTGCTGTTGCGGCTGATACTGTTCCGGCGGCTGCTGTTGCTGTTCTTGGTTGGGATCATAGTTTGCCATGTTCAACACCTCTTTTCCGGTGAATTAACGTCTGACAATCTGTGTCGATGATTACGACGTTGGCTTATGATTATTTCTAAGTGTTTTTAACTTTAGCAGGAATAGCGATAAATATCAAGATTTGTTACAAAGGATAAAGATCGATATTTTCAAACAAAAAGATTGCCGCTTAAGGCGCAGTCTTTATGGAACAGATTGAACTGTGATAGAATAATCTCGCACCGTTGAGGTGTTTCAATCCATCTATTAGGAGGCCTCACTTGGAAAAATTAAAGCTTTACGGTTTCAATAACCTGACCAAAACACTCAGCTTTAACATTTATGATGTTTGCTATACCAGCAGTGAGCGCGAACAGCGTGAATATATTGAATATATTGATGAACAATATAACTCAGAGCGCCTGACCGGAATTCTCTGTCAGGTAACAGATCTGATCGGTGCTCATATTTTAAATATTTCGAAACAGGACTATGACCCCCAGGGTGCGTCGGTAAACTTCCTGATTGCTGACCAGACACTGGGTAATACTGAGATCGACAGCACCAATAACCGTGGTATTGATCCGGCGACGGGGGAGACGATTCATGCTCATCTGGACAAGAGTCATGTGACTGTCCATACCTTTCCTGAGTCGCATCCAAACGCAGCAATATCAACCTTCAGGGTCGATATTGATGTGCAGACATGTGGCACAGTTTCGCCTTTGTCTACACTGGATTATCTGATTTCGAGTTTTGATTCCGACATCATTACGATTGATTACCGGGTGCGGGGCTTTACACGTGATACTGAAGGCAAAAAACATTACATGGATCATCCGATCACATCGATCCAGGATTATATTGATGACAGTACTCTTGACACTTATGATGCAGTTGATTTGAATATCTATCAGTCGAATCTATTTCACACACGTTTGCTTTTAAAAGAACTTGAATTGCAGAACTATCTTTTTAATATTGATATAAAAGAGTTAAGCTCACGTCAGCGTCTCGAGATCAGAGAAGCCTTGCAGCGTGAAATGATTGAGATCTTCAGCGGCACAAATATCTATGAATAAGAAAGACGCCATCCCTTCTAAACGGCCGGACCAAAACAAGGCACCGCTGCTTCAGGCTTTAACTGAATATCGCAAAATGCGCATGGTTTCTTTTGACGTGCCAGGACATAAGCAGGGGAGAGGCAACGAAGAACTTACGCATTTTCTGGGAAAGGACTGCCTTTCCGTAGATGTCAACTCCATGAAAATGCTGGATAACCTGATCCATCCGACCGGTGTTATCCTGGAGGCGGAAGAGTTAGCGGCAGATGCCTTCGGAGCTGATAAATGCTTCTTCATGGTCAATGGTACCACTTCGGCAGTCCAGGCCATGATCATGTCAAGCTGTCTGCCGGGAGATAAAATCATCATGCCGCGCAATGTTCATCGCAGTGCGGTCAATGCTCTGGTTCTGACCCGTGCTCTGCCTGTTTATGTAAATCCATCGCTGGATCTGGAACTGGGGATACCTTTGGGTATGAGCGTAGATGATGTGCGCCGGGCCATTGCAGGGAATCCGGATGCCAAAGCTATTTTTCTGAACAATCCTACCTATTATGGAGTTTGCCCCAATCTAAGGGAAATCGTCCGTCTGGCCCATGATGCCGGAATGAGGGTTCTGGTGGATGAAGCGCATGGAAGCCACTTTTATTTCTCTGACGAGCTGCCTGTTTCAGCTATGGAAGCAGGAGCTGATATGGCGGCTGTATCTTTGCATAAGACGGGTGGCTCTCTGACACAAAGTTCCTTGCTGCTTCTGGGCCCCAAAATGAGGGAAGAGCTTGGTTATGTACATCAGATCATTAATCTGACGCAGACGACGAGTGCTTCTTATTTGCTCCTGTCCTCTTTGGACATAACCCGGCGCAATCTGGCTTTGCGCGGCAGGGAGACCTATAAGCGGGTGATTGATTATGCGGATTATGCGCGCTGCGAGATCAACGAACTGGAGGGATATTACGCTTTCGGAAAGGAACGCTGTGATGGTGATGCTTTTTATGCCTTTGATTCCTGTAAGCTGCCAGTGCATACCCGTGCTATGGGACTCAGCGGTTTCGAGGTTTATGACATCCTGCGGGATGACTATAATATTCAGGTTGAGTTTGGTGATATGGGGAATTTCCTGGCCATACTTTCGGTTGGCGACCGGCCGGTCGCCATCGAGCGTCTGATTGCAGCACTGAGTGATATAAATAGCCGCTTTGCCTCGCTGCCGGGGGGCATGCTGGTGAGTGAATATATCGAGCCGGTACTGGCTATGGTGCCGACAGAAGCGTTTTATGCTGATTATATACGTATGCCGTTAGAAGAATGTAAAGGCAGAATCTCTACAGAATCGATCATGTGCTATCCGCCGGGTATTCCGATTCTGGCTCCCGGTGAACTGGTTACGGATGAGGTTTTATCTTATATAAGACAGGCAAAAGACCATGGCAGCCAAATGACAGGAACTGAGGATCCGGCAGTTGAACAGCTTTGTGTAGTGAAATAGCTTTAAGGGAGAAGTCAGATGGAGCTGTGGTTTGAAGAACATAATACGGATGACGCGTATTTCGCTTTACGTGTGAAAAAACAGCTTTTTTCACAAAAATCGGATTTTCAGCAAATTGATATTTACGATACATATGAGTTTGGCCGCGTCCTTGTTATGGACGGAGCGATTATGCTCACGGAAAAAGACGAGTTTATCTACCATGAGATGATTGTGCACGTAGCCATGGCTGTTCATCCTGATGTGAAAAAGGTACTGCTGATTGGTGGCGGCGATGGCGGTGCTCTGCGTGAGCTTTGCTCTTATCCCGGCATTGAGCAGATCGAGATGGTGGAAATTGATCCGCTGGTTGTAGATGTAGCTAAGGAGTATCTGCCTGATGTAGCCTCTGCCTTTTCCGATCCGCGCCTTAATCTGATCTTTGCTGATGGTCTGCGTTATGTGCGCCATCTCAAACGAGAATATGATCTGATGATTATCGATTCAACTGACCCCTTCGGACCGGGCGAAAGCCTTTTTACCAGAGAATTTTATGGCAACTGCAGCAAGGGCTTGCGTGAGGGCGGGATCCTGATTAACCAGCATGAGAGCCCCTATTACAAGAATGACGCTCAAGAAGCACATTCGATTTTTAATAAAACGAATAAAATATTTTCAACAGCGAAAGTATATCAGGCTCATATTCCCACTTATCCATCGGGGCACTGGCTCTTCGGCTTTATGTCGGACAGCCTCGATCCGATTGCAGACCACGATCCGGATCGCTGGGAAAGTTTCAACATCAAGACGCGCTATTACAATTCTGATTTGCATAAAGGCGCTTTTTCGCTGCCGACTTATGTCAGAGAACTGCTGACAGAAGGCAGGCTGATAGACGAGTGAGGAGTGACGACATGGCTATATTTGATCATTTACCGGCGCCGGAGCGACCTGCACTTTTGCGTTTCTGTGGCTATGCAGCTACAGAAGCGGAAGCGGATATTGTTGTCTTTGGTGCTCCTTTTGACTCAAGCAGCTCTTTTCGTCCCGGTTCACGCTTCGCGGCTGCGGAAATGCGCCGCGACTCATGGGGTCTGGAAAGCTGGAGCCCCCGGCTGAAGCGTGATCTGGAGGATCATAAGGTGCATGATGCCGGTGATCTGGAATTACCTTTCGGCTCAACAAAAGAGGCACTGCGCATTGTGCGTCAAAGCTGCGCCGCTATTACAGAAGCCGACAAAACACCGGTGATGATTGGTGGCGAGCACACTCTTTCGCTGGGAGCTGTGGAAGCTCTTTTGGAATTTTACCCGGATTTACATCTTCTGCATTTTGATGCCCATACGGATCTGCGGCCGGATTATCTGGGAGTCCGGAATTCTCATGCTTCTGTAATTCGGCGCATCTACGAGTTACTGGGCAAAAATCGTATTCATTCTCTGGGAATTCGCTCAGGACTGGCTGAGGAATTCACCTTTGCGGAAGAGAATCTTGACTTCCATCCCTTTGATTTAAGCGGAATTGGAGCGGCAGTGAAAAATATCGGAACTGCTCCTGTTTATGTTTCTCTGGATCTGGACGTGCTTGATCCTTCTGTACTGCCGGGAACGGGGACAGCTGAACCGGGTGGTGTCAGCTATCAGGAAATGCTGGCGGCTGTCTATCAGCTTGAGGGTTTGAATATTGTCGGATGCGACATGATGGAGCTGGCTCCTTTACTGGATATTTCCGGAGCTTCTACTGCTGTAGCAGTTAAGTTATTGCGTGAGATGATTCTCCTGCTTTAAGTTTTAACTAGTATTTAGAAAATGCCGGAACTTTCAGTTGAACATGACTTTGAACTTTTGCATTAGAATGTATACAGTTAGTTTTTTAAAAAAATAAATCTTAATTAGAGATATGCTTAGGAGGTTTTTTGATGAGTAGAGCAATGATTATCGGAGCCGGAGGTGTAGCCCGGGTTTGTGCCTACAAATGTGTTGAAAACAGTGAAGTTTTCAGCCATCTGATGATAGCCAGCAGGACCAAGTCAAAATGTGACCAGCTCAAAGCTGAATTGGATGGGCGGGGAACTGAGATTGAAACTGCTCAGGTGGATGCGGATAGTGTTCCGGAACTGGTTGAACTGATTAATCGATATAAACCGGAATTAGTAATAAATCTGGCCCTGCCTTATCAGGACCTGACAATTATGGATGCCTGTCTGGAAGCCGGAGTCAATTATTTGGATACAGCTAATTATGAACCGCTTGACACAGCGAAGTTTGAGTACAAATGGCAATGGGCGTATCGTGATCGCTTCCGCGATGCAGGGCTTACAGCCATTTTAGGATCAGGTTTTGATCCCGGAGTAACCGGAGTGTATTCAGCTTATGCCCTCAAACATGAGTTTGACGAGATTCATGAAATCGATATCCTGGATTGCAATGGCGGAGATCACGGTTATCCCTTTGCGACAAATTTTAATCCCGAGATTAATATTCGTGAGGTAACAGCTAAAGGACGTTACTGGGAAAAAGGCGAGTTTATTGAAACGGAGCCGCTGGAAATTAAGCGCAGCTACTATTTCGAGGAAGTGGGCGAGCGCGACATGTATTTGCTTTACCATGAGGAACTGGAATCTCTGGCTGAGAACATTACGGGAATAAAGAGGATGCGCTTTTTTATGACTTTCGGTGAAAGCTATCTGACACATCTCAAATGTCTGGAGAATGTCGGTATGACTTCAATCGAAGCGATCGACTTTGCCGGCCAAAAGATTGTTCCGCTTCAGTTTCTCAAGGCAGTCTTGCCTGACCCGGCAACTTTGGGTCCGCGAACACATGGCAAAACCAATATCAGCTGCATTTTCCAGGGTGTGAAAGACGGTAAAGAGAAGGTATATCGTCTCTATAATATTTCTGATCATCAGGAGGCTTTTAAAGAAACAGGTGCCCAGGCCGTATCATACACGACAGGAGTGCCTGCTATGATCGGTGCTTCTCTGGTTTTACAGGGGCAGTGGCGCAAGCCTGGTGTCTTTAATGTCGAAGAACTTGATCCGGATCCATTCATGGAAGGAATGAATAAATTCGGGCTGCCTTACACTGAAGATCGCAATCCGATCCTGGTTCCCTAGACCAGTAGCGAAATTCCCGGAAGATTCAGTAATAACGGGCCGGGAGCGATTCTTGGCCCGGTTTTATGAAAGCATTTGAAGGCATAGCTGGTAGAAAAAAGAATGAAGAAGAACAATGTAAACACGTATGGACAGGATGATGACGCTCTGAATCCACGCAAGCTATTCAAAGAACTGAACCGACCGGCAGCTGCTGACTTGCCGCTGTTTGATGTTCCTACACCTTATTACTTAATTGATCTGCGCGCGCTTGAAGACAATTTGCGTCTCTTGAACGCCATCATGAAGGCCGCTGACTGCAAAATTTTACTGGCCCAGAAGGCCTTTGCCTGCTATCCGCTATACCCGCTGATCGGCAAATATCTCAGCGGTACTGCTGCCTCGGGTCTTCATGAAGCTCTCCTGGGCCGTGAAGAGATGGGTGAAGACAGTGAAGTACATGTCTATTCTCCTGCTTTCAAAGACTCTGAATTTGAAAAGCTGTTGGGAGTAGTGGACAAGATTGTTTTCAATAGCTTTGAACAATGGATCAAATATCGCGACCGCCTGCTGGAACACAATCTCTGTGGAGACAGGCAGATCTCTCCCGGCCTGAGGATCAATCCCGGTTATTCAGAGCTTGAACATGAGATATATGATCCTGCAGCTCCAAATTCACGCCTAGGTGTTTCAGCCGAACAGTTTAAGGCCGGTGTGAAAGACGGCTTGTTTGAAGGTCTGGAAGGCATACATTTTCACTCACTTTGTGAACAAAATTCTGATGCTCTGGCTAACACGCTGGATGCGATTGAAGAAAACTTTGGTGCTTTTCCGAAAGGTCTGCAATGGGTTAATCTGGGCGGAGGACATCATATAACACGGGCGGATTACGATGTTCAAAGTCTGCTGACCAGCATAAAGCGTGTACAGGCGGCGACCGGTGCTGAGCTTTATCTTGAACCGGGAGAAGCGATCGCTCTGGATGCAGGTTTTTTGATAGCGGAAGTGCTGGATCTGGTGAAAAACGTCAAAACTACTGCTATTTTGGATACGTCAGCTGCCTGCCATATGCCTGACGTTCTGGAAATGCCCTATACGCCGAAGTGCTTTCTCAGTCAGGAAATCAGTCGCAGCGGTCCTTCCCGCTGGTACCAGGCTGCGCCTGCAGCTGAACTTCCCTATGAGATACGTTTAGCGGGACCAACGTGTCTGGCGGGAGATATTATCGGCGATTATTCTTTTGCTGTGCCACCCCTGCCCGGTGATAGAATAGTTTTTCTGGATATGGCTATTTACACAATGGTGAAAAATAATACCTTCAACGGCATGCCCCTGCCGGCGATTGGAGTGTATCCTGAAGATAAGTCATTGCGGACACTAAAAAGTTTTTCCTATGATGACTTTAAGGCCAGATTGGGCTAAGGAGTTTATTGCGGATGCGAATTCGTAATGTGAATTTAACTGAAGGCAGTATTTGGAAGCAACTATTAATATTTGCTTTGCCTCTGATGATGAGTAACTTTCTGCAGCAGCTCTACAATACAGCGGATCTCCTGATCGTCGGCAGATTTGCCGGCACTCATGCTCAGGCTGCAGTGGGGGCGACCGGAGCCCTTGCCAATATGCTGGTTGGTTTTTTTGTCGGTCTGGCTACGGGTTGTGCTGTTGTCGTAGCACAGATGTACGGAGCAGAAGATGAAGACGGCCTTTATCGGATGGTGCATTCAGCCATGTCGATTGCCCTGACATCGGGTGTAATTTTGTCTATTGCTGGCTTCTTACTCTCAACTCCTCTGTTGCGTGTAATGGATACACCTGCGGATATTCTAGAAGAAGCCAGCAGTTATTTGCGGATATTTTTTGTAGGTTCCGTACCGTCTTTGCTTTATAACATGGGTTCGGGAATTCTGCGTTCAGTAGGTGACTCAAAAAGGCCTTTTTATTTTCTGGCTGTTAGTTCACTGGCAAATATATTACTTGATTTGCTTTTTGTGGCAGTCTTTAAATGGGGGATTCAGGGGGCTGCCTGGGCAACCATTATTTCTCAGGTTTTATCTGCTCTACTGGTCCTGCTCAGCTTAAGCAGGACTACAAACAGCTATCGCCTTTATCTGCGTGATATTGCCTTCCATGGACCAGTTGGTAAACGTGCGTTAAAGATCGGTGTGCCTGCCGGTTTTCAGAGTGTTCTGATTTCCGGATCCAATGTAATCATTCAAGCTGCTGTTAATGGCTTCGGAACTCTGGCTGTGGCCGGTTTTGCGTCTGCAGGCCGTATTGATGGTTTTGTCTGGGTATCTCTGAACGCAATATCTTTGGCGATGATGACCTTTATGGGTCAGAATATTGGAGCAGGCCAGATCGAAAGAGCAAAAAAGGGTCTGCGTCAGGCAATTGTTCTGGTAATGATGATTGCCGGAGGTATCGGCGCATTTTTCCTGCTTATTTCCAAACCGCTGGCAGCACTTTTTAACCCTGATCCACAAGTCAATCACTATACAATGCAGGTAATGAAATATATTCTAAGTCTATATTGGCTCTTTGGAATTAACGAAGTCTTTGGTGGTGCTCTGCGGGGAGCCGGCCGCTCAATGGTTCCGATGCTGGTAACCTTGATTTGTATGTCGGGTTTTCGTGTGCTTTGGATTTATGGCATACTGCCTTTTAAATCTACGTTTGATTTCATGCTCTTAGCCTACCCGCTGTCATGGATTATTACCTTTCTTGCTTATATCATATATATGAAGAAGGCTGACTGGCTGCCTGTACCGGAAGAGAGCGAAAAATATGAAGAGACGGAAACTACAGAAGCCGGTATATAAAAGGAGTTACTGATATATGGAAAGAGAAGAAAATATGTCCCTTTTGAAAAAAGAGTATCGCAAAAAAGGAAAGCAAGTGCGGGCAGCTTTGTCCGCTGAAGAGCGTGCAGAAAAATCCAGAGAGATTGAACGCCGGCTTTTTCAGTGGGATGCTTTTAAGATTGCAGAAAATGCAAGTGTTTTCATGAGCTTTCGTGATGAGGTGGATACCCATCATTTGATTGATATGATGCGGGTTACGGGCAAGCGTGTCTATGTTCCCATTGTCGATAAAGAAAATAACGACTTGCTGCTGTCACTTTTTCATGGTTACGATGAACTGGAAGAGTCAGATTTCGGCATCATGGAACCGCGTATAAATCCTTCTCGAATCAAAGAGGTGGATGTACTGGACTTTGTGCTGGTTCCGGGACTGCTCTTCAGCAAGGATGGATATAGGATAGGTTTTGGCGGCGGTTACTATGATCGCTTGTTATCAAAATTAGGCCCCGATGTGCCGCGGGTAGGTATCTGCTTTGAAGAACAAGTAGTTGATTTTGTTCCGGCTGAAGAATACGACGAAATATTGGATGCGGTTGTTACAGACCAAAATATTTATCTGTTCAAAGAGTTTTAGGGGATAAATCTAAGGATATTTATTTTTCTTTGTTGAAAGGAGAATACTGTGGCAGATAGAGAAGACATTAAAAACGAATTAAATGAGCGTTTGGAAGCCTTTCGTTTTTTTGAGTTAAAAAACAAGAAGCAGGAAAGCGGGGACCGTTTCCTCTTACCCTGGATTTATACTCATATGTTTGGTGCCGGCAGGCAGAGCCGAGACAGCAGCAAGCGTGCCGCAAAAGAGATTAATTTATTTTTTAATCAGAAAGAACTGCGTGAAATCGAGCAGGATGCCGGTGATCTCTGGCTGGAACTAATTGATAGCCACCTGCAAGATTCTGCGCTGCGGTATTTGAAAATCAGCAAGTCTGATCCAAGTTTTGGCCGCAAATTTCTGGGACTGCTGGCGATGAGCGATGAAGAGAAGGATAACAAAATCTTTAGAGATGTCTACAGTGGCATGATTACTCTCTTACTTGATTTGCCGGATTTTCCCTATCAGGCTTTGATGGTAAGAGCACTTGACGAGTCTTTCCTGACTGTTTATCCAGAACGACAAGGCGAGGTGGATCAGTGGCTTCAAACACTTCCAGATCCCGCCATGCGTGAGATATTTCGTCGCTGAGCATAATGTCTGAAAGCGGATGAGCGTGGTGGATGACGACTTGAGATTCTATCGCAGATAATATGGGTGCCAGAGGCAGATGCAAAAGGTTCATTACCTGAATTGTGCGTCTTATATTGGCGAGAGCGTTGCCGGCTTCAATGGAAGATATGGCTGACATTCCCAGATCAAGAGCAGAGGAGATCCGTCCTTGGGTCAGACCCAGATCTTTTCGCCTTAGGCGGATGATATGACTTAGCCAGAGTGCAGTCATATCGATATTGTTTGGGTAAACTAAGGTTTCACCGGTATCAATTGAATCAAGGAGATCAAAGTCCATATTGCTAGCATCCCGATTTGCTTTTGATCTATCATAGCATGAGCTTAACATAAAGATTTCGAACTGGTCGAAATTCCGCATTTTCTAGAAAGTTGGTTTTATGTCTTTAAAAAATTTCTATGGTGATGAAAATTCTACACGCGCATATCTGGTCGCTGCGGTACTGCCAGGTGAAGAAGACAGTATTGATCCTTCACTGGACGAGTTGGAAGATCTGGCCAATACCTGCGGCTTTGAGGTCGTCGCCAGAGTCACACAAAATGTGAAGAACATAAACGGCAGCAGTTATATCGGTTCGGGGAAACTGACTGAAATCAGCGAAATGGCGGAGAATGCAGATGTGGATCATCTTATTTTTAACACTGAGCTGTCCGCAGCTCAGTTTCGGAATATTGCGAAAGAAACTTCGGCTGCAGTACATGACCGTACCGGTGTCATCCTGGAAATATTCTCTGATCATGCCCGCACAGACGAAGGAAAAATCCAGGTTGAACTGGCACGGCTGCGTTACAAATTGACCAGACTGGCTGGTAAGGGAACTGAGCTGTCCCGGCTTGGCGGCGGTATCGGAACCCGGGGTCCCGGTGAGACCAAACTGGAGCAGGACAGAAGAGCGATTCAGCGGCGCATGGGTCAATTACAAAAAGAACTCGATCAGCTGGAAGTGAGACGAAAACACCAGCGCAGCTCGCGTCAGCGCAAAGATGCTTTGGTCGCAGCAGTTGTCGGCTACACCAACGCCGGCAAATCAACACTTATGAACAAGTTATGCGGCACGGATATTCCGGCAGAGAACAGGCTCTTTATGACCCTTGATCCCACTGCACGCAAATTGGATCTGCGTGATGGCATCAGTTATGTCATGATCGATACAGTAGGTTTTATACGGGAAATGCCCAGACACTTGAAGCAGGCCTTTAAGGCGACTCTGGAAGAAGTGGTTGAAGCCGACCTGATCTTGCATTTAATTGATGTGTCGGACAAAGAGGCAGCCATGCACCGGCAGCTTGTGGACGAGCAGCTGGCTGAGTTGGGGGCGGGCGCCATCGACACATTTTACATCCCAAATAAAATTGATGAGAAATCCGAAGTTGCATATCACGACTTAATAACGTCAATACGACGTGACAAGCATGAAGATGTTTTCGAAATATCAGCGCTGACCGGACAAGGCTTGCCTGCATTAATCGAGGCAATGGCTTTGTATGCCGAAGGCAGAATGCTCACTTTTGTAGCTGAGATACCTTATAGCTCGTCCGAATTGGAAGCTTATGTTCGCGAATTCGGGGTTGTCGACAAAATTGAATATGAGAGTGAGCATATCAGACTTGATGGTAAATTACAGAAGAGCAGAATGGGTCCCATAGCTGCTTATGTGCAGGACTAGGAAGGCCTGTTTGCCTTGAGATTGGCCAGGTCAGGGTCCTTCTCGGCCAAAGCGATTGCTTCTTTCGCATACAACCAGTCACTGACTGCAGCCATGATCTCATCTTTTGTCGCATAATCCCCGGCAGATATGGGCTCGCCAAATTCTATAGTCAAAGGTTTTCGCTTCATGCGCCGTAAGTGTATGGGGTAAGGCAGCGGCATGTATCTGGAGTAAATTTCATAGGCGCCGTTAATATAGCAAGGAATAATGGGAACGCCGGTCTTCTGTGCAAGATAGGCAGCTCCATTCATCATCTCACCGATTTTGCCATCGTGGGTGCGGGTTCCTTCAGGATGAATCATAACGATATCGCCAGCCTCCAGCCTTTTTTTTGCTACTATCAGGCCACGAATGGGATTGCCATTGCGGTCTACCAAAATAGCCCTGCCGACTCTGAGCATAAGCTTGCCGAGAAGTCCGTAATCATCCTCTAAATCTGATCCGGCCATGCAGGAAAATGAAGCAAAGTGTTCTTGGGGTACCCCGCCCATCAGCCACAGACCATCAAAGAAAGACTGGTGGTTGGCTGCGATTATGTAATTGCCTTCTGCCGGCAGATTCTCCTGGCCTTTATATGTCAGGCGAACAAGTATTCTGGTTAAAAACATAGCCAGATGGTAGATCGCCTTCCCCATCCAGCTTCTTTCATACATGGTTATCTGCTTAGGGGTGTCTTTACTATCTGACATTGTTTCATTACTTAACTGTTTCACAATTATTTCTCCGAACAAAGAAGAAGTCGCGCAGCAATTGAGCACATTCTTCCTGCAATACTCCACCCGTCACTTCTACCCTGTGATTTGACGGTAAAGCAAAAACATTAGATACAGAACCGGCCATGCCGGATTTTGGATCATAGGCCCCAAAAAAGAGCCGCTTAATGCGTGCCTGCAAGATAGCACCTGAACACATCAGACAGGGCTCCAGAGTCACGAACAAGTCAGCATCACAAAGACGCCAGGACTTAATCTTTTGGCTGGCAACCTCAATCGCTACAAGTTCAGCGTGACCTGTGGCCATTTGTGAGCTTTCCCGGTTATTTCTGCCCTCAGCCAGTATGATTCCATCCCGTACTATAACACAGCCGACCGGAACTTCACCGGCAATGGCAGCTTCACGTGCCAGCTCGATGGCTCGCTGCATATAATAATGTGAATAGGTTTCCGGCCTCATAAGTTGACTCCAAAAAACAATTATTTGGCATTTCTTAATCAAAGAGCCAAAGTTTACTGCAGTATTTCTGCTAGAATGTGTATCTGTTATAATACACCATGGGTTAACAAATGCTTAGATACATATGAGAGGAAGATAAATGGCCATTAAAGATGCACGCTGTATAAACTGCGGCTCACTGATACAAGTAGATAATAAAGAAGACAAGTCATTTTGCATGTTTTGTAATTGTGTATTCGAAACCAGTGAAGGAATGCGCGCATTGGAAAATCCGGAAGACTTCGAATTTCCCAATGAAGAACAAGCTGAATATGACGGACCGCTTGCCCAACAGTACAGAGCCAGAACCATCGCTCCGGCGCCGGCACAGGCACCTCTGCCACAACAGCGCAATAAGGAAAAACCCTTTGAAGCTAAAGTGAAAGAACTGCCTGTACTTAAAATTCCTTCACGGATGAAGCTGATTGTAATAGGTGTAATTGTGCTGGTAATCGGCATACTTGCTGCGATCTCCTTGCCGACTATTGCTGCTCGCAATGGACGCCACGAGACGATTTCGGCCAGATTTTTGCAGGAGCTGGCTAACGAAAATATAGATGAAGAAAGTATTAGTGTCCACAATTTGAAAAGCGACTATATTGTGCTGATTCTGGATGAAAAGCCTACTGAGGAAGAAGCGGCCGGCATTTTTAACAAATATTGTGCAATACGCGCGGATGTGATGAATCTTGATCAAGCTTCTTTCGAAAAAACACATACAGCTGTGACTATGCGAATCGCCACGACTGAGGGCGGCATAGAGATTACTGAACCTGAAAACGAAAGTGCTATTACCGGAGAAGCTTTACGGATTTTGCCCTAAGAACATTGCATTATTGAACTTTTGTTTTTTGTTTATTCACAAATGCTTAGCAGCTTGTACATTCATACTATGTATAATACAAATGTAACTAGGGTTAGATATCCTTTTTTCATACTTTTCTCCTCCATTTGAGCGAGCAGATCCGGGAGTGGTGCCTCGGATCTGTTTTAGTTTGGAGATATGCCGGCTTATTACCGGCTCGCAGAGGGCCGGCAGTAAGCCGGCTATTTTTTTGCAAGATTATCGCTATTGCTTAGATTATATATTTAATTTATTTAGCAATTTATTAATGTTGATTTGTGATACAATTATTTTATAATTGCCAGACTAATCCTGAAAGAGAAATCAGATTCCTGTTGACTTGCGTTAGCTGATTTAACGCCGACACAATAGGCTTTTCTAGAAAAGATCCTTTTTAAATGGATCAAGAATAAGGCAGTTATACTGCCGGGAGGTAGAAGAGTGGATAAATGTAAACGTTGTGGCGCTGATTTACCTGCAAATGCAAAATTTTGCACCAGTTGCGGAGAACAGACCGGAACCGATAGTCTAAATGCAAGTACGCAGAACGTAGCTCATGCACAGAACATACAGGGAAGTCCGTATCCGCCATATGAAGGAGGCGTGCCCTACAACCCTCCACCAGTGTATACCACTTACCAGAAAGCTCCGAAAAAGAAGCGCTGGTGGATTCCTGTACTGATTATTGTACTGGTGCTGGCGATATTGGCCGGTGTCTGGTTTGTTTTTGGCAACAAGATTAAATCGCTCTTCATGTCGGATACCCAGAAGTGGCAGAAGGCTGAGAAAGCAGCAGGGCTGGTCCCTGAAGATTCTTTGCTCTATGAGATCAAAGCTGCTTCAACTGATACCCTTAAAAAGAGCAAATCCGGTTATGAAACTGATATCAGCTTCGATATCAAAGCCGACGCTTTACCTGATGATGTGGCAGGTATACTGACTGTCTTGTCCGGTGTCCGCTTTAATTTGCAGACCAAAAGCGATCTTAATGAGGCTGACCCGCATTTTTATACCAGAATTGCTTTGGGTAAGCGTGGAGAAAAGTCGGATCTGCTCAGTGCAGAGCTTTATGATGCCGGAGATTATCTGCTTATAGCCCTGCCTGAGATTTTGCCCAAGCCTCTCGCCATCAATAAAGATTTTATAAGTGAATCACTGGATGATTCCAGCGGATTATCGCTGACGATTGATGACACTTTTGGCTCGATGGGAGAGTTGAGCAATAGTCTGGGAACTTTCTTCGACGAGGATTTGGATGAAATTGTTGAAGAGATTAAAGAAGTTTTCATTAAATATGCCGGGGAAGCTGAACTTGTCAAAGGCGAAGAGCAAACTGTAGGCAGTGTCAGTCAGAAACTTGACTATTATACTGTGACAGTATCTGCTGAAGATACCCCCGCCATGCTGAGAGAGATCCTGTTGCTAGTGCGCGATAATAAAGCTATTAATAAGCTGATTTCTGAGCTGGCCACGATGGGGCTCTCACTTGATGACACAATAGATTTTTCCGGGGAATTTGTTGATGCCATCGATGAAGCCATTTCTGAAATCAGAGATTATCCCGAAGATTTCAAAATTGAAATACAGCGCAAACTATATGTGGACAAAAAAAATGAAGTTCAGGGCGGTGAGCTGATCCTGAAAAATCTGGAGCTGGACGAAACCATCATACTGGAATCACTCCATGTCATTGATGGCAGCAAACATGCCCAGAGACTGAAACTGACCGATCCCTACGGCATGTCATTTGAGTATCTAAGTGAATATACTCTGGCTAATGAGCTTTATACGGGTTCTTATGCCATTACAAGCTCTAATTATGGTTATGTAAATACGGGTAGTTTAAGCGGTTTCTTTAAAGATTTTGGTCTGAAGAAGGCTGATAATGAGCTTTATCCTGTGGGAACACTGAGCCTTACTTATGACGATCCCAGTGGTTATATGGATCCTATAGTCCTTAGATATGAGGGAAAGATTGATGCCGGCAAGTTGAATGCCAGTATCAGCTTTGACATTGATGCTGATGGTTCACCGATAAGCTTCAGTCTAAGTTTTAGCCTTAAATCTCTGCCCAATTCTGAACTGAATTTCAAGAATAAAATGCCGGATGATTATATTGATTTATCAGACGAATACGCCTTGAGTGAACTCATGATGGATGATTCTGTCATGAACAAGCTCATGTCTGTCCTGGAGGAATTAGGTCTGGATCTGGATTCTCTGCTGGGATATGATGACTTTGATGATGACTTTTAGCTTAAAGGTGCGCGGGCTCAGCAAAGCCTGGTCCGCGCACAAAATTCTGGATAACATCTCCTTTGAACAGCCACAAGGCAGTATCTGGGGCATTGCCGGAGAAAATGGTGCCGGTAAAAGCACTTTGCTGAAAATATTGGCATCAGTTCTGGCGCGAGACAGCGGCGACGTTGTCTTCGAGACAGATTCCTTTTCTGTATCTCTGGATGACCTGAATTCCTGGCGGCAGCTGATAGCTTATGTGCCGCAGGAACTGGCTCTGGATGACCGCCTCACCGTCAGAGAAACACTTTTATTCTGGACAGCTGCGCGCGGCATTTCGGCTTCAGAAGGAAAAGAACAAATCAGGCTGGCTGCAGCAGATCCCCTGATAGCAGATTTTTTAGAAAAACCGATCAGAGAATGCTCCGGTGGCATGGCACGGCGTGTCAGTCTGATTGTTGGGCTTCTGGGAGATCCACAGTTGATCTTGCTTGATGAACCATTTGCCGGAGCTGATGACCACAGTCAGGAGTTGATGATTGAGAGGCTAAATCTGTTGCGGTCCGGCGGGAAGACAATACTTTTAGCAGCACATGAAGGAGAGCTCCTGAAGAAGCTGAGTGATCAGATTTTATATCTTCATGACGCTAAAGTGAGAGAAACTCTCCTTAATGGTGAATAGGCGGAGTTCATGTGAAGAAAAAACTCTCACATCTGCTCAGTATTATGCGCAAGAGTCAACGTGCTTTCCGAGCTCTGATGAGACTGGAACTGCGTGCCGCCCGAACGGCTTTGCTCCTGACTTTGACAGCTTCGATTGTTTTATCCGTTTTACTCGTAAACTTTGCCAGAGAAGATAAGAAGGTGGAGGCGGAAAAGCTTCCTGTCTTGTCCGTAGCGGGTTCCATTGTTGATGAAGATGATTCAGCTCTGGGCCAGATTTTAGCTGCTTATTTAGAAGATCTCCGTTATATATCAGCCGTCTATTACGATACGATGGATCAGGCTCTGGAGCGTCTGGAAGCGGATGAAACCATAGTGATATTGCGCCTGCCGCCTACTCTCTTTGAGGAAACCAGGACCGGCTCACAACGCGAACCGGTAGAGATGTGGCTGAATCCGAGGAAGCCGGCGGAATCAGGACAGGCCAGCTTGCTGGTACGGCAGTATGCCTCAGTTCTGGATTACTTGTACGGAACAATATTCGGATATCAGAAAGTCTATGTTGAACTTGGCGGCGATGAAAACGACTCATGGAACGAAGCGACCAGACACTCTATGAATGTTCTCGTTATGTATTTTGGCCGCTATCGTTATGCAGAGACAGGAGATTTTCATCCTTATAATGTACTGCTTCATACATATTCCGCATTTCTGATTGTATTTGCATTGCTGCCGGCCATGGGTGTGCTGGCAGGCACCAGCCGTCTGGCGGGGACATCTTATGAAGACAGACTGCTATTGTCATCCGGTCCGGCTTCAATGATGGCAGCACGCCTGGCCAGCGGATTATTATGGTGGCTAGTTTTACTGGTTCCGCTCCTGCTTGCCCTGAAGATATCAGGTTTACTTGCAGGGGTGTTTCCCGTTGCTGCCATATTACTAGCGGCATATTTTACGACAGCTTTGATTATGCTGGCTCTGGGACGCATAAAGGTGCCCGGCATCAGCATTATGCTGACAGGCTGGCTCACATTTTTGATTATGATTGTCTTGGGCGGCGTTATTTATCCGACTTCGATTTTTCCGGAATGGCTGAATAGAGGGGCTGCCTTTACCCCGATCTATCCGATGATGCAGTTTTTATACAATAGCCTCTATCAGCAGGGCACTGCCGGGGCATCGGATTTGCTATCCGCTTTATGGCCATTGCTGCCGGCCGCCGTTATTGCAGTTATTTTTGGCAGGAGACGTGTATGAAAAATCTGGCTGCGCTTACAGGGCTAAAACTCAAACTTTTATTGCGCCGACCTCTGATTATGGTCTTTTGCATCATTATTCCCATACTTTTATCACTGCTGGCCGGAGCTGCAGTGTCAAAAAATGATTGGTCGCAGGTCAAGGGTGCCTATGTTGATTTGGCGCAGAACAGTGAAAGTGAAAAGCTCATCCGGATGTTTGAGGAGAGTCATTTTGACTGGGAAGAAAGAGAAATATCGACGATAAGCAGAGCCATTGAGTTGTCGCAGCTGGATGGTGTAATTATAATTCCGGAAACATTTGGTGATCTTGAGGCAGCGAAAACTATTGATGATGCTTATATCTGTGAGTTTGTGCCGGGAAAAAATGAACTGGCAGCAGATACGGTACATGAAAATTTTGTCGTGTCAGTGATTGCTTTGGCCATGGAGACAAAACTGAGCCAGGATCTACTTAAGATGGAAGGTGCGTCATCACTGTCAGAAAAGGATATGGCAAGGCAGCTGGATGAAAAAACTGCAGAAGCACGTGCCGAAGGTGTGGTTCTTAAACTGATAGTGCATGATGAAGACATGGATACGGCAATCCCTTTGATTCAGGTGCCGGATGTCGCGATTGAAATACTTTTTCTTTCCATATTTTTGCTGCTCAGCAGTTTGATGCTGGCTGACGCTGCTACACAAAGACGCTTACGCTCATTGCCTGGGGGCTTCCGGCGTGACTATATTGCCAGTTTAGTCTCACTGGCTTTGGCGGGAGTTGTGCAGCTCGGAATTATGCTGGGAGTGCTCAAACTTCTGATGCCGGAAACAAGCAGACCTGCCAACTATTTTCCCGTCATGTCGGTTTTGCTCTTATTCATGCTTGCTTTTGGCCAGTTTGTCGCCCTGATTCCCGGCGACCGCCGTTTTGTACCTGCATCTTTGTTGCTTTTCATCTCAGTTCTGGCGGGCGGCACTTTCCTGCGTCTGCCGTCATCCTGGATGGAAAAGGTCGGTCAGTTCACGGTGCATGGCTGGGCCCTGGCCAATCTTGCCGGTATAAATACAAAAATATCTGTAGCTGTGGCTGCTGTGCTGGCGGCCGGTCTGATTGTAATCGCCTACCAGTTGCAAAAACGCAGCGATTATCTCTCCGGTTCCTAAGCCACTTTCAGTTTTGAGAGCAAAGGACTGAAAAGGCAATGATCTTGCTGTTTTTACTGTGCTAAGATACGAATATATAAAGGATCAGTGTTTTTCTAAAGCCTGGTGATCCGAACAGGAAAGTTGAGAAAAAGAAAGTATGAAAACAGAACAGCTTTTACACGGTTTCCGAGTGAAAGGCAAACGGGAGATCAGTGAGTTGAAAGCAGATCTCTATGAGTTGCAACATGAAAAAAGCGGGGCGAAACTGATCTGGCTGGATCGGCCGGAACAGAACAAAACATTTTGTGTTTCTTTTAAAACCATCCCTGAAAATGATACCGGCGTCTTTCATATTCTGGAACACGCTGTTTTAGGCGGATCGAAAAAATACGCAGTGAAGGAGCCTTTTGCTGAGCTTTTAAAAAGTTCGGTTAACACCTTCCTCAATGCAATTACCTTTAACGATAAGACCATGTATCCCGTCGCCAGCAGAAATGAAGCGGACTTTTTTAACCTGATGGACGTCTACCTTGACGCAGTTTTTCAGCCTTCAGTATTGGAAGATCCGAATATCTTCTATCAGGAAGGCTGGCATTATGCTTTTGATGATGGGGGCAAGCCCTTCTATCAGGGTGTTGTCTACAATGAAATGAAGGGTGCATCCTCTAGCCTTGACAGTAAGGCGCAAAGTGAACTTGATAAACTTCTGTTCCCGGACTCCTGCTACCGTTTTAATTCAGGCGGCGATCCCGAGTATATCATTGACCTGAGCTATGAAGATTTCAAAAAGGCCCATGCGGACTACTATCATCCTGCAAATGCCCATTTTTTCCTGGATGGTGATCTGCCCATCGGACCTGTGTTAGAAAAACTGGATAGTGGATATCTCAGTCACTATGTAGCTGAGGACCAGCATTTTGAGACTGGCTTTCAGCTTCCGCGTGCGGGCAGAGGAGAACATACTTACGAAATCGGCGCTGATGAAGATGCAGCAGACAAATGCCGTTTTACACTGGCAGGCATTGTTTGCAGCTGGGAAGATATTGAGAAGCAGTATGCAGTCAAAATTCTCTGTGATGCGCTGGCAGGTTCGAACGAAGCTCCTTTGAAAAAGACCATACTTGACCGGGAGCTGGCACAGGATTTCGACATGTATCTACAGACTGGCATTGCTCAGCCCTGGATCGGTATTGAAGCACAGAACACTTCTGAAGAAAAATTTGCAGATATCAAAAAGACAATTTTCAGCAGCCTGACAGAACTTGCGGAAAAAGGAATTAATAAGGCTGATCTTCTGGCTTCGCTTAATCAGCAATATTTCCGGGTCCTTGATCCTAATGAGCCACGTGGTGTAATTCTGGCCATTACAGCTATGCAATCCTGGCTCTACGGCGGTGACCCTGCCCTCTACCTGGCTCCTGAAAAATATTTCCAGGCACTAAAAGAAAAAATCGATACGGATTACTTTGAAGAACTTATCCGTGAAATACTGCTGAACAATGAAGCTCTGGTCGAGTTGCATTCTTTACCTTCGCAAAGCTATGGCAAGGAAAGAGACGCACGGGAGGCTGTAAGGCTGGAAAATGAAAGCAAGCTCTGGACAGAGGAGGAAAAGGATGCTCTGATCAGAGAAGAGGCTAAACTTGAGGCCTGGCAGCTGTCTGTTGACAGTGCGGAGGCACTGGCGACAGTACCCTGTCTGACTTTGGAAGATCTGGCGCAAGAACCGGAATATCTGCAGTCGTCTCAGCTTGAGACCGGGGGTATGACCGTCCTGAGTTACCCGTCTCCCAGTGAGGGTATTGTCTATCTCAAGCTGTATTTTGATATTTCTGATACAGCACAGGAGGACCTGCCCCGCTTAAACTTCATGACGGAACTGATGGGTAACCTGGGCACAAGCAAACGTGATGCGGAAGGAATTCAGCGTGAGGTCAAGACTCATATCGGCAATCTGGATTTTTCCATAAGGCCGGTGCCGGATTATGATAAACCTGACCGCTGCAAACTGTTCTATGTAGTCAGCTGTAGTGTGCTGAAGGACGAAGTGTCTTATGCTGTGGATCTGATCAGGGAGATTGTCCAGGAAACTGTCTTTGATGATGCCAGCCGTGCATACTCCTATTTGCTGCAAATACGTGAAATGCTGCGTCAGTCAACAAATTCGAGTGCTCACAGCTTTGGCATTATGCGTGTTAAGGGACATTATTCTGCAGCAGCTGCTGCAGTAGAAGCTTCTTCAGGTTTTTCCTTTATTCTTTGGCTCAAGGAATTCCTTACGCTGCTTAACGAAGATTGGGGACAATTTGTGGCCTGGGCTAACAACTTTCAGGAGAAAATGTTTGGCAGAGAAAGGCTTACAGTAAGCGTCAGCGGTTATTCTGCGGAGACCATAGGCACTGCTCTTGCAGCTGCCTTTCCGGAGTGTGGCAGCCGGGAGGCAGGCTATGCGAAGTATTCCGCCAGCTATCCCGGGCGCGAAGCAGTTATTATTCCATCAGCGGTATCATATGCCTGTATGGCTTGTGATACACGCCCGAACGGCGGTAAATATTCGGGACAATGGCTGGCTGCCAATCAGATTATTAGCCTGGAATATCTCTGGAACAAGATCCGGGTTCAGGGTGGAGCCTATGGCTGCGGTTTCAATATCGACAAAGCTGCAAATTGCTTTTTCTACTCTTACCGGGATCCCCAGCCGTGGAATTCTCTGGAAAGCTATAAGAAATCCGCTGCTTTCCTGCAAGAATTTGCCGAAGGTGAAAGCGATCTCGATCGCTTTATCATCGGTACTGTATCCGGACTGGACCCGCAATTGTCTCACAAAAAACAGGTAGATACAGCTGACCTCTGGTATTTTACCGGCTATTCGGCGGAAAAAAATCTAGCCACGCGACGTGAGCTGATGGAAACAAAGAGTTCCGATCTGCTAAAACTGTCAGAAGTGCTGGCAAAAGCTGTACAAGATAATGTTATTTGTGTGGTGGGACCGGCGGATGCAGTCCGGGACAAAGATCTTGCCTTGATTGATATCAGCTGAAAAATTTTTATCTAGAGACCGGAGCATAATCCGGACATGAGAAAGGGTCGTCGGATGACGACCCTTTCTGTCACTGTTAAGTTTACTTATGGCGGAGGGCAAGAGATTTGAACTCTCGATACCATCTCTGGTATACACGATTTCCAGTCGTGCTCCTTCGGCCAGCTCGGACAACCCTCCGTTTAAGCCATTTCTTCACAGCCCCACGATTGTATCACGTCAGATTTGACAGTGTCAAACGGAGATTTAGGCTACAACTATATTGACCAGTCGCTTAGGCACAACAATCCATTTCCGTACAGTTTTTCCGTCCAGCCAAGTCTCGAAGTCGCTCAAAGAACTGACAATATCCCTGATTTCTTCTTCGCTGGCAGCAGCCGGTACATGGATACGATCTAGAATGCGGCCATTGATCTGAATAGCGATTTCTACTGTGTCCAGATCCAGGGCTGATTCATCGTACTGAGGCCAGCCGGACAGGAAAACGGATTGCTCATGTCCCATCTGCTGCCAGAGTTCTTCAGCGAAATGAGGAGCAAAAGGAGCCAGGAGTTTTATGAAATCACTCAATACGTCTAAGGTCAGCTCAGGCTTGGCCTGTGGAGCTTTGCTGTATTTTTGCAAGGCATTCAACAGCTCCATCAGGCGGGCGACAGAAGTATTGAATTGAAAGCGTTCGGCGTCCTTTGTCACTTCTTTGATGCTATGGTGACGGACACGATTCAGCTCTTTATCGTCTGCACTGAGTTCTTGGGGCATAGAGGGCGTAAGCGAACTTGTGATTTCATCCGCCGCAAAGCTTTCGATACGCTGTACAAAGCGGGCAATCGCGCGAAGGCCGTCATCACTCCAGGGGCCTCCTTCAGTGTAGGCGAATCCGAAGGCCAGATAGAGGCGGAAAACATCTGAACCGTAAGTCTCTATATAAGGGTCAGGCGAAATGGTGTTGCCCCTCGACTTGGACATTCTGTTGCCATCGGGACCCAGTATCACACCCTGGTGGATCAGGCGAGTGAAGGGTTCGTCAAAGTCAAGGTAGCCCAGATCGCGCAAAACTTTGGTGATAAAGCGCGCGTAGAGTAAATGCATGGCTGCGTGTTCTGCACCGCCGATATAGATGTCAACCGGGCACATCCGGTTGACCTTCTTGCTGTCGAAGGCGGCCTGGTCGTTTTTATTATCCACAAAGCGGAACATATACCAGGAAGAGCAGACAAAAGTATCCAGTGTGTCCGGGTCACGCCGGGCGGGTCCACCGCAGAGGGGACAGCGGGTGTTGATAAAGTCCTCAGCTTTTGCCAACGGAGATTTGCCGTCCGGCTTGAATTCAACATCATAAGGCAGCTCTACCGGCAGCTGATCCTCGGGTACGGGCACAGTTCCGCATTTGTCGCAGTAGATAATCGGAATGGGAGTGCCCCAGTAGCGCTGACGGGAAACCAACCAGTCTCGTAAGCGGTATTGAATTGTTTCTTCACCGCAACCGCTCTGACTTAACTCCCTGACAATAGCTTTTCTTGCGGCGGCTGAGTTCAGACCGCTGTGCTCACCACTGTTGACAAGGATTCCGTCCTGAACAAAGGCTGAATCCCGGACCTGCCAATGATCATTCTCAGCTTTCGGACGGATGACTGTGCGAATCGGCAAAGCGAAAGTGCTTGCAAATTCGAAGTCGCGTTCATCGTGAGCCGGAACTGCCATAACGATACCGGTGCCGTACTGGGCGATGACGTAATCAGAAGTCCAGAGCTCGACCTTTTCACCGGTCAGCGGATGGACAGCATAAGAGCCTGTGAAAACACCACTCTTTTCTCTGGTTACCGACTGACGCTCAATTTCGCTCAGATGTGCAGTCCTCTCCTGATAAGCTTCCACGACTGCACTCTGCTCAGCAGTGATAAGAGAGTCGAGCAAATCGTGTTCAGGCGCTATTACCAGATAGGTGACGCCATAAAGCGTATCAGCCCTGGTAGTGAAAACACTGAGCGTAAGCTCTTCGCCGTCGAGATAGACTTTTTCACCATCTTTTTCAACGCCGAATTTAATCGTAGCGCCTTCAGAACGGCCGATCCAATTGGTTTGAATTTTCTTAGTTTTGTCAGGCCAGTCAAGGTCATCCAGGCAATTCAGTAATTCTTCAGCGTAATCGGTGATACGGAAAAACCATTGGGTCAGATTGCGCTTGACAACTTCCTGGTGGCAGCGTTCGCAGGTGCCGTCACTCTCAACCTGTTCGTTGGCCAATACTGTGAGACAGCTGGGGCACCAGTTGACAGGTGCCTTCTTGCGGTAGGCGAGATTGTTTTTATAAAGCTGCAGAAAAAGCCATTGATTCCAGCGATAATAATCAGGATTGCAGGTGGCAAGTTCGGCATCCCAGTTAAACAGACCACCGATTTCCTTCAGCTGTCCCCGCATGCTGTTGATACTGTCATTAGTGCTGTCCTGAGGATGAATGCCGGTAGCGATGGCGTAGTTTTCCGCCGGCAGGCCAAAAGCGTCAAATCCCATGGGCTGGAAGATTTCGCGGCCCTGCATCTTTTTCATACGTGCGTAAGAATCTGACAAGGCATAGTTGTACCAGTGACCGACGTGCAATTTCGCAGCTGAAGGATAGGAGAACATCTCTAAAACATATAACTTATCGGCTATACGTTTTTCATCAAAGGCTGCTAACTTGTTTTCATCCCATTTTTTTTGCCATTTGCGGTCAATTTCCTTGGAGTAGGACATAGTACTTCCTCTTTTCATAATTTTAAACAATTAAAAATTGATATTCGGCTATAAATTTTACGCCACTATTCAGGATAGCACAAACAAATAGCGTAAGAGCGCCACAAGGAGCAAACAGAGCGGGAAGATGGCATAGCGCAGGATCCGCATTTTACCACTGTTGTTAGTTGGAGCACGGGGAAAAAGCACTGCAGGTACAAAGACCAGGAGTGAGTAAAAATACACAGGGTTTGCAGCACTGCGATAGAAAAGAAGTTCAAGCAGATAGTAGACAGCATTAAATCCGAGCAGAAGCAGGAAGGCGCGCAGCAAATGCTTTTCGTGCTGAAAGATGGATTTGCGGACCAGCTTGGCAAAAACTGTCCGATTTACAAAATCATCATCTTGGGGATCTGTATCGAAGAGATCGATCAGGGCCAGATAAAAGCAGGCTGTCAAAAGAATTCCGTAGATAGAAAGGATGAAATTCATACGCCAGCTGACGTAGACGGATAAGGCCATTGTTACGATCCCGAGGGCCAGACCCAGCCAGGGTGGCAGATTATAACTGCCCGGCTGAATTGATTTAAAGTAGGGACGAGGATCAGCTGAATCGCCGTTATTTGTTTCCAGCCTAATAAGCAGCAGATAGGAGCTGCCAAGCGCCAGAGCCAGTCCGGCCATAAAACCAAGGGCAGCGGCATAGGTAAAAACAACATTGCGTGTGGAAAAACTAATATCCAGGTAGCATTCAGCCAGGATCAGAATCAGCTCTACCGCAAATGCAGTTAAGGTCAAACGAAGGAAGTATTTGAAAATGTTTTGCGTGTATGTCAGCCCCCGGGCCAGCAGCAGGGCAAAGATCGCAAAAGCAACTACACCCAAAATATCAGCCAGATATAAAAAGGCTGCCGGCAGGAGGGAGGAGAGGAAAATAGCAAGAAAATATATGAATGTTAATATGTGGCCTATGACACGAAGCACTTTTTTCCCTCTGAAACGACTTGTTTAACCTCTGGATAAGATCTAGAATGTTATGGTATTCCTTGCTCTAAGCTGCGATTTATTGTATCATGACGCTGCCCGAATCACAATTTAGAGCGATATTCCGGAATTTCATTTTTAAAACAATTCCGCAGGTGTTATGATATTTTTCAAACTGGAAATTTTACGCAGCAGCAAATATAGAGCATTGCGTCATCAGGAGCAGAAATGGGTCTTGGACTTAATATAGGTATTGATCTCGGCACAGCCACAGTTTTAGTTTATGTAGAAGGCCGGGGCATAGTTTTGCGGGAACCCGCAGTAGTAGCAATTAATACAAAAACAGGAAGAGTGTTGGCAATAGGCGACGAAGCGAGCCTGATGCTGGGACGGACTCCTGATATCGTTCAGGCGATCCGACCATTACGCGACGGGGTTATTTCCGATTTTCGGATCACGGAACTTATGCTGAAAGAATTTATCGGACGTGTCAACAGCGGCTTTTTGGCGAAATATTTTAAACCGACCATCGTGGTCTGCGTTCCCAGCGTGATTACGCCGGTAGAGCAAAAAGCGGTTGAAGATGCCTGCCGTCATGCCGGAGCCAAGGAAGTATATCTGATCAGGGAACCGGTGGCAGCAGCTATTGGTGCTGGTATTGATGTAACATTGGCCAGCGGGAGCATGGTTATAGATATTGGTGGCGGTACCACTGATATCGCTGTGATCTCCATGTGTCGTCCTGTTGTTGATGAATCAATTAAAGTTGCCGGCGATAAATTTGATGAAGCTATCATTAAATACATTCGTCGTAAACATAACGTTTTAATTGGCGAGCAAACAGCTGAGGAATTGAAAATAAACATTGGCTGTGCGTATCCCCGTGAAGAGGAACTTTCGATGGAAGTAAGGGGGCGCAATCTGGTTACAGGTATGCCGGCAATATTAACGATAAGCTCCACAGATATGTTGGAGGCGTTGGAGGAACCCGTTAGCTCAATTTTTGAAGCTATCCATTCAGTATTGGAGAGCACCCCGCCCGAATTAATGGCGGACGTATCCCATCGCGGTATTGTAATGACTGGCGGCGGATCCCTGCTTTACGGCCTGGATCGCATGTTGGCCACGCGAGTGGGCATCGAGGTTCTGGTAGCGGAGGATCCTGTATCCTGTGTTGCTGTCGGCACCGGACTTGCTCTTAATATTATGGATCGTTTCAGCGAGATGGCGGACGATTAGAGACTTGTTTTCTCAAATTTATAAAAAAATAGAATATTAGGAGCATTTATGTCCCAAATCGATTTCAAGGGTAAAACAAAGCAAGACCTTGTCACAATTGCGCACTTGTCTAATTTGCTGACGCCGCGTGATACCAGCAGGATGACAAAACAACAACTGGTTGACTTTTTGACCACTGTTGCGGATGAAGCGGAAGTCAATGAGGCTTCGGAGCAAGTGCAGGAAGAAGAGAAAATAGCTGCAGCCAGCAGCAAGCCTTCCAAGAGTAAAGCAGTTGCAAAGAAAAACACAGCAAAAGCTGCCGAAGCTGAAACTGTGGAAAAGATAGAAGAAAATGATACTCCTGACAAAGAAAGTGCCGGCGAACAAGAAGAAGTGCTTGCCGAAGCGGAGACTGTTAGTGAAAAGCCCAAGCGCAGCCGCAAAACAACAAAAAGCAGTCCCAAGCGTCAGAAGGCAAACAAAGCAGATGAAGCTGAAAAAAGCATACAGGGTAACAGCAGGGAACTTCTCCCGCTTCCGGATCCGGAGAATGAAGAAGCCGCAATTGTGGTATTTGAAAATGAAAATATCCCTGAAGCCGGCGAAGAGGCTGTTGTTGATGAAAAGGAAATAGTGACCGGAATTCTGGAAATAATGCCGGAGGGTTATGGCTTCCTGCGGGTAGAGAACTATTTGCAAAGCAATTTAGATATTTATATTTCACCACAGTTTATTCGCAGATTTCACCTGCGTACCGGCGATCTGGTTAAAGGACCGGCACGGCCGCAAAGGGACAATGAGCGCTACAGGGCACTTTCTTTCATTGATACAGTCAATGACATGCCACCTGAACAGATGAAAAAAAGACCTGCTTTCGACCGTCTGACTCCGATTTACCCCAACCAGCGTTTTAAACTTGAAACAGATCGTAATGAATTATCTACCCGGATTATTGATTTGATATCCCCCATCGGCAAAGGACAGCGCGGCATGATTGTCTCTCCGCCAAAAGCAGGTAAGACAATGCTGCTGCAAAAAATTGCCAATGCAATTGCTAAAAATAATCCGGAAGTTAAACTGATGGTACTTCTGATAGACGAGCGCCCTGAAGAGGTTACAGATATGCAGCGCTCGATCGAAGGTGAGGTTGCATATTCAACCTTCGACCGTACTCCCGAAAATCATGTAAAAATTACCGAGTTGGTCCTGGAACGGGCTATGCGTCTAGTTGAGTTGGGTCATGATGTAGTTATTTTGCTCGACAGTATTACCCGTATGGGTCGCGCCTATAACTTAACCATTAATCCCACAGGCCGCACCTTGTCCGGCGGACTTGATCCCGGAGCCCTCTATGGCCCGAAGCGCTTTTTCGGAGCAGCCAGAAATATTGAAGATGGCGGGAGCCTGACTATTATCGCCACCGCACTGATTGACACCGGTTCACGTATGGATGAAGTTATTTTTGAGGAGTTTAAAGGAACCGGCAATATGGAGGTCCTTCTCGACCGCAAACTGGCTGACAAGAGAATTTTCCCGGCGATTGATATTGTTAAATCAAGCACCAGGCGTGAGGAACTGCTCCTGTCGGAGCGTGAGCTGGATGCTGTCTGGTCTCTGCGTAAAGCCTTCGGTCAGCTGGAAACTACAGCGGTAACCGAGACCATGATCAGCCTCTTAATGAAGACGCGTGATAATGATCAATTCATCTCTTCGATCAATGTGTCCTTCAGTGACCGCTCTCTCTTTGAAGCCATGCGAGGATCATCTAAGGGCAACGGCAACTCGAACGGAAACAATAACAAAAGCTGAAGCTTTGACAGCTTTTGAGTCAAAGAAATATCTGTCGGACTGAAGAACTGCTGGACTGGTTTTTTAAAAAAAGAGAAAATGCACAGCAGAAGGGAAGGCATCTAATGTCAATATTCAAGCGTAAGAACCAAGTCGACTTTTTCAGTCTATTGATGAACTTATGTGAATATTCGGTTCAGGCGGCAGACTTTCTCGAAGATAGTCTGCTGGATTATGATCTTGAAAAAATGCAGGGAGTGCTGACGGAAATCCATGAAGTTGAGCATACGGCAGACCTGCTGCTGCGAGATCTTAATCACAAGCTGGCCAGAGGCCATTCTTATCCACTGAAAAAAGAAGAATTCAGTAAAATCTCCTATCTCATTGATGAAGTCACGGACAGGACTGAAGACATTTTGATGGGTTTTGATTTGTTTAATGTGCAAACACTGCGCAGTGAGGCTCTTGAGTTCGCCAAACTGATTTCACGCGGAAGTATAACTCTGGCAAAAATGCTAAAGGAGTTCAGGAGTTATAAAACTTCTCTCTTAGTCCGCGAGAGTATCGTTGAGATCAATGAGATTGAAGAGGAAGGCGATGATCTTTACGCACGTTCTGTACGCCGCCTCTACAGGGAAAGCAAGGATCCGATTGAAATCATTGTCTGGACTGATATTTTCTATCGCTTTGAAAGATGCTGTGACAGTATTGAAGAGGTCGCAGAATACGTAGAAACTGTCGTTATAAAAAATACCCAAGCCTGAACAGCTTGTTCTGTGATCAGGACCGGAGCCAGAACATACAGGCTGCAAAAAATGTGAGCATTTGTCTTATCTTAGCTTTTGTAATATCATTCATATGTCGGGGGAGTCGTAAAACGGCTGAGAGGACTTAGAGTCGACCCTAGAACCTGATCCGGATAATGCCGGCGGAGGGAGTACTGATTAGTGTTTTTTCCCAAAAAAGATGAATCCTTCAAACAGCAGTTCAGGCATGCCTTTAAGCTGATTTTTCCGCCTGTACTTTTCATCCTGCTGCTGCTCTTGCTTCTGCAGTTTCTGGCTGACAGCGGAATTCTGAAAAGCTTTGTCCTGCCGGCACCTAGTGCCGTCTTTCATTCTCTGACTGCAGATATGCCGCTCTTTAGACCACATATACTGCAAACACTTAAAATAGCGTCGCTGGGCTTTGTGCTGAGCGTGATTGTGGGCATGCTTTTTGCTCTTTTGATGTACCGCTTCAAAAGCGTATATCGTATATTTTACCCACTGGTAGTTGCCTCGCAGACGATTCCGACAATGGTTATAACACCTGTAATCGTACTGATTATGGGCTACAGTGATTTACCGCGGCTCTTCGTAGTAGTACTGACTTGTTTTTTCCCGATCACAATCAGCCTGTTCAGTGGCTTGCGTTCCGTTGACAGCGACCTGCTGAAGCTGATGCAGACAATGGGAGCCAGCAGCTGGGAAACTATGCGACACGTACTCCTGCCAGCGAGTATGCCGCAGCTATTCTCCGGTCTGCGGATCTCGGCCACCTATAGTGTGATGTCAGCTGTTTTGGCTGAATGGTCAGGTGGAGGAGAGGGGCTTGGCATACTTATGCTGCGGAGCAAACGTTCCTTCCGTTTTGACCGCATGTTCGCCGCTGTCATATTGATTATTGTGTTGAGCCTGGTATTTTACGGAATAGTTATAGTGCTGGAGCGCATCATGATGCCCTGGCAGAAATCACTGAAACAGAGAACATGAATTAGTGCTGTGCATGAATTGGTGCCAGGCACGAAAGTATGCAGGGAAGCAGGGATTAGTAATAAATTAAAATAATACTGAGAAAAGAGATGGGGTAATTATGTTTATTTCAAAAAATAATGAGAAAAGAAAAAATATGGGCCTTAGGCTACTGCTTGTAATCTTGGTTTTGCTGCTTTTGCCTTTGCCTGCCTGTGGGCAGGATGCTGATACGGATGATGAGCTACGCGAGTTGATTTTCGCACTGGACTGGACACCGAATACCAATCACAGCGGATTGTATCTGGCTAAGGAGCGCGGCTACTATGCTGAGGAAGGTTTAGATATTAGTTTCCAAGAGTCTGACATGAATTTTATCGAAATGGTGGCAAATGGCACTGCTGCTTTCGGTATAGCATCGCAAGAGCAGGTCTTGCAGGCCAGAGCCTCTGCCGCTGAGATTCCGGTTGTCGCTATCGCAGCCTTGCTCCAGCACAATACTTCCGGTTTTGCGTCACCCGTAGATCGCGGCATTGAATCACCGGGAGATTTCGAGGGCAATACCTACAGCGGCTGGGGTACGGAACTGGAGCTGGCTTTTATCCGTTCCCTGATGGAAAAGAGCAATGCCGATTACGAAAAAGTCGAAATCATTAACCAGTCCGCCTCCAACTTCATTGCCAGTATGGAGACGGAAGCTGATTTCACCTGGATTTATTATGGCTGGGACGGAGTGAACTGTGAACTGCAGGATTATCCGATCAATTTTATTCTATTAGGAGATATTGATGAACGCCTGGACTTTTATTCTCCGGTCCTGATCACCAGCGATGAGCTGATTAAAACTGATCCGGAGCTTGTAGGCAAGTTTTTGCGTGCCAGCCGCCGCGGATATCGGGATGCAATGACAGATGCCGAAGCTGCTGTGGCAGCTCTGATGAAGGCCGCTCCGGAACTGGATCCGGTTCTCTTGCTGGCAAGTCAGGAATGGCTGAATCAGGAAAGCGAAAAAACTGCTGAAGCCTGGGGATCGATGCTGGCTGAGCGGTGGGAAAATTTTGCTCTCTGGATGAGCGAAAATGATCTTCTTGAGGGTGAATTAGATGTGGATTCTGCGTATTCGACGGAATTTCTGCCTGAAGAATAGGGAAGAGTGATGAGCAAGCTTTTACTTTCCTGTAAAAATATCTACAAGAGTTATGATGACATGCCGGTGCTTGAAGATGTCTCGCTTGAGCTGCATCGTGGTGAGATTGCAGCCATCTTGGGCAAGAGTGGCAGTGGGAAGTCGACACTGTTTAATCTGCTCGCCTGCCTTGACACTCCCGACAGCGGTCAGATAGAACACCATGCCCGCATCGGCTATATGATGCAAAAGGACCTTCTGCTCGACTGGAAGACGGTTCAGGACAATATTGCTTTACCCTTGCTTTTCCGTTCGATGCCCCAAGATGAGGCCAGAGCCACTGTCAGGAAATATCTGCCGGTCTTTGGTCTCGAAGGTCTGGAAAAGCGCTGGCCTGCTACTTTGTCGGGAGGTCAGCGCCAGCGCTGCGCTCTGCTGCGCACCTGGCTCTATTCACAGGAACTGATGTTGCTGGATGAGCCCTTCTCAGGCCTGGATGCCTTGACGCGCGAAGCCCTCTACAAGTGGCTGCTGGAACATAAAGAAGAATTGGGTCTGTCGATTCTTTTGATTACGCACAGCATTGAAGAAGCTATATTTCTAGCTGACCGTCTCTACATTTTGCAGGGAGAACTGCCCTCGCGTGTGAGTCCTCCGATCGAAAATCCCCGGACAGAAGCTATTTCCGGGCCGGAGCAGATTCTGGAACGTGAAAAACTTCGCCAACAAATCAATGCCGCTTTAGTCAACTGATGAATATTTTCGCGCCAGGCAGCAAATCAGGCAGAAATTGGCAGGAAAATAAGTTATATTTAAGTCAGGGGAGTTGAAATGTTGTTTTTTAATTCTGTTTTATTTATTTTTACGGGTCAAGCTGCCTGGCTTAATGAATTTTTTGTTCTGCTCGTGATCGGGCTGGTCTTATTGCTTTTCCGGAATCAAATCAGCAGAGGAATCTGGCATCTTGTTCTTGCCCGCTTTCGCAAACGGAACCATGAGTATTACCTGAGCATGCGTGATAGTCTGGTCCGTCCGCTGGGACTATTGCTGCCTGCCCTGGTCTTTAATACTGCCCTGCATCAGGTTAAGGTCATACCGGATCCGTATTTTACTTTCCTGCTCAAGCTTGCAGATACAGCTACTGCCATGATTGCTTTCTGGCTCCTGATCAGTGTTGTGACCGCTTTTGGCCTGATCATGATTAAGGAAAACCAAGATAAGGAAGCTAAGACTTCGCCCGGCGCCATCAGCCTGCTGGCGTCAACTATACGCGTAGGGGTTGTGATTGTCGCTGTCTTTGTTATTCTCTCTTTCTGGGTGAAAAACCTTTCCGGCATTATAGCCGGTGTCGGTATAGGTGGTCTGGCTATAGCCCTGGCAGCCCAGGACAGCCTCTCAAACGCTTTTTCCAGTCTGATGATCCTCTTCGACCAGCCCTTTGAAGTTGGCGACTGGATTGAAACTTCGGAAGTATCCGGCAGCGTTCTTTCAATCGGCCTGCGTTCGACCAGAATCCGCCCTCTTGACCAGAGCATAGTGACCATTCCTAATAACAAGCTGGCTTCTGCTGTAATCTTCAATGGCAGTCTGCGGGAAAAACGCCGGGTTGATTTAACGATGGTACTTCCCTGGACGCTGACATCCGAAAGTATGGAGGCTTTTCGCCAGGACCTTATTAAACTTTTGGCCCAGCACGACAAGATCGAGCCCGGCAGCTCAATGGTTTATTTTTCCGAATTGCCCCTTACAGGTGCCAAGCTGACGCTATACTATTATGCGCCGCCCGGCCATGACGAGATGATAAAAGTTCGCAACGACATCAATATGTCAATTTTGAAGTTAGCAGAAAAACACGAAATCAGTTTTCAGACTGACTTCTTGTATCGTCTCGGCCAAGATGCTTCAGATAAGCCCGGCTTGTAGCCGGCAGGAGCTTCTCAGCAGCAGAAAAATTATTATTTTTTAAAAAATCACGTACGCGGGAAGCACTGACAACTTCTCCTTCCTGACACAGCCTTTCTACCAGACAAAGTTCAATTCCGAAATCTGCCAGCTCCCGGCTCAAAACTTGATTGTAAAAATTGCTGATAGGGGAAAGTGGTTCGCTGCCGACAAAGCGCTTGCTGATGCCAAGATACTCAGCTATCCGGGCGAAGAGTGCGGCATCCAGCTCGGTTTCATCATTTAGATAAGCTGATTTTTCATCCAGCTCCGAGGGCGGATAGAAGTAGGACGGAAAGCTGGCTGTTGAAACAGCGTAGGGGCCGCTGGCTGCTGTAAGTACCTGGGGCAGGTCGGCGCAGCCGCGCCGGACCATATCAAAACGCTGCTCGAAGGTGAAGCCTTGCTGGGGATCGTCGGAAAGGACCAGCAACAGGAGTTGATCGCATTCTTTTAAGGCAGACTCGACCAGAAAACGATGGCCCTTAGTGAAGGGGTTTGCGTTCATGACAATGGCAGCCCGCTGCGGCGGCCTGCTTCCGGTTGAGGGCAGCCTGCTAAATTCTGCTTGCAGTTTTTTTAAAAAATCAGGGAAATGGGCAGCGCTGTTCTCCATAAGAGTGACTCCGCGCCGGCTTTCAGCTAAACCGGTAAAACCTACAGCGGAGAAGAGTTCCCTGTCCTTGGGCTGGGAGACAAGCATCAGACGCTCGAGTGACCGCCGTGCAGCTTCTTTTTCCAGCCCAGTGATGAGCTGCGCCATTAGCCCGCTGCCCTGGTGTTCTACCGCTACGGCTATGGAGCGCAGGGTGTAACGAAAGCAAGATCCTGTTGCCAGCATCTTATTATCAGCATAGAGGGCCAGCGACCAGTCGACCAGCGGGTCAAGCCGGATACCTGCTTCCTGCAGTAAATGCAGCTGAGATTCAACTTGATCTGCATCCTTGGGATCTATCAGATTGGAATAAACTTGCATGTTTGCCTCCTTTCGCAATCAGTCTTTAAAGTTTAGAATAGCAGAAGTGACATCTCTCATGTGCTAGAATATCATTTATTTTTGTTTAGCACGCTTGCTGCATACAGCAGCGTGAGGAGGCGTATTAATGAAAATCGTAATTGCGGGTGGGGGAAAGTATGGCCGCAGCATCGCTGGTGAACTGGTGGCTGAAGGCCATGATCTGACTTTCATTGAGGAAAAAGAAGAAACCCTGGACTCTTTGATTGAAGATTTTGATCTGTCCGGTATCGTGGGTAATGCTGGTAACTATGTAACTCAGCTGGATGCCGGTGTTGACAAATGTGATGCCTTCCTGACTATGACCGGTTCAGATGAGGTTAATCTCATTGCTGCAATTTTGGCGCAGAAACTGGGTGCAAAGAAAACTTTTGCCCGTGTGGTAAATCATGACTATTCACCTGAAGTTCCTTTTTTCAGACAAGCTCTGGGTATTACTGGCCTGATTAATCCCAATCTGGAATCTGCCCAGGAGGTAATGCGTATGCTGCGCTATCCTTCTGCGACCAGTGTAGAAAGTTTTTTCAGAGGGAAAGTGCAAATAGTGGCTGTGCGAGTCCCTAAGGATAGTTTGCTTGCAGATTTGAAACTGCTGGACTTCAAACGGGTCTGTGGTGACAATCTGATGGTCTGCGTCATTCAGCGCGATGAAGAAGTGTTCATCCCTGATGGCACAAGTATAATCAAAGCCGGAGATACCATCCACGTAACCGGTGAAGTTGATACTTTACAGGATTTCTATGCGCGTACCAACACTCGGATCCCTGCAATCAAGAATGTAATGATTGTGGGCGGCGGAGCTATTTCTTACTGGCTGCTGGGCTTGATGAACAAGAAAAAGTTCAGAGTTAAGATAATTGAACGGGACAGGAAAATAGCCGAGATGGTGTACAGGACTTATCCCTGGGTAGATGTACTCTGTGCTGACGGCACCGACCATCAAGTGCTGGAAGAAGCCAGCATCAGGAATTTTGACGCTTTTATCTCCTTAACCGGTATCGATGAGGAAAATGCTCTTGCATCCATATTTGCTTCGCACAATGGCGTTAACAAAACAATTACGAAAATCAACCGCACCCGATTGCTGGAAATTCTGGATGATGAAGATTTGCAGAATATTCTCACACCCCACCACATTGTTTCAGATGAAATCGTACGGGCGATCAGAGCGATGGATAATGTTAAGGGTTCAGCGGTGGAAGCACTTTATCGCATGGCTGTGGCCAAGGTGGAAGCGCTGGAGTTTATCGCCGGTCCGCAGAGTAAAGTGCTTGGAAAAACACTGATGGACCTGCAACTGCGACCCTCACTGCGTCTGGCCTCTATCATGCGGGGTCACGATATTATTTTCCCCGCCGGTCAGGATATGATACTTGCGGGAGACCGTGTCATTGTTGTCAGTACCGGTAAGCGCATGTCAGATCTGGATGATATATTGGGAGGCCGAGATTGAATTACAGTTCTGTCCGTTTTGTCCTGAGTCGTATTTTGCAGATTTGTTCTGTTTTATTTTTGCTGCCGATCATTGTAGCTTTGTTCTATGGCGAGACAAGGCTGGCCCTGAAGAGTTTCGGTTTAGTAGCAGTCGTCCTGTTTCTGACCGCAAGCCTGACCAGCTTGAAAAGACCTGCAAAATTGCGTCTGCGTGCCAGCGAGGGCATGGTTATTACTTTTCTTACCTGGGTCCTGATCTCTGCTGCCAGTGCCTTCGCCTTTATGCTGGCAGGGGAGATACCCACTTTTGTTGAAGCTTTTTTTGAGTCGGTCTCCGGCTTTACTACTACCGGTTCAACCCTCGTTCAGGATGTAGAAGCGGTATCACACTTTGTTCTCTTCTGGCGCAGTTTCACCCATTTTGTGGGTGGCATGGGTGTTCTGGTTTTCGCCTTAATTATTTCGTCAGGTTCAGCGGATTCTGTAAATATTATGAAGGCAGAGATGCCGGGACCGAGCTTTGGAAAATTGACAGCCCGGCTGCGTACAACTGCGCTGGCTCTTTATGCCATTTATTTTGTTATGACGCTCATCACAATCTTTTTGCTTTATTTAGGAGACATGCCATTATTTGATGCGATCATACATGGCCTTGGTACTGCCGGCACAGGAGGATTTTCCAGCAAAAATGCAAGCATAGGTTACTATAACAGCTCTTATATCAACTGGGTTTTGACGATAGCCATGCTGCTTTTCGGAGTCAATTTTCAGCTTTATTTTATCAGCCTTACCCGGGGAGTCAGACAAGCCCTTAAAAGTGAGGAGTTGCGCTGGTATTTTGGCATATATCTGACGGTGTCACTTCTGGTTTTTCTTGATAACCTCCGTCTCTACGGTTCGGCCGCTTTTTCTTTTGAACACTCCTTTTTCGCTGTCAGCTCCCTGATGAGTACAACCGGGTACTCCACAGTGGACTTCACCTTGTGGCCCCTGATAAGTCAGCTTCTCCTGCTTCTGGTTATGATGATCGGAGGATCGGCGGGATCAACCGCAGGTGGTTTGAAAGTTTCACGCTTTGCCGTTTACATCAAATCTGTGCGCGAACAAATAAACAAAAGCCGTGAACCGCAACAGGTATCGTCTGTGCGTATGGAGGGGGGGATTCTGCCCGATACTGTAAAACACTCGGTATTGCGTTATCTTTGCATTTATTTAGTGTTTTTGATCGTGGGTACTTTGCTGGTATCTTTTGACAGCATTGATATTATGACATCTTTTTCTGCAGCTGTGACGGCCTTGAACAATGTTGGGCCCGGTCTGGGAGCAGCGGGACCTGCTTCTAACTTTCACCAGTTCAATGATTTTACAAAAATTGTGCTTAGCTTTCTGATGATTGCAGGACGACTGGAACTCTTGCCTGTGCTTTTGTTTTTTTCACCAAAAACCTGGAAAGCTACCACTTAGTCATCCGGCAAGATCTTTTCTGCAAAGCTTTCCGGTTTTAGGGGAATAGTCAGTCTTTTCATATGTTATTATTAATCTTAAATCTTAAATAGCAACAATGCTTTAGTTAGGAGCGTATAACAATGAGTCAGCCGCGTGATCCCGGAAGAAATAAGGGAAAAGACTCACGAGTTAAAAATAAAGCAAAGCAAAACAATGCCAAAAAAACTAGTCCTGCGCAATCCAGTCAAGACAGAGAAATACGCAATAAAGTGAAGCGAATCTATCTTGTTACAGTGTCTGTCTGTGGTGTACTGATTATAGTCTTTTCGCTGCTTGTAACTAATAAACTTAAAAAAGCCGGTGTCGTTTTCAGCCCTGATGAAACTGACCAGATGCTTGAAGCTGATTTCCCCAGAGAAAACAAAGAGACGGAAACTGCTGCAACTACAGACCCTTATGAGACATCCGAAACACTAGCTGCCGAAACAACAGAAACGACAGTTTTTGCTCCCGGTACGGACAGTACTACTTACTGGAATTATTACTATTCCGGCAATATCAATATTGCAGGCAGTGTGACTACAGTTACGACATCAGCTTCTTCTTCAGAAACTACAACTTCTTCGGATCCAAATGATCCGGATACAACGGTTGAAACAGATCCTTCTGGTGAGGGCGGCGAGACAGAAGCAACGGATCCAGGCAGCGAAACTACGGGCGAAGCATCAACAGATCCAGCCAGCGCGGATCCTGATCCGACAGACCCGGTGCCTCCTGCCGGAGACACAGAGGCTGACGGCGATGCCGGAGAAGACTCCTGAAGCCGGGCAAAGACCGAAAGTCATTAAGTAGTTTTCGTAAAAAAGGGAAAGGAAGATACTGATGGCGACAATTTCAGATTTGATTATACTCACAGTCGACGATCTTGAAGATCAGTTGGGCAGCAGTAAATACCCGAAATTTGTCGCTGAATCTGAAAAGATGTTTTCTGATCAGGTAAATGCCTTTGCTGAAAAGGTTTTGGCTGATGAAAAGATCAGAGCGATTTTTGTTTCCGGCCCCACTTCATCCGGCAAAACCACTTCTGCCCGACTACTGTCACAACATCTGATCGCTAAGGGCCGGCATACTATTCCGATTGAACTGGATGATTTTTACCGGGCTCAGGATTTGCGTTACGATGAGGAAGGCCGTCCGGATTATGAGAGTATTGACACACTGGATCTGGAATTGCTGGCTGAAACATTGGGAGGTCTTTTCCAAGATGGAGAGTGTGAAATTCCTACATTTGAGTTTGCCAGCAGGCGCAGATACTACGAAGACCACAAGCGGATTAAACTGAATGAAGGTGACCTTGTTATTATAGAGGGCCTGCACGGCCTTAATGAAACTGTAAGCTCCCATGTCCCTAAGGAAGCGCAACTGAGTTATTTTATCATGCCTCACGGCCGGGTTCTTGCTGATGCCAGAATGATATCCAACAGCGATATTCGTATGCTGCGCCGGATCAGTCGTGATGTTAATAAACGCGGTTCGTCAGCTATTGACACTATTGACTACTGGCCGATGATTGACCGTACTGAAAAGGATTTTATCCCTGCCTACCTGAAAGCTGCTGATTACTTTATTAATTCCCTGCTGCCTTATGAATTTACAGTTATTGCACCTTTGGCGCGCGATAAAATTAACGAGTCTCTGGAACGTTTTTTTGACGGCACTCTTATCACATCAACTTATACCAGAAATGCACAGGGTCATTCCAACCTGCGCCTGGCAGTCCAGGAAGCAATGCGTCTGGTCTGGATCTGCGAACAGCTGCCGGCAGTTTCGCCATCTGTCGTGCCGGCCGGCTCAGTCCTGCAAGAGTTTATATAATCAAAAATCTGTGTTTATTACAAGAGACGGCTGTGATAATTGCAGGCCTTATTATTTCACGACTATCTTTAAGCAAAACCGGCGAAGGTAACTTTAGACACTAAAGTGTGAAAAGCATGCAAAACTTATTATCATGTACAAGATTAAAAGTGCCTGGCACTGGAATAAATATTTTTTGAAGGAGAAGTATTATGACACTTACATTGACAAAAGCTAATTTTAAAGCAGAAGTTCTGGACAACGAGAAACCTGTACTGGTTGATTTCTGGGCCAGCTGGTGTGGACCTTGCCGCATGGTCGGGCCGATCGTGGAAGCTCTGGCAGAGGATTTTGACGGACGGGCCGGAGTGGGCAAAGTCAACGTTGATGAAGAAGACGACCTGGCAAGACAGTACTCGATAATGAGTATCCCGACGCTGGTAATCTTTAAAGGCGGCGAAGTAGTTGAGCGTGTGGTCGGAGCTCGTTCACAGGGTGAACTGGCAGCATTACTGGAAAAACACATATAAGTAAAAAATAAACATAGCAGCAGTCAGACCTTTAATTGTTTTTCGGAGGTGACAAGTGCAAGGCGCATATCGTTTAGTGACAAGAGCAGAACAAGGGTTGCTGGACAGAGCTTACACCAAGCTAACAGGCCTGCCGTCGATCCTTCTCATGGAAAATGCCGGCAAGGCTCTGGCGGATGCAGTTTTAACTATGTATACAGCAGCGCAAGCTGCTGTATATGATTGTCTGATTTTTGCAGGCAAGGGACAAAATGGCGGGGATGGCTATGTAGCTGCCCGCCATTTGCAGTCTGAGGGACTTAAAGTTGCCGTAGTTGATGTGAGCTCAGGTCAAGCTCACATCAACGATGCAGCTGTTAACGTTTCTGCCTGGAAAAAACTGGGCGGAGAGATTATCAGGGATTTAACAAGAGTACCGACAGACTCGGTACCAGTCATTGTCGATGCAATCTACGGCAGTGGTTTTGCTTTGGATCGAAAACCCGATGCTGATGCAGTGCACGCTTTTGCCTTGATGAGTGAATTGCAGGAAAGCGGTTCTGCAGTTATTGCCTGCGATCTGCCCAGTGGTCTGCTTGCAGACACAGGTCAAGTCAGCTCATTTAGCTTGAAGGCGGATCTGACTGTGACTTTCGGCAGGATTAAGCTGGGACTGATAACGCATCCCGGATGTCTTTATTCGGGAGAAATCTGGCTGGAAAGTCTGGGTATGGATGACGATTTCGTCGATGGTCAGCTGAAGGGAGATCCGGCTTATATTCTGGATGCCAGTCTGGCTTCCAGATTGGACAGCAAAGTTGCAGATGATGCTCATAAGGGTGATAACGGCAGAGCTTTGCTGATTGGCGGTTCGAAAGATATGCCGGGAGCCATGCTTTTATCGATTGAGGCCTGTGCCCGGTCCGGAGCAGGCTATACCATGGTGAGGGCACCGGAAGAGATTATTCCTCTGCTGGCAGAAGTTATCCCTTCTGCATTGTACTCATCGATTCCTCAAGGCGAGGGCAGAAAACGGGACCTGCCGGGTCCCATAGACTCGATTGCTATCGGCATGGGGGCTTCAGATGCCGGCTGGATTGCCAAAGCTTTAAGCAGCTTGATCCCTAACACAAAACGCCTGCTGATTGATGCTGACGGCTTAAATGCCCTGGCTAAGATGCCGCAGGCAGACGAGCTATTGAGAGAGAGACAGGAGAAGGGACTGGAAGCTCTGGTCCTGACCCCTCATCCCGGAGAGTTTGAACGACTGGCACCCGAGCTGGCCACGCTTCTGCATGAAGATCGGGTTGCTGCTGCGCGCAGTTTAGCCCGTAAGAAGTCACTTATAGTCGTATTAAAGGGAATGGCTACAGTTGTCGCTTTCCCTGATGGAACAGTTTTTATCAATGAATCGGGTAATTCAGGTATGGCTAAAGCAGGTTCCGGAGATGTTCTCACCGGTATGATTGCCGGCAATATGGCTGTACTTAAGGACAGTTACAAGGCCGTCCTGCTCTCAGTCTATTTGCACGGACTGGCTGCTGATATTGCCCTGTCCTTGCACGATGATCCCCGTTCTCTTTTGCCGGAAGACATTTTGGAAAATATTTCTGAAGCCAGACAGACTCTCTGAAAATTTGACTTGGAACAGATGCTTGTATGAGCTGTAACGATAGTGTATATTATTTTCGTACAAATAAATATTTCCGGGGCAGGGCGTGAATCCCTACCGGCGGTGATGCTCCTTGGCGAGACGAGCCCGCGACCTTAGTGGATGACGGGGTGAGAACCCCCGGCCGACCGTATAGTCGGGATGAGAGGAAAGTGGCTTTTAGCGAAGTTATGCCCCATTTTGGGGCTTTTTTATGCCTCAAGAAGAGAGGTTGCAATGCAAGAATCTAATAGTAATAATGAAATCGCTGTTGTTAAACAAAATGGCTCTGAAGAAGGCAGGCGCACGCTTAAGAAAGATTCAGCTTCTCACAAGCGGGTCGTATGGATCAGCAAAATAGGGATACTGTCTGCAGTTGCCATTGTGTTGATGTATTTAGAATTTTCTCTGCCGATTTTCCCAGTGTTTTTGAAGTTTGACTTCGGTGATATTCCGGCTTTGCTCGGTGCATTTTCGATGGGACCCTTAGCGGGTATCTTTATCCAATTAATCAAAAACATAGGCCATCTGCCTGCCACGCACACAATGATGGTCGGCGAACTGGCGAACTTTATTATGGGCAGTGTTTTTGTCGGAACAGCCGGGTTGATTTACAAGTATAAAAAGACCCGCAGCGGAGCGATTATTTCCCTGATCTCAGCTACGATTGCCCTGACAATATCGGGAGCACTGATTAATTATTATATTAGCATTCCTTTTTATATCGAAGTGCTGGGGATGACTCTGGAGGACATTGTGGCACTGACGCGGGCAGTAGGGAACACTTTTGTCACAGATCTTCGCAGTCTGATTGTCTTCGCTTTTGTTCCTTTTAATCTTTTGAAGGGAAGCGTAATTTCGCTGGTAGTGGGACTTCTGTATAAGCGGCTAAGTCCGATATTACATAAGTAACTTGTGAGCGGAAAAGCAAAATTAGATTGTAAAACTAAAAAGGCCACGGATTTTTCCGTGGCTTCTTTATGGGGCAGGCAGTTTTTAGCTCTGAGAAAAGCTGGTCTGATCTTTCTTAGTGTGCCCGGCTTTGTTATAATGGTTTAAATTATTGAAAAGGTTTCTGTCGCTTTAGAGAATTAAAGATGGCGGACATTCCTGATCACAGGGGGATTAATTGCCGAGCTTCTTTTCGGAAATAGGTGAATTTTTCAGCGGCATCTGGCGGAGTATGGCGGATGGCCTGCTCTTTTTGGGCGGCCCGCTTGATATGTTTGTTTCGGCCTTAGATATTCTGATAACAACTCTGGTCTTCTACTTTATTCTGAAATTATTCCGTGACTCGAGAGCCTGGCAGCTTTTGCGGGGTATTTTACTGATTATAGCTTTTGCGATTGTGACCAGCTTTCTTGGCCTTAACACCATTAGTTTTCTTTTTAATAATACAATTTCCATTTTAGCGATTGCAGTTTTAATCATCTTCCAGCCTGAACTGCGGAAGACTTTAGAAAAATTGGGTCGAAATCGTCTGGTTAAGTACATTTCGCCCAAGGAAAGAGAGAATGCTGTCGATCCCGGTAAACGGCAGCTGATAGAGTCCATTGTTTCTGCCTGTGAGTCAATGAGCAAAACCAGAACAGGCGCCCTGATCATAATCGAACGGGATACGCGTCTAGGTGAACTGCAATCACAGGAAAATGCTGTTCAGATAGATGCAGGTGTTTCTACAACTTTACTTAAACAGATTTTTTATACCGGTTCACCTTTACATGATGGAGCAGTTCTAATCCGCGACGACCGGATAGCAGCAGCCCGGATTCACGTTCCTTTGTCGGATGCCTATCATCTTCGTCATGAATTCGGAACAAGGCACCGGGCAGCGGTTGGCGCGAGCGAACTGGGCGATGCGGTTGCTGTTGTTGTGTCTGAGGAGAGGGGCACCATCAGTCTGGCTGTTGAAAGCAGGCTGTTCGAACTGGCCAATGCAGATGCTTTGCGCAGCCAGCTCTATCGACTTCTTATGCCCGAAGGCAGTGGAGAAAAACGCAGTTTTAAAGAGTGGCTGCAGGATATTTTCATCAAAAATGATGCCGAAAAACTGGAGCAGGAGGCAGCAGCAGCTGATGCTGAAGCCAAGGATGAGACTGAGGAGCCGGAGAGCAAGAGAACAAGACGCAGTCGCAGCAGCCGGACCAAACAAACCACTTTACTTAAAAAACAACGTATCGGACTGGCAGCTTTCTCATTTGTTCTGGCATTTTTCTTTTGGCTCTATGTCCAGGTTACAGTCGATCCGGTTACAAGCAGCTCATTTAATGTCCCTCTTACATATCATGGCGTAGAAGCAGCAGCTGAAAAAGGTTTCGGCATTCAAGGTTATCCGGTCACTGACATTCAACTGACTCTGAAGGGGCGCACTGAGCTTTTAAAGAATATATCTGTTACGGACCTTACAGCCTATATCGATGTCAGCGAAGTTGAACGGGCAGGTGTGATAGAATTATCTGTCGGGATTGAAACGGATACCCTGCTATACACGAAGACTGAAACCGTTTTGCCGGGTTCAGTTCGTGTTAATGTATATGAACTTCAACCCTGATAATAAGAGGAAATATGTCTAGATTATTTGGAACTGATGGTGTTCGCGGTGTCGCGAACAAAGATTTAACGCCTGATTTGGCATATAGATTGGGATATGCAGCTGCCTACATCCTGACAGACAGGCATATGGGCAGACCACGTGTTCTTGTAGGTGAAGACACCCGTGTTTCCCGTGGTATGCTGGCTTCTGCCCTGGTGGCCGGACTTTGTTCTGCCGGCGCCGATGCCATCGAGTGTGGGATCGTGCCCACTCCTGCAGTTGCCTGGCTGATAAGACATTTTTCAGCTGATGCCGGAGTGGTTATTTCCGCTTCCCACAATAGCTTTGAATTCAACGGAATTAAGCTGTTTGGAGGCGACGGCTATAAACTGGCAGATGAGACGGAAGATTTAATTGAAGCCCATGTGAGAAAGTATCGCGAAAAAGATCACAGCCGTCCCTATGGTGAGGATGTCGGCCGCAGGATTGAGGCTTTTGAAGCTGCTGATCTCTACCGCGAACATTTGGAGGATATTTCAGGACTTGATCTTAGTGGAATGCGCCTGGGCCTTGATTGTGCCAACGGTGCCAGTTACGAGATAGCCCCGCGTCTCTTCCGTGATTTGAATGCTGAAGTTCATGCCATCGGGGTTGAACCCGATGGTTATAATATCAACCGTGAATGTGGCTCTATGCATTTGGACAAACTTATTGCACTAGTCAAAGAAAAAAAGCTTGATCTTGGTTTCGCCTTTGACGGTGACGCTGACCGTGTATTAGCAGTGGACTCGGATGGCTATGTCTGTGATGGAGATATCATCATGACCATCCTTGCTCTTGTCTTAAAGAAAGAAGGCAAGCTGATAGAAGACACTCTGGTTACTACTGTCATGAGTAATTTCGGCCTGAACCAGATGGCGGAAAAGTACGGGATTGTGCTGGAACGTACCCAGGTTGGTGACCGCTATGTCATGGAACGCATGCGGGAAGGCGATTTCAATTTGGGTGGAGAACAAAGCGGACACATTATTTTGAGGGAGCATTCGACCACAGGCGACGGAATACTTTCAGCTCTTCAGCTTTTGAAAGCCCTGAATAGTGAGGGGCAAAGCCTGGAAGAGGCCAGACAGGCAGTGAAAATCTGCCCTCAGGTTTTAAAAAATGCTCATGTCAGCAGTGAATCAGCTAAGAAAAGAATAATGGGACACAGTAAGCTCAGCAAGAAAATAAAAGAAATTGAAAGTGTTTTGGGGAAAGATGGGCGTGTACTGGTGAGATCCTCAGGCACAGAACCTCTGGTCAGGGTTATGCTGGAAGGCAACGATACCGACGAAATCAATGGCTATGCTGACGAGCTTCTGGATCTGGTCTATTTCCTGGACAAGGACAACAGGGGGAACTGATCAATGCGTCGCCTGCAAAGTGCTCGTATTGTATTCGTCATCAGTCTGGTATCGATCCTTCTGCTGATATTATCATTTGCCGGTGTTTTGAACCCTCCTATAGCCGGAGCAGATCGCTTTGCTGAGGAGCGTGAAGCTGCGCATGATCTCGGTGCTCCGGATTTGCTTAATCCTAATGAAAGTAAAAAGGATAGTGATTCTACAGGACAAATCGTTGATTCATCAATAGATCCAACTGAGTCACAAGAAGGGCATGACAGTCTTGACCCGGAGGGAAGTGATCCGGTGTCTACTATCACTTTGGATGTCAGCGGAAATGACCCGGCTTTAGTACCGGCACGGGAAGACGGGATGCTCAGGGTCTGGCCCCAGGAATTATCCCTGCCAAAACTGCATGATGTAGATTATGATTATTACCTTTCCCTTGAGCAAGAAAGCAGACCTCTCAGTGGAATAACAGTAATACTGGATCCGTCTTTCGGTGGCAGCTCAACGGGTGCCAGTGCTGTAACGGATAGTGGTGTTTTAGCTGAAAAGGACATTGTGCTCGTTATTGCACAGATAGCTGAGCGCTATCTGACAGAAATGGGAGCCAATGTGATTATGACGCGCAGCAGCGACATTGAACACTCTCTCTTCTATGTGGCAGCCTTAAGTGCGGACACTGTGCTGGAAGCTTATTCCAAAGAAGCCGCAGCTGCTAATTATGATACACAACTGATCGACGATCTGCGCCTTCAGATGTCTGATGTCATGCGCATTAATCAAAATAGCGCCGACTCGGGCGGCCGTGGTCTCTTTGGCGGTATCGGAACTTCTGCACGGCTGCGCCTGATCTATGATATTCAAGCCCAGTACGGCGATGTGCTTTTCATTAATATATCTTTGAATCAGGATAATGATCCTAATAAGTCGGGAGCGGAAATCCGTTTAATGAAACAAGATTTTGTAACAGAGGTAAACAACAGCTATGTTGAGGATCAGGACCCCAATAGCTTGTCGCCGAATTACAGCATGATTGACAGTCAGAACCGGACAAAACTGGCCTGGCTGCTTTATGGACATCTTAAGCATCAGTCACCCACAATCGCAGCGGATGCTGAACCACGTCTTACTGAAACTGATATGGCGGTGCTGCGGCTGAATAACCTCACTTCGGTGTCAGTTGTGCCCGGCTATCTCAGCAACGCAGCTGACCTGGCAGAGCTGGGCTCTGCAGCAGGCCAGCAAAGAATCGCTTCTGCGATTGCCTATGCAGTTCGTCAATACTATGTTGGTCCATAATTTTTAGCAAAAAAATGGCTGCCCGATTGCAGCCATTTTCTGAAGTATAAAAGATCAATTTTACTCTGCTTCGGAGAACTTGGAGAAATTCAAGGCGTAAGTTGCAGCTACTGACAGAGCATAATCAGGATCACTCTCATCTAAATCTCTTAAGATTTGGATCATTTGCTCTTCTTGTTCCTTTTTGATTACCATTAAAACCATATTTCGTTCAATGTCAAAACTCTCTTTGAAAAAACTGCCGGCTTTGTCTGTGTGTCTGATACCGCGGCCATGAATGATGGTTGCCCCCATATTTCCTGCTGCCTCGCAAGTTTGAATTATACTTTTGGTTTTGGCACGGTTTACCATCACTAAAAGAACAGTATGAGGGCTGGGAGTAGTCACTGTCCAGCTTCCTCTAATCAGCTGCTCGGTGTCTTCATGCCCCATAATTCCCAAGGTTTCTGTGACATAAAGAGAAAAGATTATTCCACGGCCCGGTGTGCTGGTGCTAAGAGCTTGCAAGAGCGCCTGCTGTAAACTATCAGCTTTTTCTTTGTCGCTAACCAGGAGAACCATATCTTTACGCGGATTAATATCAAAATCGAAGACATGGGCACTATGATCAGCGCTGCCCATTGCAGAAATAATGGTGGCACCGGCAGCTCCATTTTCGCGTGCAATATCAACAACAGTATTACCTTCACCGTTGTCGACTATTGTGATCAGAGCCCGATAGTTTGCTTCTGAAGTCCCCATTTCCAAATTAACTGCAGACTGCTTATCTTCTTTCTTCTCAAGATCCAGCAAAGGCTGGATAAAGGCGATACCTAAGTCTTTTTCGCCAAAATGACCGATATCTCTTATCTTGTGCAGAAGCTCTGAGGCTGTTTGCAGCTTTCCCACAGTTATGAGGATAAGTTCGCGCCGTATCTCATCTAAGCCCAGCATGCGCAAGATGCGCTTGGGGACAGTTCCGTGACCGGAAAATACTGTAGCACAGCTGGCACCTTCCTGGAGTGCAAAATGAGCAATTGCCTCCGCGCGTCCAGGGGGTACAATCATAAGCAGGATGGCCTGGTTAGCAAAACCTATATCAGAAATAGTAGTCATTTATTCCTCCCGGAAAGCCTGTGCTGAAAGCAAGTTTACGTCAAGTCTTCGCTGGCAGGGACTTGCTCTTCTTTGCGCTGCCGGCGTTTATAAATCAGGCCCATTGCTTGAATTGTTATTAACGGAGCCATCGCTACCAGAGCGACTACACCAAAGCCATCGACAAGGATATTAGCGCTAGGATGAGCACCGGCAGCTCCCTGGGCAAAAGCGAGTATAAAAGTTGCCGTCATCGGTCCTGATGCAACACCACCCGCATCGAAGGCGACACCGATAAAGAGATCCGGTGTAAAATAGCTCAGAATCATGATGAGAATGTAGGCAGGCAGAAGAATATGCCAGAGCATCAGACCTTCAACATATATCCTTATCATAGCAAGAACAATGGAAAAAGCTACGCCAATTGCCAACGATAGCAAAGTCAGACTTCTGGGAACTGTGCCGCCGGTGTTTTCCTGTACCGAGTCCGTGAGAACATGGACGGCAGGCTCAGCGATAACCGTTAGCATACCAAGAAAAAATCCTGCCAGGATTGTCAGAAAGGGTGAATATTCAAGTACAAGTTGAGCGCCGATATAGCGGCCGACCCGCATAAAGCCTCCGTTGACCCCGGTCATAAAGAGACTGAGGCCAATATAGCAATAAAGCAGACCGATCATAATTCGGGAAACAGTCTTATCTTTAAGCTTTAGTATTCCCAGCTGAATAACAATAAAAACAATAGCCAGGGGAGCAATACTAAGCAAAGAATCAACTAAGACTCCGGATAGAGATGTGATAAAAGGTTCCATGAAAAATGCCGGAGCCAGATTTTCTGCCATGTCGACTTGTTGATAACTGACCGGAGAATCGACTGCACCCTGAATCAGCATAGCAAATATAGCGCCCGCAGAAGCCAGACCTACCATGCCATAGCGATCTCTGGCATCTTCAGCTTCACCTTCAAATAAACCGGCAATTCCTGCGGCGAGTGCGAGCAAGAAGGGGGTGGTTATGGCCCCTGTGGTTGAACCTGAAGCATCAAAGGAAAATGCGAGAAATTCGGGAGAATTAAATAAGGCCAGCAGAAAGATTATGCCATAGGTTACCCAGATAACAGTACGCAAACGAATATGTTTGACTAATCTCCAAAAGCCAATCATAACCATCACTCCGACACCGATAGAGACTACCAGAACCATCTGCCATCTGCCAACGACGTTGGCAGTAAACTGTTCTACCTGTACAGATAAAACATGGAGGTCAGGTTCAGCGATGGAAATAATGAAGCCTAAGAGAAGTCCGCCGATCAAAAGAACAGGCATATTATTCGTTTTGACCAGAGCTCCACCACTCAGCTCACCTATGGGTGTAGCTCCAAGGTCAACCCCGACCAGGAATATTCCCAGGCCAACGATAATTAAAACAGCACCAATAATAAAACGCCAAAAATCATCAACAGGGATGGGGGTCAATGTGAAATGTAATAAAATAACGAAAAAGGTGATCGGTAAGACCGATGCACCCATTTCTTTCAGTTTCTCAGTAAATAATCCCAAAATATACCTCTTTTATTAAGGATAACCTGACTAGAAGAATGGCGCAAACACCATTGCCACTATGGTCATCAACTTAATAAGGATATTGATTGAAGGTCCCGAAGTATCTTTGAAAGGATCGCCAACAGTATCACCGACAACAGCAGCACGATGTGCTTCACTTCCGGGACCGCCTTCATGACCTTCCTCAATATATTTCTTAGCATTGTCCCAGGCACCGCCTGAGTTGGATAAGGTAATCGCGAGGACTACGCCGGTTACGAGAGCTCCGGCCAGCATGCCGCCTAAAGCAACCGGACCTAAAGTCAAACCTATAAGGACCGGGCCTAAAACCGACAGCAAGCCCGGCAGAATCATTTCGCGGAGGGAAGCATTGGTGCTGATCTCAATACAGCGGTTATAATCAGGCAGTTCTGTTCCTGCAATGATACCCGGCTCATTTCTAAACTGCCGCCTGACTTCTTCTATCATCTGGAAGGCAGCTTTGCCCACCGAGTTCATAGTTAAGGAAGAGAAAAGGAAGGGAAAGGCACCACCGATAAACAAACCAATGATAGCATGCGGATCCAGTAAATCTATAACTGCCAGATTGGATACCTGTGCATAAGAGACAAACAGGGAGAGAGCTGTCAGAGCCGCTGAGCCGATGGCAAATCCTTTGCCGATGGCAGCTGTTGTGTTACCGACACTATCCAGCTTGTCAGTAATTTCACGGACTTCATGCGGCAGGTCAGCCATCTGTGCGATACCGCCGGCATTGTCGGCGATGGGGCCATAAGCATCAACGGAAATAGTCATACCTACTGTGGACAGCATGCCGACTGCTGCCAGAGCAACTCCGTAAAGGCCAACTGACCTGAAGGAGGCGAAGGTGGCTGCAGCGATGAGCAGAATCGGGACAAAGGATGAGCCCATACCAAGGGCGAAACCGTCAATTATGTTAGTAGCAGCTCCAGTTCGGCAGGCCTTAGCCAGATTTTTCACCGGTTTGTAATCAGCAGAAGTAAAATACTCAGTTGTAGTGCCGATAAGAACACCGGTAATCAGGCCGGATGTAACGGCGATAAAGTGCTGGTAGGTACCAAAGAGCCAATAGCTGAGTCCCAGGGCCGCCAGCATGGTTAACAAGCTGCTGACATAAGTACCGGTATTAAGAATTTTTGCAGGATTTTTCATTTTAATCCTGGTCACAACAATAATACCAATAAGTGAAAAAAGAGCTCCGGCTCCACTTAGCAGGAGCGGATATGATACGGCTGCTATCCGATTGCCGACCAGCTCAGCAGGCAGTGTAACAGCAAGAGTGATTGCTGATACGATAGCTCCGACATAAGACTCGAAGAGGTCACTGCCCATACCGGCGACATCGCCGACATTATCACCAACGTTATCGGCAATAACTGCAGGGTTACGCGGATCATCTTCAGGGATTCCTGCTTCCAGTTTGCCGACCAGGTCAGCGCCGACGTCAGCAGCTTTGGTATAGATGCCGCCGCCTACGCGTCCAAATAAGGCCATGGAGGAAGCGCCCAGGCTGAAACCGGTAAGAGCTTCAAGCAAGCCATTGCCGCTGCCCAACTGAATAATTGCGCTGATACCGAGCAAACCCAGACCGACAACACTAAGTCCCATGACTGTTCCGCCGCTGAAAGCAACCCTCAAAGCTGAACCGATGTCTTTTGTCTTTGCCGCTTCAGCAGTACGGACGTTAGCCAAAGTTGCAGTGCGCATGCCGAAAAAACCGGCCAGAACAGAGAAAAGGCCTCCGACAACAAAGGCGATAGCGGTAGGCCAGCCCAGAAGGGCCAGCAACACAAGAAACATGACCACAACAAAGATGGTAATAAACCTATATTCCCGTGAGAGGAAAACCATAGCCCCTTCTCGTATGTATGAGGCTATTTCCTTCATCCTGTTGTTGCCTTCAGGCTTGAGTTTTACTGTACGGTAAATAAAAAATGCTGCGATCAAGGTAATTAGCGCAGTGACGGGTAAGATAATTCTGGAAAATATCTCGTAGTTCAACTTCTTTCCTCCACATAGTCAGAAATTTTATAAAAACAATACGTTTAAGCGGTCAGCCCCCTCTTCATAAACGCATTGTTAATCCAAATATTATGAGCTGAAAGTCCTCCCGGTATTTTGTATTAATCAGTCAAAATAAAAAAAATAATATTCCCTTTCCTGGCGGGCAAGACAGGGTCCTTATTTTTTCTTCGAAGTGTATTCACAGCCATTGAGCATTATTCTGAGACGGCTCTGCAGCTTTCTGACTCCGTCTCGATTTATACTAAGTAGTATATTGTATAAGAAGTTAAAAGGCAAAAATACATAGCTAATATTATGAATATGTATGAATGTTTGCAGGGAAATTTAGGCGAATAGTCAAGAGAAATACTATTTTCATTCATTCAATGAATATGAGTTTTTGGGCAAAATTACCAAAGCTATGCTAATATTTAACTGATTTCTTTCTAATATCAATACTATCTGGAGGGGACACCATGGACAGTAACAGAATATTGGAGCATCCGATACTGGAATTTACTGAGGGCGAAGATCTGCCCTTTAGTTTTGACGGCAGGCAACTTGTGGGCAAGTCCGGTGATACTATAGCTTCAGCTTTGCACGCTGCCGGAGTGCGAGTACTGGGCCATCATTTCAAGACCGGCCGGCCGCGTGGCTTTTATTGTGCCATCGGTAACTGCTCGTCATGTCTGATGATTGTCAACGGTGTGCCTAACGTACGTGTTTGTGTCGAGCCCTTGCAGGCAGGCATGGTCGTATGTTCCCAGAATGACAGGGGGGTCTTGCCATGATTTCTCTGCCGCTCTTAATAGTGGGAGCCGGTCCGGCAGGATTATGTGCTGCATACAGGGCAGCAGAGGCCGGAGTTGATGTGCTGATTCTCGAACGAGCGCAGAAAGCTGGCGGCCAGCTGGTGAAGCAAACACACAAATTTTTCGGATCTGAGAAGCAATTCGCATCTACTCGCGGCATCGAAATTGCGAAAATTTTGACTAATCGGCTGCAGGGGCTGCCGGGACGTGTCCGGCTGCAAACAGATGCGACAGTCCTTGGCTTTTATGAGGATGGTGTAGTTACCGCTCAGGTCCAGGGCCAGTTTATGAAATATCGTCCGGACTGCTGCATAGTGGCAACAGGAGCTTCAGAGAAAACTCTGGCTTTTGCCGGAAATGATCTGCCAGGTGTCTATGGTGCCGGTGCTGTGCAGACCCTGATGAACGAATACGGAGTACGTCCCGGAAATCGAGTTCTGATGATAGGTGCAGGCAATATTGGCCTGATCGTTTCATATCAGTTGTTGCAGGCCGGCGTGAAGCTGGCAGCAGTTTTGGATGCAGCCGACGAAATTGGCGGTTATCTGGTTCACGCCAGTAAAATCCGCCGGGCCGGTGTCCCAATTTTAACGCGGCATACAGTTGAAAGAGCTTATGGCAATGAAAAAGTAGAACACGCTATTATTCATGCTTTAGATGATGAGTGGAAGAAAATACCGGGGAGTGAACAGCAGCTGGATGTGGATGTTATCTGTATTGCAGTCGGCCTTTCACCTCTGGCTGACCTGCTGTGGCAGGCTGAAGTAAAAATGAAATATATTGCTGCTTTGGGCGGTTATGTGCCCCTGCGTGACGCCGATATGATGACTTCAGCAAAAGGTCTTTATATCGCAGGTGATGTTGCCGGCATAGAAGAGGCCAGTTCAGCCATGGTTGAGGGCGAAATTGCCGGTATTGCCGCAACGCAGCGTTTAGGCTTTTCCACTGAAAAGAGTGAGCTTTTGAAAAAGGATTGTCTGCAACAACTGCGTCAGCTGCGGGCAGGTCCCGGCAGTGAAAAGATCAGGACGGGTATGGCCCTGGCCGGAGGCTATGTGTAATGAAGACTAAATTATCACTGCTAAAAAGAGAAGGTCTGGCTACAGCGGACGATCTGAGGGGACGCCTGCCGGGGGAAGATGACAAGAAGAGAGGACCCTACGCGGTTATTGAGTGTTTCGAAGAAATACCCTGCAATCCCTGTGTTGTTTCTTGCCGTTTCAATGCTATTTTGCCATTTAAAGATATAAACGATCTCCCCTATGTGGACTTTTCTGCCTGCACAGGTTGCGCTGTCTGCGCCCGGGTCTGTCCGGGCCTGGCCATCTTTATTGTTGATGAATCCATGGATGGAGATATGGGCACGATCACGCTGCCATATGAGTATTTGCCTTTGCCTGAAAAAGGCTGGCAGGTGCTGGCGAGAGCCCGCGACGGAAGTGCACTCTTCCCGGCCACAGTAGTGCGGGTAATGAAAGGTGGCAAGGGTAAAACAGCCCTGGTCAGTCTGGAAGTTCCGAAAGAGTATTTGCAGGAAGTACGGTCTTTTACAGTTCCGGAGGAGGAAGATTCCGTTCCCTGCAGCTGTGCAGAGTTGGACTTGGCGGAAGAATCTCCTACGGTTTGCCGTTGTGAAGGTGTGGACCTGCAGGAGATCCGCGATTTGATCGCCCGCGGCTATAAAACTGTGGACGAGATCAAGCACAGAAGCCGGGCCGGCATGGGACCCTGTCAGGGACGCAGCTGCCGGCAGATAATCCTATCTGAACTTGCGCGGGATGCGGGAGTTTCACTGGAAGAATTTGAAGCGGGTAGTTTTCGACCGCCAACAACACCGGTTTCAATGGATGTTTTAGCGAAAGGTAGCGAAGAAGATGCAGAAAACAGCTGATGTTGCCATCATAGGCGGCGGAATCTCAGGGCTTTCCATTGCTTTCCAGCTTGCTCAGGCGGGTGTGGGCAATATCGCAATCATCGAGAAAAACTTCCTTGGCAGTGGTGCGACCGGTCGTTGTGGTGCAGGTATCCGCATGCAGTGGGGGACTGAGCTCAACTGCCTTTTATCAAAATATTCCTGTGAATTCTATGAACAGGCACATGAGATTTTTCATAATGATATAGATATAGAATTTGAACAGGGCGGCTATCTGATTGGAGCCGGAACAGATGAAGAGCTGGAGCAGTTTAAGCAGAATATTAAGCTTCAGAATAAGCTGGGTATTGAATCTGTCTTCCTCAGCCCGGAAGAAGCAGGCGAGATCGTGCCTCATCTTGACATCAGGCAGATAAAAGGGGCAACTTTCTGCCACAGGGATGGGCATCTGAATCCATTCCGTACGGTAGAGGCCTATGCCGAAGCTGCTAAAAGTCTGGGTGTCTCGATTTATGAATACACTGAAGTCAGGGATATTCTTCGTGACGGCAATAAACTGAAGGGTGTGCGGACAGATAAGGGAGATATCAATGCGCCGGTAGTGGTCAATGCAGCGGGTGGCTATTCCGGTTTGATTGCCGATATGGCATCTGTAGATCTGCCGGTATATTCACAACGCCACCAGATCATGGCTACTGAGCCGGTTGAGCCCATGCAGGAACCGATGTTCATGGGCTTTTCACTGAATATTTATATTCAACAAGTACCCCATGGCTCATTCATCATGGGCAGAAGCGATGACAGCGAGCCGACTGATTTGCGTTTGACTTCGTCCTGGCATTTTCTGGAAGAGATGAGCAGAACTTGTACAAGACTTATGCCACGCCTGGGTCAGTTAAAAATTGTCCGCCAGTGGGCAGGCCTCTACAATATGACGGCGGACGCACAGCCAATTTATGATGAGGCGCCGGAATTACCCAGTTTTTACCATGCAGCGGGTTTCTCGGGTCACGGCTTTATGCTGGCTCCGGTTACCGGACACGTAATAGCGAAAAGAATTCTGGGAGAGAAGCCGGATATAGATGTAAGCAGTCTGAATGTCAGCCGCTTCAAAGAGGGCGGACTCCTGCCGACAGAAAGCTCGGTTGTCTGAGCATTCCGGAGAGTAAATTTTTGAAAAAAAGGCCGCTGACTGTAGTGATCAGCGGCCTTTTTAATAAATAGAATTAGCTGTCTGTTTAGATTTCCTGCATGAAGGGATAGCTGATCTCTGCTGAAGGCAACAGGTTTTCTTTGATTGTGCGTGGGCTGACCCAACGCAGCAGATTTAACACACTACCGGCTTTATCATTGGTGCCGGAGGCTCTGGACCCGCCAAAGGGCTGTTGTCCCACGACTGCTCCGGTGGGTTTATCATTTATGTAAAAATTGCCGGCGGAATGAAGCAGGGCTTTTTCCATTTCGACCAGGGCTGCTCTGTCCTGAGCGAAAATAGCACCGGTCAGCGCATAGGGTGAAGTTTTGTCGCACAGGGACAGGGTTTCTTCCAGTTTTTCATCCTCATAGACATAAATAGTTAAAACCGGCCCGAAGAGCTCTTCCTGCATGGTTACATAATCCGGTTTTTTGGCCAAAATCACGCTAGGGGAGATAAAATAACCAACACTGTCGTCGTAGCTGCCGGTCAGAAGTTCAGCGTCATCCGAGACTCTCGCATTATCAATTGCTGTTGTGATTTTTGTAAAGGCTTTGCGGTCAATTACAGCTGAGAGGAAATTTGAGAAATCCCTGACATCACCCATCTTTAGTTCCTTGATCTTTTGCATAAGTTTATCTTTAAGATCGGGCCAGATACTTTTTGGTATATAGGCGCGGGAAGCGGCTGAGCATTTCTGGCCCTGGTATTCAAAAGCGCCTCTTACCAGTGCCGCCAGCAAACTGTCGCTATCAGCGGTAGGATGCGCGAAGATATAATCTTTGCCACCGGTTTCTCCGACCAGACGCGGGTACTGATTGTAGTTGCCGATGTTTTCACCGACAAGTTTGAAAACACTCTGAAATACTGCTGTTGAACCGGTGAAGTGGAAACCGGCCAGATTGGGATCTTTGAGTATATACTCTTCAACATCTTTACCGCGGGAAGGCAGAAAAGAGATAACTCCCGGTGGCAAACCTGCTTCCAGAAGAATCCGGTAGACATAATAATTTGACAGGCTTGCAGTACGTGCAGGTTTCCAGATCACCGTATTGCCCATCAAAGCGGGGGCTATAGCCAGATTCCCGCCGATAGAGGTGAAATTAAAAGGAGATATCGCCATGACAAAGCCGTCCAGAGGCCGATATTCCTGGCGGTTCCATACTCCGGGAATGCTCATGGGCTGCTGTTTGTATATCTCTTCAGCACAGGAAACGCCATAACGAAGGAAATCACAGAGCTCACAGGCAGCGTCGATTTCTGCCTGCATTACGGTTTTGCTCTGGCCCAGCATGGTGGCTGCATTTACGCGGTCGCGCCAGGGGCCGGCCAGCAGGTCTGCTGCTTTAAGAAAAATTGCAGCCCTGTGCTCGAAAGGCATCGCTGCCCAAGCGGCCTTACTCTCCATGGCCGTTTGGATCGCTTCTTTCATTTCGGCCTGGCCTGCCAGATGTGCAGTAGCCAGGACATGTTGATGCTGATGTGGCATCACAATGGTATCCGTATCAGCGGTGAAGATTTCCTTTCCGCCAATAACTAGCGGAATGTCTATAGTCATCTTGCTCTGGCGATCCAGTTCAAGCTTAAGAGTTTCTCTGGCTTTGCTGCCAGGTTCATAGCTTAGAATTTTTTCATTACGGGCTTCCGGCACTTTAAAAATGGCATTGTTCATGTTTCCCTCCCTGCGGCTTGAATAATTGGCGAAAAACTGTAGCCGTCTAGCTATAATGCTAACATAACAAGTGAGTTTTCAGCTCCAGTCCCTTATCAGCGGTGATTAGATTGAGGTTAGCAAATGAAGCATGAAAAAGAGAGTAATTCTGATGGTAAAGGTCTTGTTTATTTCATCCGCCATGGACTAACCCAGGCTAATCTGGAGCGAAAGTATATTGGTAGCCGCTGCGACCCCGGCATAACAGAAGACAGCAAACAATTAATTACAGAAAGAGTCCGCAAAGGAGAGGTTCCCGACATAAACAGCCTCTGGGTTTCTCCCATGCGCAGGGCTCTTGAGACTGCAAGTTTATACTTTCCCCACATAGATGCTCTTATTTTAGATGATATAAAGGAACGAGATTTCGGCATCTGGGACGGACATAGCTGGGAAGATCTCAAGGACATCAAACCATATCGTCGTTTTATAGATACTGGGGGACGGGTCACACCACCTGAAGGGGAGACATATGAAGACTATGCGAAACGACTTGACTCTGTCCTGGAGCGGATAAGAAAATTGATCTGTGAAGAAGCCGGCTATTTTCCTCTGGCGATTGTCGGTCATGGAGGTCCTGTTCTTTACTGGACCAGTAAATTATTCAAAAAAGGTGATGAATTTCATAATTATATTCTTCCCGGTGCAGGATGCCTTGCGATCGAAGTAACTGCTGACCTTGTAATTACTTCTGTATATGATTTTTATTCTAAAAGCAGAGATTGATTATTTGTCCCGGTCAGGTTACGGGACCTGGCCTTGGCGTAACGTTTTTGGAGGCGACGAAAGAACTTAGCTGACAATCTGTGCCTTTAGAT
>LFSM01000074.1 GCA_001512745.1 Clostridiales bacterium DTU032
ATAGATAACGTTTTAGAAAGAAGGAAGAAAATGAAAAAAATCATGACGATTATCCTGGCACTGATGGTCCTATTGACCATGGTAGCCTGTGACAACGCTAAGGAAGGTGAGACCCCAGTTACAGAAAGCGAGACAGCAGGAATTGAGACTGCTCCGCCCGAAACATCAGCAGAAACAGANNCTTTATGAAGAATTTGATACAGCTTTGAAGGATCAAATCGGAACAATGCCGGAAGACTTCGCAGATCTGAAAGTAGGGGCCGTAATAATATCTTTGACAAATCCATTTTGGAGTAATATGAAAGATCTGTATGAAGAAGCTGCGAAAGACTACGGTATCGAACTTGATGTGCAAACAGGTACCACAGAAGGTGATACTGCATCTCAGCTCGATGTACTGATGACGATGGCTGACATGGATTACGATGTTATTATTGTTTCTCCTATTGATGGCAGCAACCTGATTCCCGGCATAAAAAAGTGCAATGACAATGGTGTTAAAGTTATCAATCTCGGTCCGGGTGTCGATCTTGAAGCTTTGGAAGAAGCAGGTGCTTTTCTTGATGCTAGAATAACAGTTAAATTTGAAGATCAGGGTGAAATAGTTGCAAAAGATATGATGGCACGTCTGCCTGAGGGTGGAGAAGTAGCAGTTCTGGCAGGCTTAGCAGGAGCAGCACAAAGTGAAGGCAGAAGCAAAGGTTTTATCGATACAGTCACTGCAGATGACTCTTTCACTCTCACCAACACAATTAACTGTGACTGGGATGCCAGTCTGGCCTATGACGCGACCAAAGACCTGCTCTTGGCCAATCCTGACCTGAAGGGTATCTTTGCCTGTAACGATATTATGGCACTGGCAGCTGTTGAGGCTCTTGAGACCGCCGGCGTGTCTGATGTCTATGTTTATGGTGTAGATTTTACAGATGAAGCAAGAGCTTCAATTAAAGAGGGCGGCATGACAGGTTCAATGTCCTACTCCAGCAAAAAGTACACTGCAGCAGCCTTACAGATGGCTGTGATGCTGAACGAAGGCCAGGAGATTTCAAGGCCTGTATATCTGCCCTTAACTCTGGCAAACACTGAAAATATTAATGATTTGGACGGTTGGAGATAATGCACAGCTTTCTTGTTGAAAGTGCCTTACTCAGTCATGGGCTGGTTTCCATCAGTAATGAGGAATTGCTGGGAAGCTGGCCCTTCCCCAAAAAGAATATTGTCTGGCTTGACCGTGGCGAGATAGTGATCGGGCAAATGGAGGATTTTCTCAAATTTCGTTTGCGCGAAGACAACAATTCCAGAATTGACTACCAATTCCTGCCCCGGGCAATTAAAGAGGGTATAAGTGGTGCTCTTACTGCTTCAGGAACAATGGCGGTCTGTGAAACACTGGGTTTCGACCTGGCTGTGACTTGCGGTATGGGTGGTATCGGCGACATAGAAGCAGAAAAACTCTGCCCGGATTTGCCTGCCCTGGTCGATCTGTCTGTTGCTCTTCTTTCTTGCGGTCCCAAGGATGTTGTGGATATTGCAGCAAGCTTTAACTGGTTGTCCGACCATGGGATAAGAGTAAATTTGATCGGTCAGGACTGCTACAGCGGTTATATTTTTAATTCTGTTAATCTTCCACTGCCCGCCATCAGTGTTGAGCAAGTTTCCTTGGAGAAAACCGGAGGGCTCCTGCTCATCAATCAGATTCCAAGCGATAAAAAGCTTGATGACCTGACCTTGCTAAAAACTACAATGGAATTCGCCAAAAAAGCTGAGGCTGAAGGGCAACATTATCACCCTGTGGCTAATGCTGAATTTGACAGGCTAACAAAGGGTTATAGCTCTTACCTGCAATTTGAAGCTCTGAAAAACAATGTCAGACTGGCAGAAGATATTTGTAATCCGTAAGACGATAAGCTGAAACTACAGACAAAATTCACCGGACAGACAAAAACCCCCGCGGTCGCTGTATACCAGCATTTGCGGGGGTTTTCTCTTTGGCGTACCTGCCAGAACTTGAATCCGGAACCTTCTGATCCGTA
>LFSM01000070.1 GCA_001512745.1 Clostridiales bacterium DTU032
TTACCAGCCCGGATATGCTTCCGAAGCAAGTCACAGGCCTGATGCATGTCGCGAAAAAGGAAGGGATCATGAAAGGGAATCTCTTCAGGACTGAAAAATTTATCGCGCTGGCTCCCCTGCTTCAGTCCCCTGGCCTGAAGCAGAGTGTCCCACAGTTGAGGTTCACGCTCAGCTTTTACCTGCCAGGCCAAAGGATTGAGCCAACGCAGGATTTCCTTTCTGGTTTTTTCTGAAAAAGTATTTTTATCACTCATTTAAAAAAAAAGGTTCGCCGGCTATTCGGCGAACCTGTCCTCCACAAACTAAGAACTCTTTAGCGCTTACGCTTGCGTGCAGCTTCAGACTTTCTCTTCCGCTTTACGCTTGGTTTTTCGTAATACTCGCGCTTGCGTACTTCTGCCAGAACGCCTGAACGAGCACACGAACGTTTAAAACGCCTCAATGCACTGTCCAGGGTTTCGTTGTCCTTGACACGAATTTCAGCCAAATTAAATCAACTCCCCTCACAGTGTAATC
>LFSM01000055.1:0-2027 GCA_001512745.1 Clostridiales bacterium DTU032
TCTTCTTCGATGATTTGTTTGGCGTTCTCGTCACCTTCAAGGGCAGCCTTAAATAAGGGGTTTGAAGGTAGATCATCTGTGTTGTTATCTTGGTAAGAGTGTAGAAAAACTTGAGTGGTATCTGATTGATCTTCTGTATCTGTATGTACTCGGTCTATTCCTCTGCCTACTTGATTATCTTCCAAATCCAGCAGGCCTTCAGGTAAGTCTAATAAAGCTGACTCTTCTGAAGATGGTGCTCTGGATTTGTTTTGATCCATTCCACTACTGTCCTTGACTGACTTTTTAATCGTACCGTGGACGGCAAAGGCCGGAATAGCTAATGCTATGACCGCGATCAGAATAGCCAGTGTCAGGCTGGTAGATTTTTTGAAAACATGTTTGGTCATGTTCCATCCTTTCTAAGACAGAGCTTTTTTTGAAGCCCTGAATTCTTTCTTAAAAAAAGAAATAGGATCTTTGCGATCCTAAGCAAGTTTTTTGTGATGCCAAACGTGTTGTATTTTATCCATGACAATTTTTTTAAACTAGAGTTGAAAGCACAAAAATAACCGGTCAATTCTGCAAAAGGATGGTTAAAAAGATGAGGGAAAAGTGAAAAAAGCGCGATTATTACAGGAGTGTTACGCGAAAATTACGTAATGAAGCGGAAAAAAACACGAGAATCAGGGAATTGATTCTATCTTGACCTTTGAAAAAAGAAGGAGGCCACTGATTGTGGCCTCCTGAAATAGCTAATGTACTTATTCTTTTTTGCCGAATTCTTTCTTGGGTTTTGAATAGGCTGTTTCTTTCATGGGGAGGGTATTGCGCAGGATCCCATCCGTAACATAATAAGCATTCTGTACCGCGGGCGCTGTCGGAATCGTAGTGATTTCACCAATTCCCTTTGCGCCGTAAGCAACATCGAGCAGGTCTTTCTTTTCAACATAAATAGCATGAATATTCGGAATATCCGTTGAACGCAGGAGTCCCAGGGTGCCGAATTTGGATTTTACATAACCGTCTTCCGTCTTGAAGTCTTCGGTCAGGGCATAGCCCATCCCCATCAGGACGCCGCCTTCAATCTGTCCCTGAATCGAGAGCGGATTGACAACTTTGCCTGAATCATGGGCTGCATAGATGTCACTGACCTTGCCTTCTTCATCCAGTATAACCAGGTGGGTGGCATAGGCATAAGCAATATGAGACTTGGGATTAGGTTTATCCGCACCCAATTTATCAGTCGGTTCAAAATACTCTGCCTCAAATTGCCGGCCTTCCAGCTTGGTCAGGTCGCCATCAACTTCATTCATGGCTTCAACAAACTGCCTTGTCGCCATACGGACAGCTTCACCGGAGACCAGGGTTTGGCGGGAACCCGAGCTCATGCCGGAGTCGGGCGAATTTTCAGTATTGGAAGCGTGTACATGAATGTCTTTCCGGCCTAAACCGCTGAGTTCAGCTACCATCTGAGCAAATACCGTAGTACTGCCCTGGCCTAGATCCGAAGCTCCGCAGAAGACTTCAACTTTGCCGTCATGAACTTCCAAGCGGGCGCGGCCTTTGTCCGGTAGCCCTACTCCTACCCCGGTATTCTTCATGGCGCAGGCCAGACCGGCACGTTCGCGATTAGCTTCGTAAATGTCTTTAACCGCCTCTAAGGTTTCTTTTAAGGCTGTAGACTGGTCGGCTATCTGTCCGTTCGGCAGTACTTTGCCAGGCTCGATCGCGTTGCGATAACGGATCTCCCAGGGTGAAATGCCGACTTTTTCCGCCAAAAGATCCAGCATGCATTCGAGCGCAAATTCTGTCTGGCAGACTCCGAATCCACGGTAGGCACCTGATGGTACGTTGTTTGTATAAACGCCATAGCCGCGAATATCGGTATTTTGATAGGTATAGGGACCCACTGAGTGGGTGCAGGCGCGCTCCAACACCGGACCGCACAATGAGGCATAGGCGCCGGTGTCGAAATAAATGTCTGCATCCAGGCCGGTAAGAATTCCTTCTTCATCGCAGGCCAGTGTGAATGTTGCTTCCATCGG
>LFSM01000055.1:2137-3338 GCA_001512745.1 Clostridiales bacterium DTU032
CCAGCATGATAGAGATTTCTTCCTGGATGGCGTGGGTACTCTGATCCGAAGAAAATACCTTTACTCCATCCTTATAGGGGAAAGCTACCGAGCATTCAGGTTCCAGGAAGGCATGTTCGGTGAATGGTGTGCTGAAGCTTTCAGTAATAACATGAGCTGAGTTTTCAAAAGCAGCCTTGACATCTCCGCGCGTGATATGGCGTTGCTGGCACATATTGCCGCCGGGATGGATGTCATCCGCATCATCAGCCAGAGCTGCTTTGATTGAGGTGTATGCTTCTAACTCTTCATAATCTATCCTGACAAGAGCTTTCGCCTCTTCGAGTATGGCTTCACTCTCCGCTACTACCAGGGCGACAGCATCACCCACAAAGCGGGTAATATCACCCTTGGCAATCATCACGTCCCAGTCCTGCATAATATGTCCGACCTTGTTGTTGGGGACATCATCAGCAGTATAGACAGCAATAACACCCGGCAGTTCCAGGGCTGCGGAAGAATCGATATCAAGTACGCGGGCTCTGGGATAGGCTGAGCGTATAGCCGAAGCATGCAGCATGCCTTCCATTTCGACATCATCCGCGTAGAGTCCGGTGCCCGTAACCTTTTCGCGAACGTCATTGCGGAAAGCAGGGAGGCCGACTCCGTAATCAGCGCCTTCTTCGCGTCTGCTATCTATTTTTTCTTCGCCGCGCAGGATGGCAGCTGTTAACTGAACACCTTCAATGATTTTCTTGTAGCCGGTGCAACGGCAGATGTTCGTGCGCAAAGCCTTCTTGATATCTTCTTCACTCGGATCGGGATCCTTGTCAAGCAGAGCTTTCGAGCTCATTATCATGCCGGGTGTGCAAAAACCGCATTGCACAGCTCCCGTGACACCAAAGGCATAGACATAAGCTTCACGCTCTGTCTCGCTCAGCCCTTCGGTTGTAATAACGGTTTTACCTTCCATCTTTGAGGTCTTGCTGGTACAAGCTTTAAGTGCCCGGCCGTCAATAATAACGGTACAAGTTCCGCACGTTCCCTGACTGCAGCCGTCTTTGACCGACTTGAGTTTTAGGTCATCGCGCAGATAAGTCAATAAAGCCTTGTCTTCACCGGTACTTACTTCCTTGCCGTTGACCGTAAATGTGTATTTTTCATCCATGCGTATTAAGTCCTCCTTGATTCAGGTAAAAGATGAATAATATATTGAAAATGA
>LFSM01000064.1 GCA_001512745.1 Clostridiales bacterium DTU032
GGTCTACCTCAAGGCCTGCATGGCGCAGGTTTTCCGCCAGTTCCAGGCCGATAAAGCCACCACCGACGATGACAGCTGATTTCGCGTCATTGTCGCTGATAAATTTACTGATTTCATCTGCATCGGGGACTGTCCACAGGGTCTTGATCCGCGGCGAATCCACGCCCGGAATCGGCGGGACCAGTGGTGACGAACCGGTAGACAAAATAAGCTTGTCGTAGCTTTCCACATATGTTTCGCCACTGGCAGCGTCTTTTACCAAAACTGTCTTTGCAGCGCGGTCGATCGCTGTTACTTCCTGATTGATGCGGACGTCCACATTGTATCTTTTTTGCATAGTCTCGGGTGTTACCAGAAGCAGTGAGCTTCTCTGTTTAATCACTCCGCCAAGATAATAGGGCAAACCGCAATTTGCATATGAGATATATTCTCCGCGCTCAAAAACGATAATTTCCGCTGTTTCATCCAGCCTTCTGAGACGGGCAGCAGAACTGGCGCCACCCGCAACGCCACCGACAATCAGAACCTTTTTAGACATATTTTCCCCTCCAAAAAATGCACATATATTTCACTAAATCATACTATATACTACTTATTCACTTATGTAACAAGATTTGGGAGATTTGTCACTTGCAGCACCGCATCAATTGGTGCATCAACTGGTGCCTGCATCATTTGGTGCCAGGCACGTTTTCATGCACAACGTCATTCGCTGCATCATTCGGTGCCAGGCACGTTTTCATGCACCGCATCATTCGCTGCATCATTTGGTGCCTGGCACATTTTCATGCACGGAATCAGGTCAGCTCGTATTTTTCTACCAGATACTTGCTGTACTTTTTTGCCATTACATGCCAGTTATAAAGGCTGGCGCCCATGACGGCACCACATGCTTCACGATATAAGGCCCAGACATACCAGTAATAGGAAATTAGGGCAGTGTAGGCAAGATAGTGGAAGTTAAGCGTATCGTTATATTCTTCCTGACAGTATTCTGCAATAAATCTCTCAGTTTCAGGAACATCCCACATGGCATCCATCACATAGGTACCAATATCGCAGCCCGGATCAGCATTGCCCGCATACTCCCAGTCGATCAGGATCGTATCGCCCTTGTCCGTCAACATCCAGTTGGGTCCATAGGTGTCACAGTGGCAGAAACGCATTGCTACACCGTCACCCTGACATGCTAAGTAACACTTATGAACATTAGCCTTCAGCTGATCGAATTCCCGATCAGCTATGCCGCCTTTTTCAGTGCGAAGAATCTTCTCAGTCCTGGCAGCTTCTTCCCAGGGATGAAACTCCCAGTCAACAGAAAGATTCTGCTGGTGGAGACTGCGGAGAACCGCCAGGATACGCTTAGAGTCCTCAAAACTGTCATAGGAAGGGGTTCGGATACCTTCAAAATACGAACTGACCTTCCAGCCCTCTGTATCGTCCATATAAATATAGCTGGGGTCAACATTAATCAATTTAGCCAGTTCCAAAGCCTTCTTCTCATGCGGGCGTGAAATAATCGCTTCGGTTCCATCACCGGGATGGCGGTAAACATACTTCTTCCCCCTCAGTTCAAAAACAAAAGAGGTATTGGTCAAGCCTTCTTTGATCATTTCGAACTGACTGATTTCCTGTTCTTTGCAGTCAAAAAGCCGGGCTATGTTCTTCATGATTCTGCTATGAGTGTCGTTAACATAATAATGGTCGAATTTGCGCAGGTCATCCAGAGAATCAAACTCAATAATGCTTCCCGCAGGATAAACTTTAATCTCCATTTCCGGCAATTCCCTGACCTTGTCAGCAAGAATCTGCTCCCAGACAGACCGGTCATAGCTGCCGGTCTCATGATTTTCATTTAAAAAAACGACCATTGCGGCAGAAAATTCACGGTCCCAGTAGGCATGTCCCAGCATGATATAACCTTCGTCTCCGCTTTTTTCCACCCTGGAGATATTCATCTTTGCATCCGGAATCAGGTACCATTCATGTGTCTTTTCTGCCACCCGGACTGAAGCATAAAAGCTCTTATAGACATATTCCTCAAAGGGGTTTTCTTCGAAGTAGTTGTCAGAGGAGCAGATATAAGTGTTTTTAAGGAATTTTTGCGCCAAATACAAGCTGTTGCAGTTGTGTTTGACCTTAAAGTCAGAATTGATCACGATCTGGATGCCCTCGTACTTGTTCTCCAGATAAAAAAAGGCCTCCTTCTTGTAACCAAGCACGAGAATGATATTGCTGGTTCCTGCTTCCTGCAGCTGTTCTATCTGACGTTCAATCAGGGGCTGGTTTTTGATTACCGTCAGGCCCATGGGCTTTTCCAGAGAAATCGGAACAAAACGGGGTGACATGCCGGCAGCCATGATCACGGCATTGTCCAGCCTGTAGGGCTGTAAAGCAGCCAGGCCGGCTGCGCTTATGCCTTCTGCATCAATCCAGGCTTTGTGCTGAAAGGCCCTTCTGGTCTGAGAAACATAACCGGTGGAAAGGCCACTTAGTTCACTCAGCCTGCGGCAGCTCTGCAGGCCGTATTTTTTTATCGTATAAAGCAGGTTAAATTCATTTTCTGTCATTGTAATTGTCCATTTCCGGTGCTTAAGCCCTTTATTTATTTATCGGTCTTACTGTCTGAGTTTCAGCTACTGACGGCTTATAGAACAGCAAGGCAATGACCACCGCAAATCCGGCCGAGATCAGTTTTGCCAGCATCATCGGGGCAATAGCCTCAGGGGCATTTGCGGCCGCAAATGCCAGATGGTCACCGATCACAAAGGATGCGCATACCGCAAAGGCCACATTGAGGATCTGCTCTTTTTCCAGCATTTTGTCAAAAGTGGCGAACATGGCCATGTTATTGGCGGCACTGAGCAGGAAGCCGGTGATCCCCGTTTCGGTCATGCCGGTCTTGTCGCCCAGCTTGCGGAGGGGTTTTTGCAGCCACTTATTCAGGCAGGCAACAAAAGGCAGGGCGCCGGAGAGAACAAGGCCGACTGATCCTGCTACGCCGATACCCTCGCCGGTAGATCCGAGCAGGCGGAAAAAGGGAATTTTCGCCAGATCAAAAACAGCCATGTCTGAGAGAGGGCTGAGTATGAGGTCCTTTATCATGGCCAGCGCAAGACCCAGCAGGGCCAGAGCATTAACAAAGACACTGAAAGCCTTGAAGACACTTATTGTTTTTTGCTGCCATTTTTCCAGACAAAAAATGATAAGTGCGGAAAATACGACCGGGATGATCAGGTTTTTCAGGACTGTAAGCACCGGGATACCCATGACAAGGCCGCCGGCCAAGGTGCCCAAAGGAATGGCTGCGATACCGTAGAGAATGCCCCTGGAAAAGGCTGCGATATCTTTCTTTTGTATCGCGGCCAGACCGACAGGAATTGAAAACACGATGGTTGCTCCCATCATCGATCCATACACAATGCCCGCCCAATTCGCAATTGTTGGGTTAAGGGCCACGCTCTTGGCTAGCTGGAAGCCGCCCATGTCAATGGCAAGGATTGAGCCAACAGCCATTGACGGGTCAAGGCCGAGCAATTGGTAGACCGGAGTCAGGGTGTGTTCGATAAGCCAGGCAATCTCCGGAACCAGGGCGATGATACCGACGATAGCCACACAGAGCGGGCCGATCATCTCCATACCTTTGATAAACTCAGGCCCCAGCCCCAGTTTGTCTTTCAGAAATAATCTGTCGATGATACCAATAACTGCAAACACAGTCATAAGGCCGACGATGGCAATTGAAAAATAGCCCATGGGAGATCCCCCTTATGTGTTCATTTTTTCATTTATACTCCTATAAATGAACAAAGTCAATAGCCCGGAGCTAACAACTGCATCATTCGCTGCATCATTTGGTGCCAGGCACGTTTTCATGCACTGCATCATTTGGTGCATCATTTGGTGCCAGGCACGTTTTCATGCACGCTGCATCATTCGCTGCATCATTTGGTGCCAGGCACGTTTTCATGCACTGCAAAAAAACAGCTCCGGGGCCCCGGAGCTGTAACACTTTATATTTTAGGATTTTGCCGGCCCCTAATCCACCGTATAGCCTGCGTCCCTGATCCGCTGCTCAGCCCAGGGCATGTCGCTGACTTTCATCACCATGCCGGCATTAGGCTCCTGAGTCTGATAGGGGTACATGTACTTGATATTGATCGTGTCTCCCAAAAGATCCAAGAGCTCAGACAGACTGCCCATACGTGCAGGAATATAAACGATCAGAACATCAGTCAGATGGGCCGAAAACCCTCCTGCTGCCAGAGCAGCAGCTCCTTTTTCCGGGTCATCCACCATCAGCCTTAGCATGCCATAGTCAGACGTTTCCGCCAGATTGAAGGACAGAATATTAATCCCGGCTGACTTTAGCAGCGAGGCCACCTGCCGCATACGACCGCTGCGGTTTTCGAGAAATACGGATAATTGTTTTGCCATAATTTACTCCTTGGATTCTCTCCGTAAAAGCTGTTTAAAACAGCCGGCGCTTGTCTATAACCCGTTTTGCTTTGCCGTCGGAACGGTCTAATGTATTCGGCTCCACCAGTCTCACTGCGGGATGGAGACCAATGGCATTTTGCAGCGTCTCACTGATGCGGCGGGAGAGCTTCTCCAGAGTACTGACCTCATCAGAAAACAAGTTCGCATCAATTTCGACCGCAATTTCGAAAGTATCGTAGTCCCTGACTCTGTCAACCAGAATCTGATAATGGGGGCTGGTCTCACTGATTTCGAGAAGGGCGGCTTCGATCTGAGAGGGAAAGACGTTGACGCCGCGGATGATCAGCATATCATCAGACCGGCCCTTAAAGCGGGAGATACGGGCGGAAGTCCGGCCACAGGCACAGGCTTCGTGAGTGATGGAGGTCAGGTCTTTGGTTCGGTAGCGCAACAGAGGAATGCCTTCTTTGGTCAATGTAGTCAGAACCAGCTCGCCGACTTCACCGTCCGGCAAAACTTCCAATGTGTCCGGATCAATAATCTCAGCATAAAAGTGGTCGTCCATGACATGGCTGCCCTGGTGTTGATTGCAGTCCTGAGCCACCCCCGGTCCCATAATCTCACTCAGACCGTAGATGTCAAAAAGCTCAATACCCAACCCATCTTCTATCTTTTGGCGCAGCTCGACAGTCCACGGCTCGCCGCCGCAAATGGCCACCCGCAGCTTGAGCAAGTCTTCCAGCTGGTTTTCTTTGATGTTCTCCATCACATGAGCCAGATAAGAGGGTGTACAGGCAATGGCAGTAGTTCCCAGATCAACCATGAAATCCAGCTGCCTGCGCGTATTGCCTGCTGAGATCGGAATCACATTAGCACCCAGATTCTCAGCACCGTAATGCAGGCCAAGCCCGCCGGTAAACATACCATAGCCATAAGCCACCTGAACTTTATCGCCGATACCGACACCAGCCATGGTCAGACAGCGGGCAACACATTCCTGCCAAACTTCAATGTCGCGTCGGGTGTAACCCACCACTGTCGCCTTGCCCGTGGTTCCCGAAGAAGCATGCAGGCGCACGATCTCCGACTCCGGGGCAGCGAAAAGCCCGTAAGGATAGTTGTCACGCAGGTCATCTTTTACCGTAAAAGGCAGGCGGCTGATATCATCAATGCTGGTAATATCACCGGGAGTAATATCCAGTTCCTGCAGTTGATGACGATAAAAAGGGACATGATGATAAAGCCGGCTGACTAATTTGCGCAGACGTGCATCTTGCAGCTGGCGCCGGTCTTCTGCCGGCATGCATTCTTTACTAACATTCCAGATAGCCATAGTATCTCCGCCTGACTAAATAAACTTATGAAAATCTTTTTTAAAAAAAACACTCTGCTCAAAAACCATCATAACATTTGAATTCTTAGTTGCGCTTAATCTCTGAACTATAACAAAACTTGGGCGTCACATCAATTCCGTAAGGCTTGTATTGTTTTACCGGTGCCGGGATGACATCCTCCCTTTCACTTGATATGTCACATCACATAGACCAACATACGGTTATTCAATTTAACTTAAGTAACTGATAAGGGACACTATATGCCATGACCGCAGGAAACAACAGTTTTTTAGCCGAAAAGCCAATAAAGAGTCTGATCTGGAAATTCGCCTTACCCAGCATTGCCAGCCAGCTGATCAATGCCGTTTACAACATTGTTGATCAGATTTTCGTCGGATGGGGCATCGGCGACTTGGGCATAGCCGCCATCACCGTTGTCTTCCCTCTGGCCAGCATTACAACGGCTCTCTCTGTTTTATTCGGTTCAGGCGGGGCGGCAAAATTCAGCTTGCTCCTGGGTGAAGGGAAAGAGGATGAGGCCGGCGGCATCATCGGCAATGCCATCAGTCTGATGCTGCTTATCGGCACCACACTTGCACTGGGCTCGATCCTTTTTCTGAAACCCTTGCTGTTTTTCTTTGGCGCCACAGACTTAATCATGCCTTACGCCCGGCCATACGCCCTCATTATTTGCCTGGGCATTCCTTTTGGTATTTTTTCCACAGCTGTTTCTTACTATATTCGTGCGGATGGCAGCCCGGTCTATTCCAGTGCAGTTTTACTCTCGGGCGCAATATTCAATATCATTTTTGATCCCATCTTCCTCTTTGTCTTCGACATGGGGATCGAGGGAATTGCCCTGGCAACCATACTAGGACAAATATTGTCCAGCCTGCTGGCTGCACATTACCTGCTAAGAAAATTCAAAACTATCAAACTCGGCAAGAAGGATTTTTCTCCAAGATTTAAAAACATCAAGGCAATTTCAAGTCTCGGCATCTCTGCCTTCACCAACCATTTTTTGGCAACAGTTGTTCAGATCGTATCTGCAAACAGTCTGAAGCACTACGGAGCCATCTCCAAATATGGAAGTGAAATCGCGATTGCCGCCTCCGGCGCCGTCAGCAAAGCCATGATTGTCTTTATGTCTTGTATCATCGGTGTCGCCCTTGGCTGCCAGCCGATTTACGGCTACAACTATGGCAGCAAGCGCTATGACCGGGTTAAGGAAACTTATCTGCTTGCCATCCGTTATAGCAGCACAGTAGCAGTCATCGCCTTTTTTATACTGCAATTATTCCCGCGCCCCATCTTGTCCCTGTTCGGTTCCGCTAATCCCCTCTTCTATGAATTCGGCAGCAGATATATCCGCATATTCTTATTCATGACCTTTGTAAATGCCTTACAACCCACCACCGCTATCTTTTTCACATCCCTGGGAAAAGCACATGTCGGTTTCTGGCTGGCCCTGCTGCGGCAGGGAGTGCTTTTACTGCCGCTGATGCTGATCCTGCCTCGTTTCCTGGGTATTGACGGTTTACTCTATGCCGGTCCTGTTACCGACGGAATTGCCGCCATTGTAGTATCCATACTCGGCCTGAGACAGCTTGGTGTGCTGACCAGGATGCAGGAGTTAGCAGTGCCTTGGCGTAACGTTTTTGGAGGCGACGAAAGAACTTAGCTGACAATCTGTGCCTTTAGA
>LFSM01000065.1 GCA_001512745.1 Clostridiales bacterium DTU032
TCAATTTTACGCAAAAAGAAAACGCCTCCGCTCCTGTAGTCAGCAGTGGGGGCGTTTTTTATTTCGGAATGATCTAAGTTAAAATAATACTTCCGGAATGTATTTATACAGGCGGCGCGCTGTTTCAGCGACAGGCAGCCCCATCACTGTGAAGAAGTCTCCGTCGATGGAGTGAACAAAAAAGGCACCCTCGTCCTGGATCCCATAGCCACCGGCCTTATCCAGAGAGGAGCCGCCGGCCACATAGTAGTCAATTAAGTTGCGGGTGAAATCATCCAGCGGGAAAAAGCGCACTTTCGCTTCCGCGTGGAAACTCTCGCTCCGGCTCTCTGCCAGGATGTGGACACCGGTGAAAACCTGGTGGTCACGGCCACTTAGCTTATAGAGCATTTCTCTGGCTTCATCCTTGTCGTGCGGTTTGCCCAAGACTTCCTCATCAAGAACGACAATGGTATCTGCAGCCAGGATCACCCTGTCTGCCAGCGGTGCCACAGCCGTGGCCACGGCTGTGGCTTTAGCGGCTGCTAAAGCCCTGACCATTTCACCCGCCAGACTAGTGTAATCTGCAAACTTGTCACGCTGACCTGTAAACTTGCTGCAGATCCCGTCTTCATCGACGTCAGCAGTTACTACTGTGAACTCTTGGGTAAGCATTCCCAGTAATTCCTGCCGCCGGGGCGACTTGCTGGCTAAGATAAGTTTCTCGGTTTTTTGCATATAAAACACTCGCTTTCCCAGCGATCTTACCACTGGGGGAGATGCAGATGCAAGTACAGTGTCAGCAGCTGACTGACCTTTCCGGCGGCAGCCGGGCAGGCTCTTAGCTGATATAATAAAAGAAGGAGGTTATTTCTGTGATTTACTATTTTAGCGGCAGCGGCAACAGCAGGCATGTGGCCAAACTGCTTGCCCGTGAGAGCGGCCAGGAACTTTTCAGTTTGAACAAATTTTTTAAGGACAAGTGTCGTTTTCGCAAGGGCCGGGACCTGATTGAGTGTTCTGAGCCTTTGCCCCTGCCTGACGATAAGAACCAGGTGCTTGTCTTTGTTCACCCCACCTATGGCTGGCGGCAGCCGCGTCTGCTGACAAGTTTCCTGGCAGCCAATGCCCGGCAACTAAAACATCGCAAACTGTACTTTGTGGCTACGGCCGGATCGGGCTTTGGCGGCAGCGAAAAGTATCTGCTCCGCCTCTGCCGCGATGTAGGTGCAGAATATATGGGACTTGCCACTATCCTGATGCCGGAAAACTACACGGCCATGTTTGCCATCCCGGATGAACCTGAAGCAGACCGGCTGATTCAGGCCGGAGAGGCCAGGGCGCAAGAAGCTGCTGCAGCAATCAGGGCTGGCAGCAAGCTCCTGCCGGATCCCGGGCTCTGCAAACGGCCCTTCCTCTTATCGACTGTGGTTAATCCACTTTTCTACAAATTCATTGTCAAAAGCCGGGCCTTCTACGCCGATGACAGATGTGACAGCTGCAGAGTCTGCCAACTCATCTGCCCGCTCAACTGCATTAGCATGGAGACGGATGAAAACGGTGACCTGCGCCCGCACTGGAGTGATAATTGCACGCATTGCATGGCCTGCATTAATCACTGCCCCCGCCAGGCTATCGAATACGGCAGAGCCAGCCACAACAAACGACGTTATTTTATCTGATTATCATAATTGTTCACATTATAGGACTAAAATAGTCAAAGTTTTTTCCTATACTATTAAGTAAGGAAAAAGACTTGAGAATTGAGTCAGAAATTATTTTCAGGAGGAAAGAAACAATGTTTAGCATGGTACCTTTTGGACGTAGAAATCGTAGTTTAATGGAAAATTTCAATCGTGGTTTCGATCGCAGTTTTGACCGTTTCTTTGATGCCTTTGACTCGACAATGTCTACTGACATCGTGGATCGGGGTGCTTATTATGAGTTGACTTGTGACCTGCCCGGTTTAAGCAAGGATGATATCAAAGTTTCACTTGACGGAAATTATTTGACCATCAATGTTGACCGCAAGGATGAGCGCGAGGAGACAAAGGATAATTACCTGCTCCAGGAAAGATATTCTTATAACTACAGCAGACGTTTCGACATCAGAGACGTTGACAGAGAGAAGATCAAGGGCAATTACAAAAACGGAGTACTAAAACTTGAACTGCCTAAACTCGATCAAGTGAAGGAAAAACAGGATTATCTGGACATCGAATTTGAAGATTAATCTTAATCCCCTTCCGGAAAATCCAAGCAGCAAATAAAAGCAGGGCTCCCCACCAGGGAGACCCTGCTTTTTCTGCTACAAAGAAGAATCAGCTTCTAGTTAGCCCTTACTGTTTTTTTAAAAAAGCCCGCATGGCATCTTTTTGATCAGGGCTGTTGAAACACTTGGCAAAAAGCTTAGCTTCAACTTCCAGGCCGCTTTCCAGATCAAGATCCAGCCCCTCTTGAATAGCTACCTTAGCCATGCGCACAGCTAGCGGGGCTTGAGCCGCTATGCTTGCAGCCATTCTCATGACTTCATCCATCAAGTCGGCTGCGGGCACCAGGCGGTTGATGATTCCCTTCTCCAGAGCTTCTTCTGCCTTGATGCGGCGACCTGTAAAGATCAGCTCCATGGCGTAAGACGCCTGTGTCAAACGAGCCAGCCGCTGTGTGCCGCCAAAACCCGGCATGATGGCCAGGCCGGTTTCCGGGAAGGAAAAGCGGGCTGTATCCGCAGCAATTCTGATATCGCAGGCCAGCGCCAGTTCGAAACCACCCCCTAAGGCATAACCGTGAATAGCTGCAATGACCGGGCAGGGGAAAGTTGACAGGCAGCTGAAGACCCTCTGGCCGAAAGAGGCAAATTCTTCCGCCTGGCCGGCATCCATCGCCACCATCTCGCTGATATCAGCACCGGCGGCAAAGGCCTTCTCGCCGGCAGCAGTCACGACCAGGCAGCGCAAATCATCCTCATCCTTTAATTGTTTCAGCTTGTCATCGAGTTCAGTCAGCAAGGCGGAATTCAATGCGTTCAAGGCCTCCGGCCTGCTCAAGGTCAGCAGAGCGATTTTATCTTTTACTTCCAGATTAATTAATGTCATGATCTACTCCTTGGCAGTCTGCTGCCGATACTTCCCGAGGGGTGCGGTCTGACTTGCTCGGCATTGATTATTATTTGTAGTCGTAAAAACCCTTGCCGCTTTTGCGTCCCAGGTCTCCTGCACGAACCATGCTCTTTAACTGCAGGCTGGCACGATACTTGCTATCACCAGTTTCCTCATAGAGGATATTCATAATATCCAGGACTACATCAAGGCCGATCAGATCGCCCAGAGCCAAGGGACCCATCGGATGATTGGCACCATAGCGCATGGCAGTATCGATGTCTTCAACAGAGGCGATACCCTGATAGTAAAGGTCACAAGCTTCATTGATCATCGGAATAAGTATGCGATTGACGATAAAGCCGGGAGACTCCTTGACCACGACCGCTTCTTTTTCGATGGCAAGAGCAATTTCTTTGGCGCGTGCCAGGCTCTCAGGAGCAGTCTTGGCCCCCTTCACAATCTCTAGCAGCTTCATCACCGGAGCAGGATTAAAGAAGTGAAGGCCGAGAAAATTTTCCTCATGCTCAAGGCCACAGGCCATTTCTGTGATGGAAAGTGAAGAAGTATTACTGCAGAAGAGACAGTCAGGCCGGCAGATCTGGTCAAGTTTGTGGAAAAGATCCTGCTTGACCTCCATCTTCTCAATGATTGCCTCAATCACGAGATCACAGCTGCCGGCAGCTTCCAGCTTATCTGTTTTCTTCAGTAAAGACAGGGCAGCTGTGACTTCTTCAGCAGTCATGCGCCCCTTGTCTGCCTGACACTTGAATTGTTTTTCAACCACTGCATAAGCGCGGTCCGCAGAGCTTATCCTGCGGTTGTACAGGTAAACTTCGTGCCCATATCGGGCAAAAATCTGAGCTATGCCCGACCCCATTGTCCCGCTGCCTGCTACAAAGACTTTCATTAGCTACCTCCATTTTATGCTTAATGCTTCTTCAGCTAAAAGTTAAAGACCAGAGGAGCTCCTGTTAGCTCCTGCAGTTCCTCTTTACTGATATCGGCCGACATTTCCCGGACAACAAATCTCTGATCAATGATGTCGATGATGCATAGCTCAGTGATAATGGTATCAACACAATTGACAGCTGTAGCGGGGAAAGTGATTTTTTCCAATAATTTAGGCTTTCCCTTCTGGGTATGAGAAGTAGCTATGATCAGCTTTTTGGCACCTGCAGCCAGATCCATAGCCCCGCCCATGCCGGGTATGAATTTACCGGGGATTTCATGACTGGCCAAGCTGCCGGTCTGGTCAACTTGTAAAGCGCCCAGGATAGCAATATCAATATGGCCGCCCCGGATGAACATAAAGGAAGTCAGGCTGTCAAAGAGCATACTGCCGGCCTTGTAGCCGACGCACTTGCCCCCGGCATTGAAGCAAGCGTGATCTTCAGCCGGCTCGCCTTCGAGGGCAGTCATGCCGAGAATACCGTTCTCAGACTGCAGGATGACTTCCACATCTTCCGGGATATAAGAAGCAACCAGCTCCGGCAAACCTATGCCAAGATTAACTACTGCACCGTCAAACAACTCCCCCGCCGCTTTTTTTGCGATTATATCTTTTACAGAAATACTATTACTCACATTTAGCTCCTTTAATCAGATGATCGACCAGAATGCCGGAGGTCTCGACAAGGTGTGGATTCATTTCGCCAATATCAACCAGCTGATCGCATTCAACCATAACCAGGTCTGCTGCATAGGCCATTACAATATTGAAGTTCTTGCAGGTACCATCGTAAAAAGAATTGCCGAACTCATCAGAAATAGATGATTTCAGCAAAGCCAGATCAGCCCCCAGTGCTTCTTCCACAAGGTAGTCTTTTCCCTGAATCTCAATAATTCTTTTTCCTGCGGCCACTTCAGTGCCCAGGCCGGTTGGGGTAAGGGCCCCGCCGAGACCGGCACCGGCGCAGCGGATTTGTTCCGCCAGTGTTCCCTGGGGAACAAGCTCCAGGTCCAGAGAACCTTCAATCGACCTTTGCGTCGTTCTTGGATTAAGTCCGACATGGCTGGCAATAACTTTGTCGACTTGATCTGTTTCGATCAGACGCGAAATCCCGCGCCCAGGAACTCCGGTATCGTTGCCGATTATGGTCAGGTTTTTGGCGCCACTTTCAATGACAGCGTCAATCAGCAGTTCCGGTGACCCGTCTGCCAGAAAACCCCCGATCATAATCCGCATTCCGTCCTTTACCTTACTGACAATTTCTTCATAAGCTGTTAATTTTGATCGCATTTTCCCTCTCTCTTTTCTTGTCTTCCGGACTTTTAAAGGCCTGTATCCACCCTTTTCCTGATCAGCCGGACTGCTGACCTGGTCAGCGACCTGCCTCTTTTCGTTCCAATAATGCTTTGCAAAAATAGCTGGCAACATCATCGGCGTATTTATTGGGACCGAAGCCGGCATCTGCACCCAGCTCTTTGGCCAGCTCGTGATTGATGCGCGGACCCCCGATAATAAGAATGAAGCGTTCACGCAGTCTTTCGGCTTCCAGCAATTCGACCAGCTCAGTCAGATTTTGCACATGTATGTTTTTCTGTGTGACCGTCTGTGACACCAACAGCACATCGGCTTTGAAGTCCAGGGCGGCGCGGATGAAATCTTCGTTCCTGACCTGACTGCCAAGATTTTTGGCATCGATCATCTTGTAGCGTTCCAGACCGAAATGGCCGGCATAGCCTTTCATATTCATAATGGCGTCAATACCAACAGTATGAGCATCGGTGCCGGTGCTGGCCCCGATCACCTTCAGCTTGCGCCCGAAATGCCGGCGGATGAAATCATTGGTCTCTTCCATACTCATGATTTCCACATCCACTGTTTCAACGTGAATAGTGGCATAGTCAATGGATTTTTCCAGTGAACCGTAGCCGACGTAAAAGGTAAAATTATCCTCAAGTGCCTGGTGCCAGGTGATAATCGGGTCGGAAAGACCCATGCTCAGGATAATTTGCCTGGCGGCTTCCTGACCTTTCTCATCGTCAGGGACAGGCAGGGTGAAGGAAAGCTGCACCTTGCCGTCATTCATCGTGTCGCCGTAGGGCTTTAACCTTGAAAGGTCAGCCTGAATCCTCTTTTTGGCTGCCGGATCTGCCTTATTCATTCTGCCCCTCTTTTCTTTTTTCCAAAAAACCGGCCATGATCTCAGCTTCTTCATCCTGACAGAGTTTGATAAAGGGATTGTAGTAAGCTTCCTCCTGATAGACCACTCCTTCCAAACCTTTGCCGCCGTCGGGATCACGCCGGATGCCGGCAAACTCACCTTCTGCCAGAGTCCGGAAGATGCCGTTTGCCCGGATATTCTGCAAAAGCTGCAAGGCCTCAGTCAGGACCAGGTCCGCTCTTTGCTCCATCATGCCGCCCTCCTTGATTTCCACATCATCTGAGAAATCCGCCATGCTGCGGGCCACGTAGCGGGCGTTCTCCAGTGCCAGGGCCCGGTCCGACATGAAGGGAGTGTGGATTGCTTCCGTCAGCATGCCCAGAAGATGGATTTTCTGCTTGCTCAAGACGCTGACCATATTGAAAAGGGTATCCTGCACATGGCTTTGAAAGATATTGCCACTTTTGAATTTTGTCGGCGGCATGTATTTCAGGGGGGCATGTGGGAAAATCTGACGTGCCATCTGTGCCTGGGCCAGCTCGTAAACAAAGGAATTTGGCAGCTTGGGATCCATTTCAAAAGCATGACCCAGACCCATCTGCTCTTCCGGCATGCCGGCAGCTTTGGCGAACTGTTCGTTGATGAACTGCGATGCCAGCACAGTGTGGGCTTGCTCATAGGCATCGGCAGTGGTCAGGTAATTGTCTTCACCGGTATTGATAATAATGCCGGCAGCACCATTAACCATGCGGGAGAATCTTTGATCAATCAGGGTTCGCTGCATATTAATATCGCGGAAAAGAATGCCGTAGAGGGCGTCATTCAGCATGACGTCCAGCCTTTCTAAAGCACCCATGACAGCGATTTCCGGCATGCAGAGCCCCGAACAATAATTGCAGAGACGAATGTAGCGACCCGCTTTGGCGCCGGCCTCATCCAGAGCCGCCCGCATCATGCGGAAATTTTCCTGAGTGGCAAGAGTGCCGCCGAAGCCCTCGGTCGTCGCACCGTATGGCACATAGTCGAGCAGGCTCTGCCCGGTGCTGCGGATTACAGCGATGATATCCGCTCCCTGTTTTACCGCTGCCTGAGCCTGTACAATATCTTCAAAAATATTACCTGTCGCTACAATGACATAGAGCAGGGGACCCTCGTGTTCACCGTACTTGTCCAGCTCCTGTTCACGGTGGAGGCGGTTGGCCCTGATCTTAGCCATGCTCTTTCCGGCTGCATCGTCGATCCACAACTTCAGCTCAAAAGGGTCGACCGGCCTGAGACGGGCAGGATCCAGCTGACCGCCGGCTACCGCTTGTGCAAACTCCTGCGGATTCAGCCCGTGACCGATGGCTGCCCGGCCAATAAAGTAGGCAGTGCCGTGGCCCAGCAGATTTTTTTCTTCCAGGACTTCTACCAGTCTGTTGGGCAGGGGGACTTCATGGTCATCCAGTTCGTCAACACCGAAAAGCCTGGCAACCGAACGCTCCACTGTTACTGTGGTATAAGCCGAAAGCTTCTCTTCAGTATCACGGGCGATTTCAGCAGCAGCAGCCCGCGCCTGGTCAACCTTATCCCAATCCAATCGTAATTCAGCCATTAGCTCTCCTTCTTTACCAGCCCTGCCTATACCTGAATTGCTGCCGTGCATAGAATCGTGCCTGGCACCGAATGATGCAGCGTGCATGAAATCGTGCCTGGCACCAATTCATGCAGTCAGCAAATTACGCAGGTGATTATCTGTCCAGCTCTGTATATGCATCCCGCATCAGGCTCAGAGCCTTTTCATCAATACCCATCAGCTCCGCAATGCGGATAGCGCCTGCCGGCACAGACGCTTCATCTTCAACTTTTATCAGCCGGTAATCCATCAATTCACTGATGCGCTTTACTGCCTCAAGGTCTTCACCCTCTATGCTGCAGGCAGTTCTCAGGATATCAGCTTCATCATGGCTGGTCCGTCTCTCTGAATCACCGCTGCTGACTGCCAGCTGACCTGCTTTCTCCTCAGACAAATCGCCCAGTCCCCGGATCTGATAATGATAAATACCTTTGCCTGCAGGGACCTGGTAATGTGTTGCCAGCAGCAGACAGGAATCACTGGCGGCATAAATCCGGCAGATTGCTCTGACAATAGCCGTCGCCTCATGCGGATTGGTTCCGCGGCAGGGTTCATCCATCACAAGTAAAGCTCGGCCACTTTCTGTCAGGCGGAAGTATTCACGCAAACGGGCGGCTTCCATACCGAAAGAAGACAGACCTGCAACTGCACTGCCCGGGTTTTCAGCCATATAAACGAAAAAGTCGAAGAGGGGACTGGAGATTTTTTCACAAGGCGGGCAGTAACCCAATTGCAGCAGATACAGGCAGATCAGGAAAGTTTCCAGAGCCACCGACTTGCCGCCCATATTGAGGCCACTGATCACCGTCGAGCCTTTTTCCAGCCGGATTGACTGGCAGGTAAACTCAGCAGACTCAGCCTCCAGATTTTTTCGCAGCAAGGGGTGCCAGGCCTTAAAAATCTGAACCGGCAGGTCGGCTGTAGTAATCTCCGGCAGCGGTGCCTGCCAGCTCTCAGCCAGCCGGGCCTTGGCCAGACGAAAATCCAGTCTGGCTGCAGCATGCAAATTCTCGCGCAAGACCTCCATGTGTTCCTCCAGCTCTGAAGTCAGACGACGGATCTGCCGGATTTCTTCCTGCCCTTCTTCCGTCACCAGCAGTGACCGTTCAGCCAGGAGTTCCTGCCGCTCCTTGCCCTGAGCCCGCAGTATCTGAGTCTCCAGCAGATGTTTGCGATGCCTGACAGAGCCCAGTTCTTCCGAGTATGCACTGTAAAGATGGAAACCCTTGCTGGCCACACCCGGCGGATTGAGCAAGGCTTCAGCTTCATCCTGCGGCTTAATCCTGACTTCTGCAGCAGCCAGTGCCTCTCGGCAGCCGCCAAGCTGGCGCAACAGCGAAAAACAACGCTTCAGCTCAAATAATTCACTTTCATCGACCAGGCGCCCGTTTTCAATACCGCGCACAGTGCCTGCGACATTGCGCATGCGGCCCAAAATGCTTTCTGCCGACCGCCATTGCGGAGCCAGTTCACTCAAAGAAGCGCGAATCCCGGCGATCGCCCGGAATTCCTCACGCAAAGCCTCCCGGTCAGAAATTGTGTAAAAATCCTGCCGCTCCTTGAGGGCGCGGCCCTGCGGCGACCGGCAAACGCAAGCTTGCAGCAGCTGATCTATCCCCAGGTGTTTTTTTTCTTCCTCTGTACAAATCACAAGTCGATCTTCCTTTTTTCAATAATCAGGCCAGTGCCGGACCCAAATCATAGACCGGTAGGGACACAGCCCGGCGCAATTCATCCACTATGCCGGGATTGTCTACCGGACTGCCGTCTTCCAGCTGCGGGTTGAATGTGATCAGGCGCAGGGAGAGCGGGTAGAGAACCTTCAGCTCAACTCCGGCCGCCTCCAGCCTTTTTACAGTATTGTTTTCAATAAAAAGCCGGCTGCCGTCTTCTACCACTAAGATCATTCCCTGCAGATTTCTTAATTTTAGAAACTCCGCCAGCAGAGCTTCAGTAATGGCTCCGCGTAAAAAAAACAGCCGGTCACTGACGCGATAAAAGTCATGAAGGCTGTCAGGCTCACCTAAAAGGCTTTCTGCAGTAAGCAGGCGAAAGTTGCCGGTCTTTTCATCAAGAGCCAGTGCACGGACCCGGTCTTCCCGGGAGATAGCGGAGAGGATCAGTTCTCTGATCTCAGCCTCAACACCGGGCAGGGTCAGCAGCTTGACCGCATGTTTTACCCGCTCCAGAAGCACAGCAGCAGAGGCTGATTTCCCATAGGAAACGGCCAGAAGGACAGCTTCCGTAACGCCGCCGCCGGCCGGCGATCGGCGTGAAAGAGCTCCGTCCACTATATAGAGGCAATCCGCTGCCTCCTCGCGCAGCAGGTCTTCACAGTGTTTGAGATCAGAGGCCTGTGAGGGACCGGCCAGCTCAACATAGCCGTCACTCAGCATTCTGCCGATGACAATTTCACCTAAAGCAGAACGGATACCGGTTAGTTCACGGATATCCAGCAGGGCATCACAGCGCCTGAGTGAGGCAACTGATGTTGCCAGCAGATGGCCCTTAGGCAAATAAATCCGTGGCTTGCAGATGCCGGAAACAATATCTTCCGCCTCACCGTCACGCCCGACCGAAGTCAGAGCCAGAGGACGCTTTTTCTCTTCTTCAGTCCAGGCCTGAATCAGATGATTCAGACTGGTGGTTTTGCCGGCATTTTTGGACAAACCGATTATGGCCAGAGAAGCCACATCATTCAGACCGGTCAGACTTATAAGTTCAGCAGCAGAAGGTTTTTTCACTTATTCGTACTTAACGCCTTCCTTAATTGTTTCTTTACGCAAGAGATATTTGGGCACTATGTTCAGGTCCTGTCCGGACAAAAGTCGCGAAACACCGATATGTTCGATTTTTTCCTCGCCTCTGCAAACCGGGCAGTGACATTCCTTCTTGTATTCATCCGGTTCCTTATAGCTTGTAATCACACCCTCATAATTACGCAAAACGGTGTGGTCCGGGTTCTGCGAAATAATATAGTTGGGACCGACCGGGATTTTACCACCGCCGCCCGGGGCATCCACCACATAAGTGGGAACAGCAAAACCGCTGGTATGGCCGCGCAGGCCTTCAATAATCTCGATGCCCTTGCTGACCGGCGTGCGGAAGTGGCTGATTCCCAGCGACAGGTCACACTGATAGATATAGTAGGGGCGGACCCGGATGTAGACCAGGCCGTTGACAAGCTTGCGCTGGACATGGACGCAATCATTGACGCCTCTGAGCAAGACCGACTGATTGCCCACCGGAATACCGGAATCTGTCAGCAGTTCGCAAGCCCTGCGGCTTTCTGCAGTAATTTCCCGGGGATGATTGAAATGGGTGTTAAGCCAGATCGGATGGTATTTTTTCAGCATGTCACAGAGCTGAGGGGTAATACGTTGCGGCATAACTACCGGTGTGCGCGTACCGATACGGATAATCTCCACGTGATCAATCGCGCGCAGCTGAGAAATAATGTATTCGAGACGATCCTCCTCCATCAGCAAGGCATCACCGCCCGAAAGCACGACGTCTCTGATCATGGGCTTGCTGCGGATGTAATCAATGCAGGCATCAATATCACTGATGCTGCGGCCGCCATCTTTCTGTCCCGCCAGACGCCTTCTGGTACAGTGACGGCAATACATGGAGCACATGTCAGTGATTAAAAAAAGGACACGGTCCGGATAGCGGTGGGTCAGACCGGGAACCGGTGAATCGGCGTCTTCCTCCAGAGGATCAAGCAAATCTTCTTCTTGCTGCACGCCTTCCATATAGCTGGGAACCGCCTGCAAACGTACAGGATCATAAGGATCATCCGGATCGATCAGGGACAGATAATAAGGCGTGATCGCCATGCGGAAATACTTGAGTGCTTCTTCCACGCCGGCAACTGCATCATCATCCAGAGACAGATACTTTTTCAGCTCATCGACGCTGGAGATGCGGTTCTGCACCTGCCAGTGCCAGTCCTTCCATTGCTCATCAGAAACATCAGCGAAGAGCTCCTGCCTTCTGGCCTCGCCTTCCTTATTAATATACTTATCTTCAGCTTTCACTGTGTATCCTTTCCATTCATAGAAGTATCTACAAATAATTTTCCTCAAAAATCCGGCGCAGGGCCTCGCTCTGGCGCAGGATATCCAAGGTGATTTCAGCGTGATTTTTGCTGTAGCCGTTTCCAACCATCATGGTAAGATCTTTTCCGATTCCTTCGGCACCAAGTGCGGCACGGGTGAAACTGGTCGCCATGCTGAAGAAGTAAACCAGGCCGCCTGTGCGCACAGGCAGGATGGAAGACATTTCACTGCCTTCGATATTCACTACGTTGATGCAGACGTCATATTCCTTGCCATCGTTGCAGGCCAGAGCCTTGTCCATCACTTCTACAGGATTGCGGGCATCAGCTATGAAAAATTCATCCACCAGATTATTGTCGACCAGGGTGCTTTGCGGGCGGTCGTTGCGGCTCATGCCGACAACTTTGCCACAAGGCCCCACCCGGCGCATTGCCTCATAGGCACAGAGCAGGCCGCTCTTGCCGCCGGCTCCCAGAATCAGAACTGAGTCATTGGGCTTGACGATATGCGCTGTCTGGGCGGGAGCACCGCAGACATCCAGGGCGGCCAGAGCCAGATTTTCACTCATATCATCCGGCAGCCTGGCGTAGATGCCGCTTTCAAACAAAACCGCCTGACCCTTGATCTCTACCCGTTCAATTTCGGGATGCACAGCTGTGATCTCCTCAATCTTTAGCGGTGTCAGGGAAAGTGAGACTAAAGTAGCGATGCGGTCGCCGACGGCCAGATCACGGTCAGCCAGGGCCGGGCCGATTTCAGCAACACTGCCCATCAGCATGCCGCCGGAACCTGTGACAGGATTCTGCATTTTGCCCCGTTTATTGACAATCTCAAGTATTTTCGCTTTGAGGGCCTCTTCGTCTGCCTCCGCCTCATCCCACAGCTGATGAAAACTGGCGGAATCGATATTTAAAGCCGTGACATCGATCAGAATCTCATTGTCGTAAATCTCCATTTTGTTGTCGATCCTCTGCGCCGCCTGCGGCAGCAGGCCCTTGGGCTCGATCACGCGATGACTGCCATATTTATTTCCCATTGCCATATAAGTACTATCCCCCTATTTATTTCTTAAAGGCAGACCCATAATTTCCCGGGCCTCATCCGGTGTAGCGATTTGCAGATTCAATTCTTTGGCGATGCGCACCAGACGCTCCACCAGGACGCCGTTACTTTCTGCCGGCAGGCCCCGGTCCAGCATGAGATTATCTTCAAAACCGGTGCGAACATGTCCACCCATGAGCATGCTCATGACATTCAGTGTCAATTGATGGCGACCCATAGCCGAGACGGTGAAAGTTGCACCTTCCGGCAGGGATTCAATCAGGAAAAGCAGGTCACGCGGTGTGGCACTTATGCCACCGTTGACTCCCAGAACCAGATTGAAATGCAGGGGCGCGTCAATATAGCCCTTCCTATGCAAACGCAGGGCCATATCGATCATGCTCTTATCGAAACATTCCAGCTCAGGCATAATTTTGCGCTCGCGCATGCGGGCAGCAAATTCAATTATCATATTTTCTGTATTGACGAAAATCTCATCACCGCCGAAGTTCAGGGTGCCGCAGTCGAGACTGGCCATCTCCGGATTGAGCTCGGTCGGCTGCAAGCGCTCATTAGCAGTCATGCCGGTAGCTCCGCCGGTGGAGGGCTGGATAATTACGTCAGGACAGACGGCCTCGATAGCAGTGATAATCTCAGCAAAGCGATCGCGATCCTGAGTCGGAGTGCCATCATCTTCACGCACATGCAGATGGATAACAGCAGCGCCGGCATCTACAGCAGACTTAGCTTCTCTGACAAATTCCTCAACGGTGTAGGGCACGCTGGGATTCATTTCCTTAGTGACTTCCGCACCGCTGATGGCAGCAGTGATGATGACCTTGTTAGCTAATTCTTTTCTCATTGTAATCTCCTCTTTAATTTTTCTTGCGCTGCTTATCTGCAGGAACGACACAGGTGCCGCTGGCCCTGCAGACGAGGATCGGTTCTTCTAAAACTTCTGCAGCTGAAACAGAAATATCCGGACAGGGCCGGATCACCTTGTAGGCCTCAAAGGTCATCTTGCGGGAAGTATTGCCTTCGGTAACGATACTGCCTGATGCCTCGATAAAATCTCCCGCGTATACGGGTGCGGTGAATTCCACTGAATCATAAGCGACAAAGAGCCCTTCATCGCCGTCTCTTTGAATCAATAACTCTGTTGCCACATCGCCAAACAATTGCATTATCCGGGCCCCGTCTACCAGATTGCCACCGTAGTGGGCATCCGCGCTGCTCATTCTCATACGAATCATTGCCTTTTCCATTGTTTTCCCTCCTGCAAAAAATAACGCCATGCGTTAAAAAACACACAGCGCTCCATGCAAAGCATGACAGTGAAACGTCCTTAGTTCGTTCCCCCAGAAACAAGACAGAGGATCCCGGCTTATTTCTTCGGCGGCAAATACTTCAGCGGCTTCGTCCGATCCCGGACATAGAAGCAGCCTACCAATTTTGCCGCGCCTCTAATTCACTATTTAATTGTGGAATTATTCTATATTGTCAGTATAAATGTATAATCTGTAATTTGGCAAGCTTTTTTGTGAAGAATCAAATAAAAACAACTAGTGATACACTGATAAATAAACTATCTGACAAGGGGTGAGTTATGTATAAAGAAAAACTGAAAAAATACGCAGAAGCTATTGTGCAAATCGGAGTCAATGTCCAAAAAGGCGACAATATTCTGCTTAACACAGACACAGACAATCTGGAACTGGCAAGAGAAATCGTACGCGCTTGCTGGCGTGCAGGTGCAGCTGATGTCGACACCATAATTTCCGACAATGACATGAGTCTGGGACGCTTTGAAGAAGCAGAAGATCAGGTCTTTGACCACTACCCGGAATTTAAGGTTGAGTACGCTGAAAGGCATATGCAAAACAAGTATCACCGGATTTCCGTCAGTGCACCGCGGCTGGATCTTTTTCAAAATGTGGATCCGGACCGCTTGCGCCGGTCCAGCATTGCCGGCAACAGAGCCATAGAACCGATCATGAAATACATGGATACAGGCGAAATCAAGTGGACAGTAGCCGCAGGAGCCTCCGAGCTCTGGGCCAGCTCTCTTTTCCCTGACTTGCCGCTGAATCAGGCAATAACTGAGCTTTGGGACAGGATTTTTGCCGCCTGCCGGATCAGTGAAGAGGAAGATGCGGTTCAAGCCTGGCTGGACCATGATGCCAAACTCAAAGGTCATGAGAACTGGCTTAACCAACAGCACTTTTCCTACCTGCATTACCAGGCGCCCGGCACCGACTTCAAGGTCGGCCTGGCGGACCGGCACAATTGGATCGGCGGCTCTTCGACGACGCCCGATGGCATCAGCTACATGGCCAATATGCCCACAGAAGAGATCTTCACCACACCTCACGCCAAAGAAGCGGAGGGCAAACTGAAATCCAGTATGCCTCTGGCAATTTCAGGCAAAGTGGTTGAGGACTTCGGTTTCGTTTTCAAGGACGGCAAGGTGGTCGACTTCTTTGCCGGCAAGAATGGCGACGTCCTGCAAACCCAGCTTGATATGGATGAAGGCGCAAAAAGACTGGGCGAGGTTGCCCTGGTACCGAACTCATCACCTATTTCTCAGATGGGCATCACCTTCAAATCAACTCTTTTTGATGAAAATGCCTCCTGCCACTTCGCTCTGGGCAAGGCCTATACAGAAGCGATTGTCGGCGGAGAAAAGATGACAAAAGAGGAACGGGCAGACCTCGGTTTTAACGATTCAATGATTCATCTCGATTTCATGGTAGGCGGACCGGACTTAAATGTGACCGGTTACCGTGAAGACGGCAGCAGCAGCCCGGTACTTATAAACGGTGAATGGGCCTGAAGCGGTGCCTGAAGCAGCGCCACATCATAACTTAGGTGCCTGGCACCTAAGTATTGAAAAGGCAGCTACAGACTCTTGCTGTGTTTACCATACTTAATGGGATACCTGGCGACATAGTCCCGGTAAAGCTTGTCGTAATTGCTTTCAGTTTTATCCAATGAGTGGGTATAATCGTGAACGCGCAGGCTGTCATCAAGCTCATACTGGATTATGTATATGCCGATATTGGAACAATGATCGGCCACTCTTTCCAGCACATTGTAGACTTCGGTCAAAATAAAACCATGGTCCACATTGCAGGCACCCTGCTTGAGACGTTCAATATGATTGCTGGTTAAGCTTTTATTTAATTCATCAATACGGTCTTCCAGAGGTTCAATGGTAAAAGCCTTTCCAGCATCCAGTTCTGCAAAAGCTGCTAAAGTGCGCTGTAATATATCCCGCACTGCCGCAATGTAAATATCGAGCTCTTCCTTTGCTTCAGGCGAAAACTCCGCTACTTTGCCTTCATTTTTCCGCGCCAGATCTGACAGGTTGATCGAGTGGTCACTGATACGCTCGATGTCGTTAATGGAATGCATCAGAATAGTGAGTTTCTGTCCCCTGCGTTCATCCAGCTTGCCCGAGGAAATTCTGATCAGATATTCGGACAAAGCATCCTCATATTCATCGGCTTGCTGTTCCCATTTTTCCACGCGATGATAGCCTTCTTCACTGAAGTCGTGCAAGAGATCCAAAGCCAGATTCATGCCATTATTGGCTATTTCCATCATCGAATAAGTAACAGCAGCAGCTTGTTCCAGGGCAAAGGCCGGACGATCAAGGAAGCGCGGATCGAGCAGCTTCAGCTGGGTATCTACTTCCAGGTCTTCCAATTCGCCAGCTATCACCGGAACGATTTTCTTGGACAATTTGATCAGTTGTTCTGAAAAAGGCAGCAAGACCAGGGTCGTGAAGACGTTAAAGCTTGTATGCACAGCCGCCAGCATTAGCGGGGTAACAGTACTATCCATGAAAGGAAAGGGCCTGAAGGCGTGAATTATATAAAAAACAAGCATGAAGAGTATCGTACCGATGGTATTGAAACTGAGATGGATGACAGCAACTCTTTTCCCGTTACGGTTTGATCCGACAGAAGCCAGGATGGCAGTAATACAGGTGCCGATATTTTGTCCCATAATTATGGGCAGGGCAGCTGCAAAAGGTATCACGCCGGTTGCGCTGAGCGCCATCAGGATACCTACAGCAGCAGAGGAAGACTGAGTCAAAGCCGTTGTCACTATTCCGACTAAGACGCCCAGCAGGGGATTGCTGAATTTTTGAAAGAGAGCAATGAAAAAGGGCTCATACTGGAGCGGGGCTACCGCTGTGGACATCACGTCCATGCCAAACATTAGCACAGCAAAACCGAGAAAAGCATAGGCCTTATGTTTTTTTGCTTCAGTCTTGGCAGTGAAAAGAATTAAAATACCGACTAAGGCGAGGACAGGAGTCCAGGAGGAGGGCTTCAACATCGTTATGATGAAGCTGTCACCGGATATGCTGGTCATGCTGAGCAGCCAGCCGGTAACCGTAGTACCGATATTTGCACCCATTATGACAGGCACGGCCTGGCGCAGGAGCATTACACCTGAATTTACCAGGGCAACAACCATGACAGTAGTCGCGGAGGAAGACTGAATAACACCGGTAACAGCCGTACCGAGCAAAACTCCCTTTGTCTTTGTGTTACAGAATTTCCCCAGCAATTGCTCCATCCGGCCGCTGGATACAGATGTCAGACCGTCACTAAGAAGCTGCATGCCGAAAAGAAAGAGGCTGAGGCCACCGATTAACTGCAAAATGTTTAAATAACTCATTTAATTTTTTCCACCACTTAAAAAAAGACCAAAAGAAACCTTATTACTTATCCCAAAGATAATTTAGCATGAACTTCTATGTCCATAAAGACCGGCAGGAAAATGTCGACATATTGTACGAAAAAATACACGGCCGGCCAGCTCTTTATGTTTTCTTTTTGTTGTTTTTATCTTTGCCGGGACGGGGAAACTTAAGGATCAGTTCGGCATGGATGAAAGCCCCGATCATCATGATATAAACAGCCAGATAGAGCCAGAGCATCAGGAAAATAATACCCGTGATACTACCGTACATCAGATAATATTTTGATTGAGTGGAGATAAAATAAGACAAGCCGTATGAAATTGCAATCCAGCCGACAGAGGTCAGAGCGGCAGCAGAAAGAGTATGGCGGAAGTAGCTGCGCTGTCTTTTCAGCACGGAAAAAATCACAGTAAAGATGAAAGTCAGGACCAGAAAAGCTGCCAGATTCGCGAACAGATCGAAATTGCTCTGCAGAATAAACTCAGGCAAGCTAATAAATTCCTGCAGGTAGTCTCTGACCAGGCGGTTGAAAGCCAGCAGGACCAGAATGACAAGGAGCAGGACACTGGAAGCAAATATGGCCATGATGCCAAAGAGCCGCCGCAGCAAAAAATTATTAGGGGATTCTCGGTGATAAATCTTATTAAGCGAGGCCACAACACTGCCAACACCGCGGGAGGCTGCCCAGAGCAAGGCCAGAGCAGTCACGGAAAGTACTGAGACGCTGCTGCTGCGCTGAACCGAGTTGAGGAAATCATGCAGTACTTCTACAACCGCTTCCGGGATAATTACGCTCACCTGCGGAATAGCCGCTTCAAATCTGGCCGCCATTCCGGCGTCAAGAACTTCCAGCAAACTGAAGACAAAGAGAATTAATGGGAAAATTGAAAAGATCAGATAGAAAGCGGAAGCAGCAGAGTTGATCCCCACTTTGAGCGAAAAGAAGCCTTGCAGGCGTTCTTTCCAGACCTGAACCCAGCTTTTATCCTCCGCATAATCTGACAGCTTTCTTTGCAAATCATTAATTTGCGTGGTGAAAGGTCTGTTCAGCTTTTCATTGGGATCATTTTCCTGCGGATTAGTATTCTTTTCTTCTGCTTCATTCATTTTTTTCTACCATCATCAATAACCGGCGCATAGATTCTAAGTATACGGCATTTTCAGAATCTTTGGTTTCTTCTTGTTTTCGCTCTGCTCCTTAACAGGTGTTTCCTTCAGTTTTCAAAGTGATGCTATTATAGGAAAGGTCGCATAGCTGAAATAGAAGGGATTTTGTGATTGTGCCGAAGATAATAATGACGGTGATAATTGTTCTTCTTTCCGGAGCGGGACTGCTAACAGCCTATTTGCTTTATTTTTTACTCACCGGAATTCTCTCTTTTGCTATTCACCCGCGCAAAAAGCCGCGGCCGGCCTCAACTGCTAAACTGAACGAAGAATGGCAGGATAAGCGCAAAGAAGATGTTCCGGATAAGGTGAAAATTATTGCTGATTTCACGGATGCTTTATCTGTACGTCTGGAGCTGATCAGACAGGCCCGGCTAAGCCTTGATGTCACCTACTTTTCGATCACTAACACTGAAAGCGGCATGGCCTTTCTTTCTGAGCTGGTAGAGGCTGCTGACAGGGGCGTCAAAGTACGTCTCCTGCTTGATGCCAAGATGAAGACCCTCTTGCATGTAACCATGAGAGCTTTGGCCCAGCACCCTCAGATTGAAGTTGGCCTCTATAATCCGGTAAATCCACTGAAACCATGGACCCTGAACGAAGTTATGCACGATAAGTTCATGATCGTTGACCGGAAATATGCTTTGCTGGGCGGACGCAATATCGAGCCCAGTTACTTTGGGCTGGCCGAAGCGCCGCTGTCCAACAAGTATGACTGGGATGTACTGGTCCGGCGCGATGAAGACAGTCCTGCAGACAAAAGTATTATTGATGCGATCGCCGCCTACAACGATCTCTTGTGGCAGAAAAAGTCGACCAGAAAAGTTTGGCGGCGCCTGACTACATCGAGAATAATTGAAGAAATTCATGCCGGCGGGCTAAAATTTTCAGCTGACCATCCGGAGTTTTACCAGAAGACTCTGGCTGATTTCACCAGGGACATGATTCGCCCCGACAGAATCATGCTCCTGCATAACCCCCTGAACAGCTGGCGCAAGGAACCCTGGCTGACTCAGGACCTGGTGAAACTCGCCTTTCATGCCGAAGAGAGTCTTTTAATTCAAACACCTTACGCCACCGCTTCGCCGCCTTTGCTGCAACTTCTGTCAGATGCAGCTGCCCATGTGGATGTGCATTATCTGACCAATTCCCTGGCCTCAGCCAAAAACCTGCCGGCCTATCCCAACTATTACTTTCAAAGGAAGAAATTTCTAAAATCTGGCATTAATATCTATGAGTTTCAGGATAGCGATTCTATCCATGGCAAATCCTTTGTTCTCGATGACAGGATTTCTGTGGTGGGCAGTTTTAATTTGGACTCACGCAGTATTTACCTGGACACAGAAACGATGCTGGTCATAGACAGCCCCGAACTGACTAAAAGCTTTACTGATTATCACCATAAAATAAATGGACGGAGCTTGAAGCTGGGAGCGGACAACAAGTATATTCCCTCAGAAACTGTAGCAGAGACGCCGGTGCTTCGGGGCAAGCGGCTTACCTACTTTCTCTCCTATCTCCTCTTACGTCCTTTTCAGTTTTTTATTTAAAAATATGATCAAGGCTGGTTAATCTATGCGAAAAAATGAAGCATCCGAAAAAAGAATAGCAAATCTCGTCTCTTACATCGACTGTCTCCTGCGCGGGGAAGACGTCAGAGAAAGCTACCAGGGGCATTCGGAAGAGTTTGCCGGACTGGAAAGTCTGGAAGTCTTTCAGGCCTTCCGGCAGATTCTGGACCGGGGCTATGATCCTGACCAGGTGATTGAAGAGGTATCACGGGTGATTTTAGCCACCCAGCGTGATGACGACTTCGAGGAAGTCAGGCCGGAGGATCCCTTTTTGCAGGAGCTGCGGGCCGAGAACCAGAGCATGATGGATCTGCTGGCAGACCTGCGCCCTCTCTTTCGCCAGGAAAGAAGTGATGAGCGGGACCGCGTGATAGTGGAGACCATGCAGGGTCTGCGGCAAGTCAGGGCGCACTTTGTCAGATTGCAGAATATTTTCTTTCCCACCCTGGAGCAAAAGCATCAGGCCTTGTCGGGTCTGACACTTTTATGGGCCTGGCAGGATCAGGCGGAAGCGGTTCTAGACCGGTCTCTGACAACATTTGCTGACCCGAAAATGCCGGTGGAACAGCTTAACCGGATGGCGGGAGAGCTTTTCGGATCCTATGCCAGCCTGCCCTTGAAGGAGGAGCGCCTGCTCTATACCGTAGCTGACAAATTGCTGGATGAGGCTGACTGGGAGGCCATGTATCAACAGTCACGCGCCTATCCTACTGCCTTTGATATCCGCCGGGAAGTGGAAGAGATCGATTTTTCTCTGCTGGAGGACGCTGCCGCTCAGGGCATCTTCAGCAGCGCTAGCGGCAGCATGAGTTTTGAACAGTTGAACCTGTTATTGAATAATCTGCCGGTCGACTTTACCCTGGTGGACGAAAACAACCGGGTAGTTTATTTTAACAATCCGCCCCGGCGGATCTTTCCGCGCAGCCCTGCAGTTATCGGGCGCGAGGTAAAGAACTGCCATCCGCCCCGGTCCCTGGATAAGGTAGATGAGATTATCGATGCCTTCCGTCAGGGCCGCCAAAGTCACGCCCGTTTCTGGATCAGCCTGAAAGGCAGGAAGCTCCTGATTGAGTATTTTGCCTTGCGTGATGCTGAGGGCAAGTATCGGGGTGTGCTGGAGGTGAGCCAGGATATTACGGACTTGCAGGCTCTTGAAGGCGACCGGCGACTGACAGAGTGGCAGGAATAGCCTATGCGTTTATTTTTAGCAGCAAGGCTGGCAGCTGACCAGCTGCAGGAACTCATGCAGGCACAGTTACTTCTGCAGCGTGCCTCTGACAAGATTTCCCTGACCAAAGCAGACAACCTGCATCTGACCCTGCACTTTCTGGGCGAGACAGCAGCAGCGGACACTGAGCGGCTGCTCAGTGGTCTGCATGAGTTTGAACTTCCGCCGGCCGGTAGCCTGACCTCCCGCCTGGACGGCTACGGCTTTTTCCAGCGCCGGGACGGCCAGCTGATCTACGCAGATTTGGCGGTATCCCAGGAGCTTTTGCAGCTGCAGAAAGATCTGGGCCGGGCCTTAGACGGGCTGGGCTTTGAGACGGACCGCCGCCGCTGGAAAGCGCACGTGACTTTGGCGCGGCGGACGCAACTGGCAGTTTCCTGGCCTGAACTCCAAAAAAAGCTGCCCGTTCAGGAAGAAGCTTATCTTCTTTCGGACCTGGCCCTGTTCAAAAGTGAATTTACCGACAGAGGAATGTTATATACGCCCCTCTTCATTTTTTAAAAAATACTAAGCAGAGAAATATTTATTGCCGGTCTTGTCCTGGAGAAATCTGCCTTTCACTTTCATTTTGCCTGTCTCTTCAAAGAGGCGATAGCCTTCCGCCTGACAGGCGGGACAGGCCCGGCGGGGTATCTGGATGCCGATCAGGCTGTCGCCGCGGTCGTTGGCGGAATGGATGACATTGAGGCCCGGACAGTCAGCACAGATTTTAAACTCCTGCTGCTGACTTTCCATAATGCCGGCCGTATCGTAATAAACCTGCCGTGGCAGAGTGACCTTCTGCCTGCCCCTAAACTTTTCCGCTGCCAGTTTTTCCCTGTTTTTCCACTTTTTCAAAATCTGATCCGAGATCTCTTCGACCTGGCGGCTGACCCGGAGGCTTTGCCGCCATTTGCCCTCATAGTAGTCAGGTTCGCGCACGCCGGAATAATCCAGGCCCGCCATGGCCAGGACTATACCAAGATTGACGTAGGGCAGGGCACCTTCAATTGAATAGCCGCCTTCCAGCACAGCCACATCCGGATTGAGCTTTTCATTCAAAAGAGCATAGCCTTGGGCGGAAAAATTCATATTGGTCAGCGGGTCTGTGTAATGATTGTCCTGACCGGCTGAATTGATAATCAGGTCCGGCTTGTAGTCGTCCAGAACCGGCAGAACTACGTTGTCAAGTACGTGGAGAAAACCCTCGTCACCGGTATTGGGGGGCAGAGGAATGTTGAGAGTGTAACCATAGGCCCCCGGCCCGCCCAGCTCATTCATGTCACCTGTTCCGGGGTAGAGGGTGCGGCCATCCTGATGAAAAGAAATGAAGAGGGTGTCGGGGTCGTTCCAGTAGATATCCTGGGTGCCGTCACCGTGATGACAATCCGTGTCGACGATGGCTACCCGCAAATCCGGATATTTCTGCCTGATATATTCAAGGCCGACCGCCTCGATGTTTATGATACAAAAGCCCCTGTCGCCGTAAGTGACGCGCTGGGCGTGGTGACCCGGCGGCCTTACCATGGCAAAGGCCTTGTCAGTTTCCCCGGACATGACCGCATCCAGGGCACGCATTACACCGCCGGCGGCAATATAGTGGGACTCGGTCACGATGGAGTCAGGGTCAGGATAGGCAAAATGCACCCGCTCCACATCAGCCGGACCGGCCAGGCCGGGGTTGAAAAAGTGTATGCCTTCGATGTCTGCAATGCCTTCTTCAAAAAGCTGGTCCTGTGTATAAAGCAGCCTTTCTTCACGCTCCGGGTGGCTGGGCGAAATGGCCCAGTCAAAAGCCGGAAAGAAAATCAGGCCTAATGAATTATTGGCTTTCATGTCTGCCTCCTTGCTCTGCCTCTTGCAGGTCGTAGAGTAAACCGGGTTTAATCTGAGCACGGACGCGGATATTTCTTTCCCGGCCCATGAAACCCCGCACCATGTTGAAAGAGGATGATTCGATGATTTCAGCTTCGATTTGATCCGGCGGCAGTCCCATGGCCAGACCGGCCCGGGTCACCGCTTTGAGCGCTATTTCTTCCGCCTGGGCCAGATTGAAGGACTTGTCGATAGTCTGATAAATATCAAGCTCGGCTATGGAGAGAATGCGCCGTTCTGTATTGGCGTAGAGAGAAATTTCTGTCGTCGGCCTGGCCAGGCCGGCGCCGAGTGCGTTGGCGATCTCATAGTTTTCCGGGAAGCTGACTTCCAGGCCGCTGGCTTCCTGCAAAGGTCCTGCCAGAGCTTTTGCCGGACCGCCGATCAGCTTGATCGATTGGGGTTTTACCTGCTTGCCCTGCAGCAGGTCCCTGATGGTGTAAACCGGGCTGCTGTTGATATGGCCGAGTATTTCCTCAATCCTTTGCCTGATAGTATCGCAGAAGATAGTGACGATCCTTCTTGCGCAGGCCTCAGTGTCAAGGCCCATGTCAGCTGCAAAAACAGCCAGCGCTTCTGTGGCTTTTTGCGGGTACTTTCCTCCCATCAGGCCCAGATAGACCAGGGCATCGGTCGGAGTAAGATCTTGGCCGCCGAAAGCGACGGCGGGGCCCCGCCGTTCGGGACCGATCCGGATTTCTTCCTTATCCTGATACACATAACTGTCACCGCCCAGACCGACAGAGTTGCTGTAGACAGCGCGCACCAGCGTCTTGCGGCCGTCAATCTCGATACCTGCGGCTTCAAAGAGCGACAGGCCTGCTGCCAGGAAGAAGATATCTGTGGTCGTGCCGCCGATATCGAGCAGGACAGCATCCTTATCTGTTGGCGGGAAGAGAGCACTGATGCCGACAAAGCTGGCAGCAGGACCGGAGAGAATAGTTTCCACCGGCCGCTGCATTGCTGTGTCCAGATCGACTGTGCCGCCGTCGGCTTTTAAAATATAGACAGGGGCTGTGATCGCTTCTTCAGCCAGCGCTGTCAGCATGCTGTTTGCAAAAGAACGAAAGCTATCTGCAATAGCTGCGTTGAGATAGGCAGTCTGCACCCGGCGGGGGAAGTTTAATTTGCCGGAAAGCCTGTGTCCCAGAGTGATTTCCTGGTAATCGTCTGCAAAAAAGTCGCCGATCTTCTGTTCCGTGTCCGGGTTACGCGGTGAAAATTTGCTGATGACAGCCAGGCTTTCCACGCCCTTGTCCTGAAAACTGGCCCGGATTGTCTGTAAGTCACTCTGCCTGAAATTATCTGTCACGATTCCGCGATGGTCGGTGCTGCCGGAGAGATAATGAAGATTATCGCCCAAACGATCAAAATCCCAGTTGATGCCCGGACCGCTTTGGACGATGACGCCGACCCTGGAGACCTTGTTTTCAACTATGGCGTTGGTACAGATAGTTGTACTGAGGTGGATACGGGTGATCTCACCTTTTTCCTGACCCTGCAGCAAGTCCTGCAGGCACTGCCAGATGGAGTTAAAAAGATCTGCCCTGTCCACTTCATGTTTGACAGACTTCAACAAGACACCCTGACGGAGCAAAACACCGTCAATATGTGTACCACCCATATCAATCGCCAGAATCATCAGAAACACCCCTTCCAAAATATAAGCCGGTCTCTTACAGTATACGACTGATTTTTTTTGGTGCCTGGCACCTATTTTTGGTGCCAGGCACCTAAGTTGTTAAGTTATTCATTTTTTTGTGGTGCCAGTCAGCCAATTTAGAAATATGGGAGATGAATTGACATAAATATGGGAGGTAAAATCAAGTAAATATGGGAGATGAATTGGCATAATTATGGGATGTGTGTTAGAGTAAAACTGGGAGGTAACTATGAGAAAGTATATTCCTAGACTTATAGATGAAGCTCTAAAGAAAGAGTTGGAGGCTTTTGGAGCAGTATTGATAACTGGCCCAAAGTGGTGTGGAAAAACTACTAGTGGACTAAGACATGCTAAAAGTGCTCTTTTTTTACAAGATCCAGATAATAGAAGGCAAAACCTAGAGATGGCAAGTCTAAGTCCTTCTTTATTACTGGAGGGAGAAAAACCAAGATTATTAGATGAATGGCAGGATGCGCCAAATCTCTGGGATGCAGTGAGACACTCAGTTGATATCTTGGGTGAGACGGGCCTTTATATTCTAACGGGGTCTGCAATGGTTGATGAAAGCAAGCTGGCCCACAGTGGAACGGGTAGGATTTCAAGGCTGCAAATGCGTACCCTTAGCCTCTTTGAATCTGGTTTTTCAAATGGGGAGGTTAGCCTGGAAACGCTTTTCAAAAAAGAAGAGCTTAGCTCTAAATCTGACCCCGGATTAGAAGATGTAGCAGAAATGATAGTGAGAGGGGGATGGCCTTCTTCAGTAGATAAATCTTTGGACATAGCGAGACGCCAGGTTGGAGGCTATTGTGATTCAATTATAAGGTCTGAAATTTCAACCAGCGATGGGGTTAAAAGAGATGAGGATAAGCTCGAGTCTTTTTTAAGATCCTATTCCAGGCATATATCGACAAGGGCTGCCCTTACAACAATAGTTAAGGATTTATCTGGTCAGGAAATAGAGCTTGACCGTAAAACAGCTCTCGAGTATATAGGAGCCCTTTCCAGTATATATGTAGTTGAAGAATTAAAAGCTTGGAATCCCAGGCTAAGATCTAAAACTGCAATTGCAACCAGTCCTGCCAGACACTTTTCAGATCCAGCTATAGCTGCATATTTTCTCGATGCAGGTCCAAAGGATTTACTAGCTGATCTGAAAACCTTTGGCTTGCTTTTTGAGTCATTAGTCATAAGAGACTTAAGGATATATGCTCAGAGTTTGTCTGGCAAGGTATTCACCTACAGAGATCATGCCGGTTTAGAAGCTGACGCGGTTATACATCTCAACAATGCTTCCTATGGGCTTATTGAAATAAAGTTGGGTGGAGAAGCCGTTGATAAAGCTGCAGAGAATCTACTTAAACTCAGAGATAAGATAGATACCCGAAAGATGCCTGAAGCTTCCTTCATGGTAGTCATAACAGCAACAGGCTATGCTTATAAAAGACCAGATGGGGTTTATGTTGTGCCCATAGCTTGTTTGAGGAATTAGAAAATGATCTTCGTTTTTGTGTTGCCAGATAGCCAATTTAGAAATATGGGAGATGAATTGGCGTAATATGGTCTAAAAACTGTAATTAAACCATTGGTTGTGAGAAAATTAAACCAACGGTTTAATTATTTTTGTAAAAACAACCTTTGGACGCTTCTTTCCCCTGGCTCCATTGCCTAAGATTTCAGTGTAAAAGCCGCACTTAATCTATTTCGGCAGCAGACAGAAAGGAAGGAAGTGACCATGTTAAGTACAGGATTTGATTCAATTAGAGGAGGGCAGGAAAATATGGAAAAGATGTCAATCGGGAAGAAGATCGCAAATCTGCGAAAGGAGCAGGGACTGACGCAAAGCGAACTCGCGGAAAAACTGGGCGTATCTGCACAGGCTGTTTCCAAGTGGGAGAACGACGTCGCATATCCGGACATCACCTTGCTTCCAGCTTTGGCTGAAGAGTTGAATACAACGATAGACCTTTTGCTGGGTGATGCAGTAGAAGCGGAGACGCGCTATGTTGAAAAAAAGGAACGCAAAAACTACGAAGATATGATTATGAAAATCCGCGTCAAAGATGGCGGCGATAAAGTAAAAGTTAATCTGCCCATGCCTATTTTTGATGCCATCTTAAAAATAGGTTTAGACAATGTAGATATCGGCGGCAAGGGCGATAGTCTGAAAGAGGTGGATTTCGAAAACATCAAGCTTCTGGTAGAGCAGGGCGCAGTCGGCAAGCTGGTCGAAGTTGAATCCGAGGACGGTGCTACAGTAGAAATCTACGTCGAATAAGGAGTTCCCATGCATATTCAGATCAGATCCGAAGAAGACAAGAAGATTAATCTCCGCCTACCTAACTCCCTCCTGACCAGCAAGCTTCTGCTGCGCCTGGCCTCTGGCAGAATCAGCAGAAGTGAAGACCCGGAAACTCAGAAAACAAGAACTATGATGATGGAAATCATGCCGGACTTAAAGCAAAGCATACGGAAGACAAAGAAGAAATACGGCAAGTTCACCCTGGTCGAAGTTGAAAGCCAAGACGGCGAACACGTCAAAATTACTCTCTGAACTGGGGGAGGCGGCGGATCCGGCGGGGCTGCGCCAGATATCTAATTCGCCCATCAGCCTTCCCGCTTATCAACTGCTGTCTGTTAGCAAGGCAGCAGTTTTATTTTGCTATAATGTTTTATTATGATAAAAAGTGAGGATACCGCTGTGATTACAGTAGTTGGTAGTTTAAATATGGATCTGGTGGTGCAGACCGCACACATTCCACGTGTCGGCGAAACAGTACTGGCACGCGACTTGCGCTATGTCGAAGGCGGCAAGGGAGCTAATCAGACTGTGGCAGCTGCCCGCCTGGGCGGGGAAGTCAGCATGATTGGCGCAGTTGGTAAGGACGATATGGGCGACCGTCTGATTGAGGCTCTGAAAAAAGACAAGGTCGACGTCTCAGGCATCAAGCGCAGCTCGGAAGCAAGCGGCATGGCCCTGATAACTGTTGACGCCCACGGCAATAATGCCATCACTGTAATCTCCGGCGCCAACCACGATCTCAGCCTGCAGGACCTTAACCGCCACGAGGACAAAATCGCCAACTCTTCGATTGTGCTGGCACAGCTGGAGTGCCCGCTCGACCTGGTTACTGAGGCCATGTTTTTGGCCAAAAAACACGGCTGTATCTCAGTCCTGAACCCGGCACCGGCCCAGCCACTGCCCAAAGACCTGCTGGACCTTATTGATATTCTGACACCCAACGAGACTGAACTGCAGATCTTAAGCGGCCTTCCAACCGATACTCTGCAAGAATGCCAGACAGCCGGTGAGAAATTAATGGCAAGCGGTATCAAGTCGCTGATCGTTACCCTGGGCGCCAAAGGCTGCTACTACATGGACAGCAAAGAATCAATCTTCTATCCCAGCTATGAAGTGAAGATGACAGACTCGACAGCCGCAGGCGACTGCTTCAACGGAGCCCTGGTTGCCGCATTAAGCAGAGGCGATTCCCTGGCTGATGCCATCGACTTTGCAATGAAGGCCTCAGCCATTTCCGTAACACGACCCGGAGCCCAGCCATCTATTCCTGCACTCGAGGATATGGAAGGCTTCGATCTTTGGTACGAAGAACGCCGTTTAGACAAATAAACCGGGCGTTTTTAACATGGTACAATTGTTGTTGTCATGACCGGAGACGGTCTCAGACAGCAAAAAAAACAAAATGAGGTATATATGCAAGTACAGGATTACCCCAGACAGGAATTTGTTCTGGGAGATTATTTAGCAGATTTAAACTCTGAAAGTATTGTGTCCGGGACAGTTGGCTGGGACGAGACATCCGGAGCCCTGCCCGTCCGGCATGTGTCCTATGATTCCCGCAAACTGTGGAAAAACACATTTTTCATATGTAAGGGCATAAACTTCAAACGCAAATACCTCTTGGATGCCATCGATCAGGGAGCAATAGCCTATCTGGCAGAAAAGGATCTGCAAGTCGATATTCCCGGCATTATCGTCAGTGATATGCGCCGGGCCCTGACACTCTGCGCCCAGAGGTTTTTCGAATGGCCCCAGCGCGAGCTGACTATTATGGGCATCACCGGAACTAAAGGTAAATCAACTACGGTCACCTGCCTCCGGGATATTTTTGATGCCTGGCTGGAAGATCAGAAGCTGCCGCCGGCAGGTCTTATCTCATCGATCGAGGAATTTGACGGCTTTAGCAGCCAGGAGTCAGTACTGACAACACCCGAACCGCTTGAACTCTTCACAATACTGCGCAACTGTGTCACTGCCGGGATCGACTACCTTGTTTTGGAAAGCTCCTCCCAGGGATTTAAGTATGGCCGCCTCGACGACATCAAGTTTTCCTACGGTTCAATCGTAAATATTGCCGAGGACCATATCTCTGATATCGAACACAAAGACTTTGAAGATTACAAGGCGGCCAAACTGGCCATGATCGACCACAGTGAAAAACTGCTGGTCAATCTCGACGTTGAATACAGTGATCTCATGCTGCAAAAAGCAGCTGACAGACAAATTGAAGTAATCACCCTGAGCACCAGAGAGGGAGTTGCCGCTGACTACCGGGCTGAAAACATCCGCAGCACAGCGGACGGTCTTGTTTTTGATGTAATAAGCTCGCACGCGCCTGAACGGAATATTAAAGATTTATTTGTCAGCCTGCATGGTCTTTTTAATACTGAAAATGCCCTGATCGCCATAGCTATTGCCCTGGAATCGGGGGTGGGTGAAGCCTCTATCCGCCGGGCCCTGAGTCAGGTTTCCGTACCCGGCCGCATGATGCTCTTCCCGACAGATGACGGCGCCTTGCTGGGACTGGTTGACTATGCCCATAACAAGCTTAGCTTTGAGGCACTCTTCCAATGGCTGCACAAGGATTATCCCAGGCACAGGTATGTTGCCATTTTCGGCTCAACCGGTGACAAGGCCGTCAACCGCCGCCCCGAATTAGGTGTAGCTGCGGGCGAAAATGCGGATGTAGTTTATTTAACTTCCGATGACGTGGGCTACGAGCCCTTTGATTCGATCAACGCCGATATGACGCCTTACCTCGACAGCTACGGCGTTCCCTGGACAGCCGACCCCGTCCGTGAAAATTGCATCCGCGACGCTTTCGCCAAGGCCATCCAGCTCTTCAAAGAGACCGGCGAGCAGAGCGTGGTTATGGCCCTGGGCAAAGGAGACGAGAGTTCAGTCTATAAAAATGGTATCTACGAACCGATCAACAGTGACGTTACTGTGATGAAGCTTCTGGTAGAAGAATACAACGCCGCTTTGAAATGATCTGCCGGGACCGCCGCCGGTATCCGACAAAGGGGGAGAACAATGGAGAAAAAACTTGCTTTCGGTTTTATGAGGCTTCCGCAAACTGAGGATGAAAAGATAGATTTTGCAGAAACTGAAAAGATGGTGGACCGCTTTATTGAAGAAGGCTTCAGCTACTTTGACACCGCCTACAACTACCACAATCAGCAAAGTGAAATCGCTATCAGAGAATGTCTGGTCAAGCGCTACAAGCGCAAGCAGTTCCAGCTGACTGACAAACTCACCACTTTGTATTTTGAGACAGAAAAAGACCTGCCCGGCTTTTTTGCCGAGCAACTGGAAAAAACCGGTGTCAAATATTTTGACACTTACCTGATGCATTCTCTGAACCGGAAAAACTATAATAAATTTCTCGCAGCCAATGCTTTTGAATTTATGCAAAAATTAAAAGCCGAAGGCAAGGTAAAACGCATCGGTTTCAGTTTCCACGATACGGCAGATTTTTTGGACCAGGTGTTGACTGATCATCCCTACATGGAAGTAGTGCAGCTACAGTTTAATTATCTCGATTTTTACGATCCGGAAGTACAATCTTACGCCTGCTATCAAGTCTGTGAAAAACACGATAAAACCGTTCTGGTCATGGAACCCGTTAAGGGCGGAAAACTTGCCGATTTGCCGGCGGAGGCGAAAACCATCCTCGAAAGTTACGGCCAGAGTGCGTCTCCTGCCAGTTATGCGATTCGTTTCGCTGCCTCCTTTCCGCGTGTGGAGCGGGTTCTCAGTGGCATGAGCAATCTGGAACAGCTGGAAGACAATGTCAGCTATATGAAAGATTTCATGCCCCTGACAGAAAATGAATATCTGATGATCGATGAAGTTCGCAAGATACTGGAGAAGGCAGACCGGATTCCCTGTACAGCCTGTGACTACTGTCTGGAAGGCTGCCCTGCCGAAATCCCCATTCCCGGGATTATCGCTCTTCTCAATGACCACAGAACAAGCAAAGACGAGTCCTTGCCGGAGAAATATGAGCAAGTGGTGGCCGGTCGCGGCAGAGCTTCCGATTGCATCGAGTGTGCTGCCTGCGAGGACATCTGTCCCCAGCATCTGGAGATTATCCGGCATATGGCTGACGCAGCTGAGATTTTTGAATAAGTATTCCGGAGATTTTATGAAAAAACAAGACTGGTATCAGCAACTTAAATCAGAAATATCGCGACTGGAAAACTCTGATCGTGAGCTGATCATTATTGCTATTGACGGCAGTTCAGCTGCCGGAAAGTCCAGTTTGGCGGCAGAATTGGCGGCAGAATACGACGCTCAGCTTTTTCACATAGATGACTTTTTCCTCACTGCAGACCAAAGAACTCCGGAAAGACTCGCCGCTGTTGGCGAGTTTTTTGACAAAGAAAGGCTGCTGGCTGAACTGCTGGAGCCTCTTAAAGCCGGTCAGCCGGTCCTGTTCCGGCGTTTCGATTGTGCCAGCCAGACTTTCTCACCGGCGGAGGCGGCTGAGAAAAAGCGGATTGTAATTGTCGAAGGTGTCTACAGCCTTCATCCCGACCTGCGCCCCTACTATGACCTGCAGCTTTTTCTCTACATTGATCGCACGGAACAAATCAGGAGGCTCCGGCAAAGAAGTCCGGAAAAGCTTGAACGATATCTCAATGACTGGCTGCCTCGCGAAGAGGCCTATTTTGAAAAATACGGCTTTCCCAAAAAGATACAAGTCCTGGTTTGAAAGGAGTTTCCTGATGTCTAAAGAACTAAGTATTATCTGGCACGGCCATTCCTGCTTTGAGATTAATTCCGAGGATGCGGTGATTATTCTCGACCCCTATGAGGAGGTCCCGGGCTACCGGCCGCTGGAACTGGCAGCAGATCTGGTCCTGGCTTCACACGAGCACAGCGATCACAACGCCCGCTCGCGCGTTAAACTTTCCGGAAGAGAAGCGGCTGTGGATGTGGAAATTATCGACACTTTTCACGATCCGGACCGGGGAAGCCTGCGCGGCAAAAATAAAATTCATATTATTACTGTTGCTGGCAAAAGGATTGCCCACTGTGGTGACCTGGGCCATGCCCTGGAGCAGGACCAGCTGGCCCGCCTGCAGAATCTCGACTTGCTCCTGATCCCGGTTGGCGGCTATTACACCATCGATGCCGACACAGCAGCAGAAATCGTGCGCGCCTGCAAACCCGATCTGGCAGTTCCCATGCACTATCGCGAAGGTCAGGCAGGCTTTGACCTAATCTCAACTGTGCAGGCCTTCCTCGATCATTTCGACACAGTCGTCAGACATGACCAATCCTCATTCACCCTCGGCGAATTTCACGACACTATTCTTGTTTTGAAAAACCCGAAACTTTAGGAATGCTTGTCTTCACGCAGGGGATGGCGGGCATAATAGTGTAACAGAGAACGCTTGTCCTCCACTTCAAGATCGCGTTCATTGGCGCGGTTTTCAAGGTGGTGTGTCAGCTCATGCTTGACAACCCGCTCCAGCTCTTCAACAAAGCGCTGGTCAGAAAGATGTGGGTAAACCCGCAGCAGGGAGCCGTAATAAATATTGATGTAGCGGCCGAAAATATGCTCATAGCGATATTCACCCAGGACATAAAGGTCGTCAGCCAGCCGGTCTTTGGACAGCTTGACTTCTTCCCGCAGGAGGACACCGCCGTTCAGATCCACAAAAACTTCCGGCGGCAGGGCATCAACAATCCGATTGAGAGCAGCTTCAGTCTCTTCCAAAGTCATCATAGAAACAGTATACACGCTCCACAGCCAGTACTGCATCAATTGGTGCGCTGCATCATTCGGTGCCAGGCACGATTCTATGCACTGCATCAATTGGTGCCATGCATCAATTGGTGCCAGGCACCTTTCTATGCAGGGGGCGTTATGTGACAGATAAAAGGGTCGACTGGTATGGGCCTGCCGGCACAGCTATACTGTAAAAAAACACTGACAGGTGCTTATGAAATATTTGACCAAAGAATGGTATAGGAAATCTAATCTGACTGATCTTCACTTTGATCTGGCAATCCTTGATGAAGCGGCCGACCAGGACGATGAACTTTTCGCATCTCTTTATAAAGATGAGGAAGAGCAATTTATCCAGGACGAGAGAGAAGAATATGATTACGACCCGCGCAATCTTTTCGCTGAAGACAGTTTCGATCAGGAATCGGATCTGCTGGACTTCCTCGCTGAAGAGGAATTTATCGAGCAGCTGATCGAAAGCTTCGACAAACGTCCGGCTTTTTCTGCAGAAAAAACCAAAGAGCTTTTTGCTGAGATCTACCAGGCAAGTCTGGACGCCGCTAAAGAAAATCTTCCGCCCGAAATCTACTCTCAGATCGCAGATCCCCGCGTTTTCGCCCTGGGCTTTTGCAGCGACGAAATTTACAACCTGGTCAGAGACTTTTCTATCAGCAACAACCGGGAAAGCATGCAGGTCCTGGAAGACTACGAAGACATGATGCGCCTGCAGAATATCCCCAGACAGCTCAGACAACGTTTCGGCTTTCATGACTGCAAGATCACAGGCTGGCTGTCCCAGGGAAAAGATCTGGTACTCACCCTGGACACTGAAGACGGCTTTACTTCCGACAATAGAATCACCTTTCTCGATGTGACCGTGCTCCTGGACGAGAACATTGTCCGACTCTACTGGATCTATGACGAACTTTATAAAACTGAGAATGGCTACGAAGTTCATATCCTCTGTGACGGCGACAGAACAGCGGAACTGACCCTGCGCTGCTCGGACATCCGTATCGAGGAAATCTAGGATCCTTGCAGGCACTGCGGCGGAAAATCTGCCGAGCCCCGAGCCTGCATAATTATTTGACTTTAAAGGTTCTCTTTGTCATAATATCGGAGCCGGCTCACGCGGTATATTTATTTGCGGCCGTGGCGGAATTGGCAGACGTGCACGCTTGAGGTGCGTGTGATTAAACTCGTGCGGGTTCAAATCCCGCCGGCCGCACCATCCAGACGGTTTCCTGAATAAATCAGGCAGCCGTTTTTTTTGTCTCTTTAGCTATGAAAAAAAGAGAAGAAATAGCCGAAAACAGCCAGCCGCTTATCCAGCCAGATTTCTTTTTGAAAAAACCTGTCTTTACCCTCAAAAGAGTAATGGTCGTTGTTGGCAGCACTATACCAGCCGGAATGCACCAGAAGCTCCGCTTTTCCGTAGCTTTCGCGGTAGCCGTAAACGAGCATGGTGTGCCAGCTGAAAGTTTTTGCCACAGTTGTCGTGATCAGGACCGGAATGTTGGCATCGATATTCCTTCTGATTGTCGCCATACGCGGGAACAGCGTCCATTTGAGCCTGACCCGCTTCCCGGAAGCCAGCATCTTTTTGGAATATTTATTAAAAGCCCAGGTGATTCGCGTGGCAAAGCTGGCGCCGCCCATACCGCATTTCTCAATCAGGTAGCGGCTGAGCTTGCCTGCCTGCGGGTAAAGCCTGTCCAGGGAAGCTGCACTTTCCGGCAGTCCTTTGTCGAGCCGTTCTGCCAGCCAGGCCTCCGGAACAAAAGCTTCTTCTCTCTCCAAAGCCAGATAATTCAACGCCAGAGCAACAGAAACAGCAGAGCAGGTGTTTTTGCTGTTATAGCCAAAAGCCCGGCGCCGGATGGAAGAAAAAGCATTGGCCAGCCTCTTCTCCGTTTTATGGTGCCAGGCACCTAACTTATTAAGTTGTTGCTCTCTACTCATATACCCTATTTTATACTATTTCACTTTGCCTGACCCAGCACCGCCGACCCACCGCCGCCAACCCACCGCAANNCCCGCCGCCAGTAAAAGATTTACCAGGACCACCTGCAGCTGTCCAAAATGAACTGTATACTATATAGGCGCATTTGCCCGCTAAGCAAATGCCCGGAATACACCAGCACTCATTAAGGAAAAAAATGAACCGATACGAATTATTTTCTGAATTTGGCATCTCGCGTCCCGTTTACGACCTGGCGCTGGCTGCCTCAAAAGACCTGCAAAAGTTCCGCCCCGCAATTGACTCCATCGCCGAAGAACGTCAGCTGGGAGTCCTCAGAGCCTTTCACAAGGCCCACATCTCGGAAAGCAGCTTCAACTTTAAGAGCGGCTACGGCTATGACGACCTCGGCCGTGACCAGATCGAAGAAGTTTACGCCCAGGCCATGCAGGCCGAGTCAGCCCTGGTACGCATCCAGTTTTCATCCGGCACCCATGTGCTGGCCACCTGTCTGCGCGGACTCCTGAGACGAGGCGACGATGTCCTGATCGCAACAGGCATACCTTACGACACCATTTTGCCCACTTTCGGCCAAGTCACCCTCCTGGCCCCTGCTGATAAAAAAGCCGAAACATTCAAATACTCAAACTCTAAACAAAGCTTGGCCGCCACAGGCGTTTCCGTGCGCGCCCTTGACCTGACCCAGGCAGGCCGTCTGGACCTGGCAGGAATTGAAGCCGCCCTCCTGCCGCATACCCGCATGCTTTATGTGCAAAAATCCCGTGGTTACTCCAGCCGCCGCGCCCTCCTCTCAGAAGAGGTCGGCCCGCTGCGAGAACTAGTCGACCGCGTCGCTCCTGACTGCATTATCATGGTCGACAATTGCTATGGCGAGTTCGTCGAGCGCCTGGAACCGACAGCTTATGGCGCCGACCTGATCGCCGGCTCACTGATTAAAAACCCCGGCGCCGGCATCGCCCCTTCCGGTGGCTATGTCTGCGGCAGGAGCGACCTGATCAAAGAAGTGGCTGAAGCCATGACGGCGGTAGGCGTTGGTGCAGAAATAGGGCCGTCACTCGGTTTCAACCGTCAAATTCTCCAGGGGATTTACCAGGCAGCCCAGGTGGTAGAGGCTGCCACAGCCGCTGCAGTCTTCGCCGCTTTGCTTTTTCAAAAAGCGGGCTTCGCTGTCACACCCCTGCCAGAGGAAACACGGGGCGACCTGGTTCAGACAGTTCAGCTGGAAAACGCTGAGCAACTGAAGGCTTTCTGTGAGGCCATCCAGGCTGCCGCTCCGGTAGATGCCCACTTCACACCAATACCGTCAGCCATGCCCGGCTATGACTGCGACATAATCATGGCCTCAGGTTCCTTCGTCCAGGGCTCATCAATCGAGCTATCCGCAGACGGACCCCTGCGCCCCCCCTACACCGCGTTTTTACAAGGCGGACTCAACTTTTGGAACGCCCGTCTCGGTGCCATACTGGCGCTGGAAGGCGTCCTGGGTTTATAATCTTCAGAGAATGTTTTTAAAGGAAAAACAGTGGCCGCGAAAAAAAGAAAAAGCGATATAAGAGGGAGCATTAGCCGCTTTATTATTGTAGCCTTGGTGCTGGTCTTTGTTTTGGCACTGGCTATCTGGGCGATTATTTCTTTATTCACCAAGAGTAAAGAGAAAACCCGCTATGCCTTCTTCAACACCGGCAGTATAGACGAAACGCTGACGACCGACTTTCTCCTGCTTCGCGACGAACAACTGATCCTGGCGGAAAACAGCGGTATCTTCCTGCCCCTGGCCCATGAGGGTGAACGGCTGGGCAAGGGCGAGACCTATGCCCTGATCCTGCCTGAAAGCGCAGCTGGTCTGGTGGATTCTTACCAAAAGATCAAGACCGAGATCCTCGAACGCAGCCTGATCTTAAGCCAGGCCGATGTAAATCCAAACAGCCGTCTTAGCTTAAGCCAGGAACTAATTCAGCAAGCCGTATCAGACCTGCGCACCGCAGTCTTTTCCGACGACATCACCGGGCTGGCACTGGCCCGGAAAAAACTGGACACCGCCCTCCGGGAGCGGTCCGTCCTGCTAAAACCGGAAAGCATCACTGATGCAGATCTCAATAATCTCCTCAGCCAGGAGGCTGCCCTCTACCAGCAGCTCTTGGAGACAGCACCGGCAGAAGGTATCCTCAGTACGGCCAATCCCTGCTGGGTAAGTTTCACAACTTTCGCTGCGACACCCCTTATAAGCGAGGAAGATCTCTCCGGACTGACCCTGCAGCAGGCACAGGATCTTGTGCAGAATATAGATCTTTATGAAAAAACGAATAAGCAGTCTGCTCATGTGCAGCAAGGCCAGCCAATTGCCCGCTGTGTTAATTCGATGGACTATAAGCTGGTCGCTTTGCTGCCCGACTACACCCTGAAAACTGAAAGCGAAGATTTTGCCATCAGCCTGGATGAACACCAGCTGCTTCTGGATGGTATCAGCATCGTACAAAAGGCAGCCGCTACTGATACAGCTTTAGTCTTGCAGACCAGGACAGCTTTCGGAGATTTGCTTGACCTGCAGGTTATCCGGCAGGCGGACTTGCTCGTGCAAAGATATTCCGGGATAAAAGTTCCCCTGCAAAGCCTCTATGACTACTCGGAAACAGACCATATCGCCAGGCTTTTGAAAATCAGTGACGGAATTACAAAAGAAGTTATTGTTTTTGTTCAGGCAGAAGACGGCACTCATGCTATCATTGAAGGCCGGACAGGTGACAGCCAAGCTCCGGCAGAAAATGATCTATATATTTTGAACCCCTGGACCGGTGCACCGGGCAGGCTGCTTGAATAACTATGCGGTGGCAGCCACCGCGAAAAGAAAGAGGACAGACAATTGACAGCTTTGATTGCTGAAGAAGATAAAAAACGTGAGGCGGAAATTCAAAAGGCCTACAAGACTTTGCAGGAAGATATCCGGCAAAGTGCCATCAGGGCTGGAAGGCCGGCAGAATCGGTAAGGCTGATTGCTGTGACGAAAAACTTTGACACCTCAGATATCGATGCCATTTTAGCCCTGGGCCATAAGGATCTGGGCGAAAACAGAGTCCAGGAAATGATCGGCAAAATTGATCACTATGCAGAGCAAAAGCAGTTTTACAACTGGCATATGATCGGGACCCTGCAAAGAAACAAAGTGCGCCAGATTGTGGGTCGTGTCGCCATGATCCATTCCGTGGACTCCCTGCGTTTGCTAAAAGAGATTGAAAAGAGGTCTGCTCAGGCAGATTGCCTGACAGAAGTTTTATTACAGGTAAATATTTCCCGGGAAGAAAGTAAACACGGCTTCAACACTGAAGAGATTGCACCGCTTTTGCAAAAAAGAGAAAAATTTCCCCATATCCGTTTCCGCGGCCTGATGACCATGGCGCCGCATTATGATGATCCCGAGCAGACCAGACCCATCTTCAAAGCGGCGCGTTTGCTGCAGGAAAAACTGAGTTCAGACCTGAATCTTCCTGACTTTGACCAACTGTCGATGGGCATGACAAACGACTACCATCAGGCGATTGAAGAAGGCAGCACCATGCTGAGGGTCGGCAGTGCCATCTTCGGCTCCCGGTACCAGTGAAGGCCATTTACTGGTACACTTATAGGAACCGTATATAAGTTGAACATGTGAAATCACGAGTCTGTGTTTTTCTTGAAACTCAGCTATAGCGTATCTATAATGTAATTAAGCTAATATTTGGAGGATGAACGTATGAGCTTCCTGAACAAGTTACTTGGAAAACCACCTGAGGAAGATTACGACGACTTCTATGAAGAGAACTATGAAGTTGAGAATCGGGCTTATGAAGACTTGCCGGTCAGCCGTCAGCCAAAAAGGTCTGCAGGCGATCCCCGTGTTGTTGACATCAGGGATGCGCGCAATGATTCGCAGCATACCGTGATGCTGGTGGAAGCCATTGATATCGATTCAGCCTGGCCTGTCTGTGACCATGTCAAATCAGGCTATACAGTCATTTGCAATACAGAGCGCATGAATCAGGATATTCGTGTCCGCTTTCAGGATATTGTATCCGGCTCTGCCTATGCCATCGGCGGCATACTGCAAATGGTTTCTCAATATATCTTTGTTTTTGCCCCCCGTTCAACCCGGATAGATTTTGATGACGGCCACTTCTCTGCTGAAGCATTCAGAGGGGTAGCTGCTACCGGCAGAATTAAAACTTATAGTGGTCAGTAATGAGATGAAGCCAGTACTATCTTTAGTCATGACGATAAATAATCCGGGAGCTCGTACCGTTGCGGAGAGCTTTTCCTTTCTGGATGAACTTAGTGAAAGCGACAGAGCCGGGCTGGAGCTTTCCTTAATCTGCAACTGTGATGGCGGGGACTTTATTCAGTCAGCCCGGGAATATTTTTCAAAAAGTGATCTGGCTCTGCGGACATATCAATCAAAGTTCAAGGCAATAGGCAGTGAGGTTCATTCTTCGATCAGAGAAGCGGAAGGTGAATGGTATATGCTCCTGTCCGGAGATGATTCTCTGAAGGCTCAGCCCCTGTCGAAATTGCTGCAGCTTCTGCAGCCCGGCCACATTGGAGCTGGGGTAGGGATTGTTGCTTACAATGTAATAGAAGACGAACCGGAAGTTGAATGGCAGACTATGCCTTTACAAAAAGTCTTCTACCAGCCTTTCATCGCCTATGACTGGAGTGAACTGAAGCGCTTCAGCCGGTCCCGGCTTTTTACCATGAATAATTCCTTATTTCGCAGCAGCCTGCTGAAAAAATCTCCCCTGCGGATGCCGGAGGGATCGGATCTGGCAGAATATGTATATTCCTACCTGCCCCTGCCTTACGTCAAGCAAGTTTATTACGCAGATTATGATTTGCGTTATACAGTAAATCCTGGCGAAAACGGGACGGGCGGAGGCACTGAGGATATCACGAGCAAGGAAGATGATTTGCTGCGTATTACCCGCATCCTCTATGATGTTTATCGTCTGGAAGAAGACGTGCGTGATAAATCGCAGCGTGAATACATGTATACATACCTGACAGCCATAGTTTCCACCTGTGGCCTGTCCCTGATGATGAATGAAAATGAGAAAGACTACGACCGTCTGGAGAAACTCTGGGGCTGGATGAAGCGGGTAGACCGTGCTATGTATCGCGGGGTCAGGAGCAAGGTCCTTTTTATTATGAATCATATGTCAGGCGACCGCTGGAGTATCTTGCGCCGTCAGGGCATAAAGCTTTCCAAGCGTTTCCTCTCGCTGAAGCCCTAGCTGACTTACAGAATATCCCGTGGAGACAAGCTCATGAATAATGCTGATTACATTAACTTAATTGAACACTCGAAAGGTGTTCTTATCGGTTTAGATATCGGTGGCACCACCACCAAAATTGTCGGCTTCAATAATGGCCAGCTGCTGACAGAGAAATTGGTAGAGGCCAGCGATCCCGTTGCTTCAGCCTATGGGGCACTGGGTAAGTTTTTGCGGGAAAACTGTCTGAAGCTGGCCCAGGTGGAAGAGATCAGAATTACAGGTGTCGGCTCCTCTGCGATTTCCGGCAATCTCTTTGACTGCCCGACCCGAAAAATAGCTGAATTTGATGCAACCGGTCTGGGTGGCCTCTATGTCGCCGGCATTGACCGCGCCATTGTCGTCAGCATGGGTACCGGTACTTCGATCGTCTATGCCGACCTGGAAGGAAGCAGGCATATTATCGGTTCCGGAGTTGGTGGCGGCACTTTGCTGGGGCTGGCGGACCGCATGCTGCAGGTGCGTGATTTTACATCTATTTCTGAAATGGCCGACCAGGGCAGTCTGGAAAATGTCGATCTTACTATCGGCGATATCTCTCAGGAAGCAATTGGAGACCTAACAGCAAATACCACTGCATCCAACTTTGGCAAAGTAAATGATAAGGCCAAGGCCAATGATCTGGCCCTCGGCATTGTAAATCTTGTATTTCAATCTGTAGGCACAGCGTCAGTGCTTTCAGCTAGGCTGGCTGGTGTCGATAAGGTTGTATTCACCGGAAATATGCTGCGGGTTCCGCAGGGACGGGATAGTCTCAAGACCTTCTCAGCTCTCTACGGTATTGAAATGATTGTGCCCGAGAGAGCTGAATTTGCCACAGCCATCGGAGCGGCCTTGTATAAGAGCGAGGAATAAAAGCAGCCTCTTTCGTGACAGACGGCTTTTTCCGGTCTTAGTTCAGGCGACGATCGCCATGCACTTTATCTGATTTTCATGTTTTAATAAAGATGAAAGCTTTACAAGCCGCCCGGCCTGAAATTATTCGGTGGCCGCGGTAGTCAGTTCTGATGAAGGGAGCCAGGCAATGAATGAAAAAAGCATAATGGGCAGCAATGTGGCTGCTGTTTATGAGGGAAAAGTGGAATCGGCTTTAATCTCAGGCGATCTTGAAATGACGATCGGGGCAGAAGGAATCCTGCTGGATAGCCATAGGAATTCAATTTTCGTCTCCTATGATTCAATTACAGCCATCAGCCGGCAAGATCACGTCATCCTGCTGGAGACAAGAATTACAGTACTGAAAATCACTAAACTTGGTCTGGCGGAAGAAGAATTCTTCCAACAGCTCTGCGCGACTTTCACTGAGAGAGTCCAGGCGGCCTTCCGGCCTGAGACGCCCTTGCTGATGGAGCTGGAAAATATATCTTACAGCTACGGAGACTGCGAAGGACAGGCCACCTTGCGTGTTTTTAGCGACAGCATTTTGTTGCTGCCGCCCAATCTTGACGCGCGGCGCCTTCCCTTTGCCTTCGTGTCTGACTTTAGAGCGGAAAAACAGCGGATGACCTTGTCGCTGAAAACAGGTGACCAGTATAGTTTTTTCGGCCCGGGCCATGATTTTGCCAGTCTCAAAGAGCAGCTAGGGGAAGCTCTCCGCAAGCTGCAGGCAGACCAGGAAGAGCTGCTGGTAAAACTCGATCCGGAGTTGACCCGCTCTCAGGCCAGGCGGGCTGTGCGGCTGATACCGGAGGGAACTGCTGTGCTATTGTCAGACCTGCGGGCAGTAGTTCCAACGACAGCTGCCCATCTAGAAAAAATGCTGTCGGTCTGCCCTCTGGCCGACTACCATGCCGCTTTGCAGGAAATAACCGATGTGTCCGGTCTGGCTGTAGCTTACAAGTATATGCTGGCCAGGGCAAAGGGGAGTGCGGGTGCGGAATGGGCGCTGTGGGCAGTTTTGCCTGCAAAAGATGGCCGCAAAGCTGTGCTGGAGTTGTGTTTCCCCCGGGAAAAAGCTGCAACTTACGTTTTCGAGACAAGGGGTGACTACCGGCGCTTCCTCATGACTTTAAATCAGGCCTTCGAGGCAACCAGTTACCGCCGCCAACTGCTCTATCTGACAAAACCCGACCTGCATCTAAAAGAGAATGCAGAAATCCGCATGCTGGTGGAAAGAACCCCGGCCCTGCAGGAACTCCACAAAAGCTTCGTCGGCCTCATCAACCACCACACAGTCGACAGCTGGCACAAAAATCTGCAAAGCATGCTCAGGTAGAATGGTGCCAGGCACCGTTCCATGCAGGGTGCCAGGCACCTAACTTATTAAGTTATCAACACTGCTGCATAGAATCGTGCCTGCATAGAATCGTGCCAGGCACAAATCCATGCAGGGTACATAGAATCGTGCCAGGCACCATTAAAATCAGCTGTCAGTCGATCAGACGCTCAAACTCCGCTACCAGCGGCTCAAAAGACTCCATGCTCTCAAGCCAGACGGCCTTGTCTGTGAGATCAAGACCGACCAGATTACCGATTTCTTCTACAGTAGATACGGTCGTTGCCGTCAGCATCTCATCATACTTTTGCATGAACTCCGCTCCTTCGGCCTGTGCTTTCTTATAAAGAATTGCCGAGAAGAGTGATCCAAAGGCATAAGGATAGTTATAGAAACTAAAGGAAGCCGAGTAGTAATGGGACTTGCAGGCCCACATATAAGGGTTAAGGCTTTCTTCATCCAGACCCGCACCATAAGCTTCAACCTGCGCATCGTGCATGATTTCCTTCAGATCTTCCGGACGAAGAGACTCGGATTCCACACGCTCAAAGACCCGTTTTTCAAAAAGAAAACGCGAGAGAATATCACAGGTGGTTTGTGAGGTATTCATCAGCATACTGTCAAGCAGGCCAAGTTTTTCTTCAGGATCATTACTGGCTTCAATCTGCTCCAGCAGGAAGTGTGTTTCGTTAAAAGTTGATGCTGTCTCCGCAACGGGCATTGAATAGTCCTGGTTGAGCGGCGCCTGTTTTTCAATACGCATACCGTGATAAGCATGACCCAGTTCATGGGCTAGTGTATCGACGGCACTGAAGGAGCCATCAAAGTTTGACAGGACACGGCTTTGCTCGATGAAGCCCAGATTGGCACAAAAAGCACCGCCAACCTTGTTTTCTCTGGGATAAAAATCAATCCACTCATCTTCGTGGGCCTTATCGATCAGCTCAGCAATCGGCGGATGTAATTTTTCAAAAGACGACACCAGCATCTTTCTCGAATCTTCGACTGTGTAGCCGCTGGGCAACTTACCTATGGGAGCAAACATATCAGCCCAGTGCAGTTGTTTCTGGCCGAAATATCTTGCCTTTGCCTGATAATAACGCACGAAAACTTCATTTTTTTCAACAATCGCTTCAAGCATGGCATCGAGGGTCTGACGGCTCATGCGGCTTTTGAAGAGCGACTCGTCCAAAGGACTCTTGTGCCCCCGTCTTTTTCCCAGATAGAGCACCTGTCCCTTAATAGAATTTAATGCAGCGGCTATAGATTTTTCAATCTGAGGGTAGAGGGAGAGTTCTGCCTCATAAGCCCTGTGCCTTGTGTCCTGGTCAGGGTCATAGGCCATATTGCGCAGCTCAGTCAGTGACTTTTGCTCGCCATCCAGGTCAGTTGTAGCGCTTGAGGTCAGCTGACTAAACAAGGTCTCCCAGGCACCGACACCATAAATTTCAAGTCTGGCAATCATCTCCTCCAACTCTGCATCCAGCAAATAGCCGGCCTCATCCTTAGCTTCCTGCAGAATGAATTTATAATCTGCCAGAGCTTCATGCTTTGCCAGTTCTTCGATATCAAGTCCTGCTAAGAGACGCTTAGCAGAGACATCAAATTCCTGAAAACCGGCCAAAATGCCTCTGATTTGGTTCATGTAGGCTATAGTCCTGCTGATACTGGTATCAGCACTGCTTAAAAGAGACATATAAGCAAACAGGCGATGAACCAATATCTCTACTTTTTCAAACAGTTCAACTGCTTCTGTGACCAGGACAAGCTCCTCCTTATCCTGTTCAAAAAAACCACGACTTCCTTCGATCAAGCTGGTCAGCTCGGCCAAATCTACTTCAATTCTGGGATCATCCAGACTCTCATACAGGGGCGTCAAATCCCATCTTCCAGTTTCTTGCATCTTTATCTCCTTTTTACGGTTTACGGTGCCAGGCACCTAACTTATTAAGTTATCAACACTATAGTTATCAACACTGCTGCATGAATTGGTGCCTGGCACCAATTCATGCACTGGTCTTGCCCGTGATATGCTCGATCTCAATGGCGTAAACCTGTGCTCGTTTGCAGTTGTCGACCTTGGCGCGGCGGTCTGCTTCGGGAACAGGACCCGAATACTTAGCAGTTAAGGCATGGAAAACCTCAAGCCGCTCTGTCTCAGTCGCCACTCTTACTTTCCCGAAAGCAATGACGCTGCGGAAATAAAAAGTGTATTCTTCCGGTACCAGTGTCGCCTCATCAACCAAGGAAAAAGATATCTTCTCTCTTGCCGTCATCGCCTCGATCTTGTGACCCGCAGGAAGGGAATGAAAATATATTTTACCGTCATAGTAGATGTAGCTGATGGGGACGGAATAAGGATACTCGTCATCACCCAGCAGGGCCAGCGTTCCGTAGCTACCTCGCTCCAAAATAGAATCGATATCTTCTCTTGCTAAAGATTGTTTTTCTTGCCTTACTTCTCTAAACATATGACTTGCCTTTCCTTATATCAGGATGATGAGATGAAAGAGATGTATACGCCGGTACAGGAGCAGAATCCCTACTCACAGTCAAAACTTTTTTTATACATATCTCCCCATGCTTCCATGGATTTGAGAATAGGCCTCATGGATTCACCCAGGTCACTCAAGGAATATTCAACTTTCGGCGGCACTTCCTGGTAAACAGTACGGATGATAATCCCATCCGACTCCATAGAACGAAGACTCTCCGTCAAAACCTTCTGGCTGATACCTTCCAGATCTCTGTGGAGCTCATTAAAACGCCAGGGACGGATCAGAAGGTTTCTCATAATCAGCAGTTTCCATTTGCTGCCAATAAGCTGGACAGTAGTTGCCACAGGGCAGGCCGGGAGATCTTCATATTTTTTCATTGCCATAGCTCCATATCTTTTTTTAAAAAAAAGTCAAAAAAGCACTCAGCTTCAAATATTATATAAAAACTATAACACATTGAATTTAAGCAAATGAAAGCCTGGCTTTTTAAAAATACGAAAACTTCCTCTATAAAAAGATTAATAAATTAAAAATGGTAAAAAATAGCAGCAGTTACATAAAAGTGCCTACTTATAGTTTTTAGAAATAGCTTATAGAATGCTAAACAACAGAGGGGCAAACTCTCTGAATTTCTAAAAGGAGGTCATTCTTATGGCACTTTCGAACCTTTCTGCATGGGAGAGAGAAGAGCCGGCGACTTTATCTTCTGCCTGTGGTGCAGGGGACAAGCCGGAAGAAAAACCGGCCGCCTGCGGCACTGCTTGCGGAGCCGATGACAAACCGGAAGAAAAACCGGCCGCCTGTGGCTCTGCCTGTGGAACCGGAGACGACTAAGTGGTCTTCTGACCCGCCCCCGGCAGGCAGACTTGCCGGGGGAGAAGAACGTATTCACTGTTAAGTGATTCTATATAGATAGAGATAGCTGGAATGAAACAATATTTTGCTTTTCAGTGGCATATCACTGATGATTGTGATCAACGCTGCAAGCACTGCTACATTTTTGCAGAAGATAACTGTAAACCTATTGACTCTATGAGCTGGCAACAGATAGAGGACTGCTTTTACAATTGTCTCGACTTCTGCGATGTATATAACCGGTTACCTTATTTTTACATAACAGGCGGAGATCCCATCTTGCATCCTGATTTTTGGCAACTCCTTACCTTAATTAAAGACCACGATATTCCATTTACCATACTTGGCAACCCCTTCCATCTGAATGATGAGGTCTGCAAGCGCCTCAAGGACTACGGCTGTCAAAAATATCAACTTTCCCTGGACGGAATGAGGGAGACACATGATTGGTTTAGAAAGGCCGGTTCCTTTGATATCACCTTAGACAAAATCGGCTGTATAAACCGGGCCGGCATCCGGTCTGTGATTATGACCACTGTGTCCGGCAAGAATATCCAAGAGGTCCCGGATATTATCGACACCGTAGTAGAAGCCGGAGCTAATGTTTTCGCCTTTGCCCGCTACTGCCCGACAGATGGGGAAGAAGACAGCGGTATGACTGCAGAGGCGTATCGCCATCTGCTGGACCTTTCTTATAAAAAATTCAAACAATACGAAGCAACAGGCTGTCAGACTTATTTCAGCAAAAAAGACCATCTGTGGACGTTTTATGAATATGAACAGGGGATTTTCAAGATCCCTGAAGATGCCGAAGAGGGCGTAATTTATGGCGGCTGCAACTGTGGCAACTGTCATCTGACCATTCTCCCCACTGGAGATGTTTATGCCTGCAGAAGGGTGCAAAACAGCATAAACATTTCCGGTGCCAGGCACCTAAGTTGTTAAGTTATTGACAGTTACAGCTGACTAGGCATCAGGAACATTAATGCAATCATTTAGAAGGAGTTGAAAATGGATTATCGGAGAGAAAAAGACACAATATATCTGCGTATTGATAAGGGAGAGCCCCTGCTCGAGACCATACAAGACCTGGCCAAAAAAGAGAAGGTTGAGGCCGGTTATTTTCATGGCATCGGTGCCTGTGACAAGGTGGTGATATCAACTTACTTAGCAGATGAAGCTGAATATCTCGACCATACAATCACCGGCCTGATTGAGATGGTTTCCCTTGCCGGCAACATTTCTACGGATGATGCCGGCCAGCCTGCCCTTCACAGTCATGCAGTCTTTTCTTACTTAAAAGATGATGGAGAAATAGCCGTAGTAGCTGGTCACCTCAAAGAAGCTGACATCAGCTATACAGGAGAAATTATTCTGGAAATGGCCGAAGAAAAGATCGGAATAATGTTCGACCAAAAGGCAGGCATAGACATCTGGAAGCTATCCTAGACCCTTTTCCAGTACATAAAATCGCGCCTTGCATGAAATCGTGCCTGGCACCAATCTATGCAGGCACCAATCCATGCAGGCACCAATCCATGCAGGCACCAATCCATGCAGTGGATCCTACCTATGTCAGGTATCGCTCTTTCAGAGCAGTGAGCTCATGTGAATCCAGATCCAGCCGCTCTTTGGCATAGTCATCAAAATGAGGGTAAGACCGCACATGGCGGAAAGTCGCCTCCAGATATTCTTCCTTTACAATCAGCATGTCACGGATCATAGCCACGATATCCGGGTTCGTGATACCCTGGGTCAGAAACTGCAGCTCCCTTTCCAGGGCCTCTTTCCGGTAATGGTTAGAGAGCAGGTAGTTGTCCCGGATATCTTCTTCAGCAACTCCCAGACATGAAAGAATCATGGCCGCAAGGATCCCGGTCCGGTCTTTCCCGGCAGAACAGTGGAAGAGAACCGCCTTCTCACCGTTTTCAAGTATTTCCCTGATGATGTCACCGAAGATCTTAGGGTTTTCACCCATGTCTGAGTAAAAGCGGGGCAAAAAGCCTGCCACAGTGGTGAGTGCTTCTGGCGGTATGGACAGAAGCAGAGACTCATATCCACCTTCTTCAGCCTGGTCAGGAAGGGGAAAGGCCATATTAAGCGCCCGCATCTCACCTTCCATGGAGGGGACAGCAGGCCGGTGACGGTAGTCGATCCCGTCCGGAAGAGAATAGGGTTCGCGTTCTGCTTCATCCCCGGAACGAAGATCAAATACCACGGAGAGGGCCAGGGGCTCCAGATATCTCGACAAGTCCTCGTCCGGAAAACTCAGATTTCCGCTACGGAAAAGCAGGCCGTCTTTTACCCGCTTTCCATCCTGTCCTCGATATCCTCCAAGTTCTCTGAGATTTACAATCATCCGGCACCTCTTTTTTTACAAATTTTTAACCATTATACGGTAAAAGGGGATTAGGCGTGAACTCTTCAGCTGTAAACGATCCCGGCAAGGGGTCTCGTGTCATAATTATGACAAAGGCAATTGTAACGATGGTGAGACTCTCAAACCCTCTACATATAGCTGTGAATCAGCAAAAGTGTGCGCAGGCAATATTAAGATTAAGATAAAATGTGAAGAGAGCAATACAAAAGATATCCTAGGGAATTTCAGTTTTCCAGCTTGCTTCATCCGGATTTCCTCCCGGCGTTCTCAGATGCGCGTCAAGGGCCCGGCTACCCTGGCTCCACTTTTATTATTTTATTCTTCTGTTAATTATTTCGATGAGCATGTTAACTGCTATTTGATTTCTTCCGCCATAGGGGATGATGATGTCAGCATATTTTTTTGATGGTTCGACAAACTGGTCATGCATGGGCTTGACACTGTTTCGATATTGTTCTAAAACTGAACCCAGACTTCGCCCTCTTTCCAGAGTGTCTCTTTTAATACGTCGGATCAATCGTTCATCTGCATCGGCGTCAACAAAGATTTTAATATCCATTAATTCTCTGAGCGCCTGGTTTTCCAGAATAAGAATGCCGTCGATGACAATGATCTTCTTAGGCTGAACAATGACTTCCTCAGAAGAACGGTTATGAACTGTATAATCATACACCGGACGTTTAATTGAATCAGCCCGGATCAGAGCTTCCAGGTGTTCAATAAATAAATCCGTATCGTAAGCATTAGGATGATCATAATTCAGCTTGGCCCGGTTTTCCAAAGACAAGTCATGATGCGCCTTATAATAATCATCATGCGACATGACCAGCATATCATCCGGAAATGCTACCCTTAACTTTTCAATAATGGTGGTCTTGCCTGATGCGGAGCCGCCGGCTACGCCAACAACCGTTATCTTATCCATAGAGTCCTCCCCATTAGTCCAACGAGAATAGCAGCACTATTATAGCAAATATAAGCCTGCAGAATTAGCCCACAAAGTTAAGCATACCCCGCGATATGCATGTACGCCAAAGAACAGACTGATTTCGGTATACTTACTAGCCGATCTTGTGCCAGCCACGTGCTTGACACCAGGTGTCTACAAGACCAGCCCGATCCTGCAGCTCGGTTTAGGAGGCATAGCATGCATGGGATAAATGAACCGGCGCTTAGCCAGGGAAAATGTAGAAATAATCCAATAATTCATTCGAAAAATGTGAGAAAACGCCGAAATATCATTGGATAAATGTGAGATATTCTGTTATTATTGACCTGGAGGTGGTGTTGCTATGCAAAGAGAAGCGATGACAAGACTCATAGAGTGGAAAAATGAACCGGATCATCTTCCCTTAATTATTAGGGGTGCAAGGCAGGTTGGCAAAACTTGGCTGATGCAAGAGTTTGGCAGAAACTATTTTAATAAAGTCGCTTATATTAACTTCGAAAATAATAGTCGTATGAAAACATTATTTGCAGGCGACTTTGATATTACCCGCATCCTCCTCGGTCTGGAAGTTGAAACAGACATGAATATCAGCGCAAGTGATACGCTTTTAATCTTTGACGAGATACAAGAGGCTCCGCAAGCTCTGTCTTCTCTGAAGTATTTTCGTGAGAAGGCTCCGGAATATTCAATCCTGGCAGCCGGATCCTTGCTTGGCGTTGCCCTTCATGCAGATACATCATTCCCGGTAGGCAAAGTTGATTTTATAGATTTATACCCTATGAACTACTTAGAATTTCTCGCAGCAACGGGTAATGACAGGCTTCTTGACCTGCTTAAAAGCCATAACTGGGACTTAATCCATACCTTTCGTGATAAATATATTGATTTACTGCGTCATTACTATTTTGTTGGAGGAATGCCGGAGGCGGTAGCATCCTTTGCCTCTAATGGATTAAAAAATGTACGGCAGATCCAGACTCGTCTTTTGGCGGCATACGAACAGGACTTCTCCAAACATGCTCCTAACAATATTGTTCCACGGATCCGCCAGTTGTGGAACTCAATTCCGGCACAATTGGCGCAAGATAATAAAAAGTTCATCTACAGTCAGGTGCAAGAGGGCGCCCGCGCCCGTGAATATGATCTTGCAATGCAATGGTTATCAGACTGTGGATTAATTCATCAGGTAAATAGAGTCACTAAGCCTAACATCCCCTTATCTGCATATGCAGATCCAAAAGCATTCAAAACATTCACCTTAGATGTTGGCCTTCTCGCTGCACAAAGTGACTTGAGCATTAATGCGATTTTAGAAGGCGATAAAATCTTTACTGAATTTAAAGGCGCACTGACTGAACAGTATGTATATCAACAGTTAGCAAGCCGACAAATCAAGACTTATTACTGGTATGGCGCCAGTGCTGAGCTTGATTTTCTTATTCAACAATCCGCTGAAATTGTACCCATAGAGGTTAAAGCAGAAGAAAACCTTAAAGCGAAAAGTTTACGCTCATTTTGTGAGAAGTTTCAGCCGAAGTACGCCATACGCACATCTATGTCCAACTTTAGAAGGGAAGCCTGGCTAACTAACATACCCCTGTACAGCATTGTACTACTGGATGATTTACTGGAGACCTAGGAAGATAAGACCGGAAATATAATAAAATTAACTGACAGTTCAAAATTCAGATCAGTGAAAACGTTTCTCAGGAGGGAATTGTGAACAAGGGTTATTCTCGTAGCCTGTAATTGTTTCCATACGATGGTATTGCTCGACTTTGGATCTTGCGACGGTTATCATTTGGGCAGAAGCACGCTGGCAATAAAATTAGTAATAGAGTGCCTTGCTTATGGTGTTAATTGCTGCCAGGCTCGCTGCCTGCCACCAGGCAAGTTTTATACGAACAGGAGGAGATCAGAATGCAGGATCAGGATACAACAGCGATAAAGTGTCGAGAGTGCGGCGCCCCCTCTTACTTCGATCAGAAACTAGAGGGATTCATCTGTCCTTACTGTGGAAGTTTTACCCCCTGGGCCTCTGCTGACTACAGGTATACGCTGGATATGATCTTCAGGCATCGCCCAATTCCGCTTGTCGACGGACTGATAAAACTCACTCATGTGGGTGTGGGTGAAACCGCCGTGAAAGACATGCGGTCACCTGATGAGATGAAGCAGCGAACAAGCAGCCTGGACGATCTGCTTCAAGGCTTCGATCAGGGGACCTTTGAAAAGTGGGATATAAGAGAAGAAAAATCCTTTGACTGTCCATATTGTGGTGCTCAAATTACCGGGTTTTCTACACAAAGTATTTTCGAGTGCCCATATTGTGGCAATAAGGTCATGCTCTCGGAGCTGTTTGAAAGCGGCGAATACGGTGAAAATCTCGTATATGGCTATGACCCGGATATGTATGATCTTGCCCTGCCTTTCATAATCACAAAGGAACAGGCTATACAGCAAATGCTCCGCCTGGTCGCAGAGAACAGGAGCGACTTTACAGAGCAGGATATTGAAAAGAGGATAAGGTCAGAGCTGCAGGCAATTTACCTGCCTTACTGGGTTGAGGATATCAGTGTAAAAGCAACTGTGGACACCGAGCGTGGGCGGTTCACCTTTTATCAAGATAGGATCAATTGGGCCAGGCCGCAGAACTCACTTTTTGATATTTATTTGCTCAACGAACTGAACCCCTGGGATTACGGGGAGGCCGCGCCCTTTACACCGGCATTTTTAGAGAATGATGCGCGTATTTTTGCTCCCATGAATAATGATGAGCGAGTGACAGCGCCATATCGAATGCTGTACCGGGATATTCCTGACATGCTCAAAACCGTATATGGTCTGGAAGAGGTTAAACTGCTGGGCTGGGTGACAAATTTCAGGCGTCACAAATATGCATCCGTCAATCTGCCCAT
>LFSM01000028.1 GCA_001512745.1 Clostridiales bacterium DTU032
GAGGTCCTGCAGGTTGCAAGCACAGTGATTGCAGAGTTTCTTCGCGATCATGAGCTGGATGTAACCCTGGTAGTCTTTGACAAGGCTGCTTTTAATCCCGACAAAGAATTGCTGGTCAAGGTCGCAAGCTATATCGACAATCACTACATAGCGACTTTTGAAAGCGGGCACAGACAAAGGCTTGAGCACATAGATGAAGGCGTCTACGAGGTGAGGCTGCTTTCAGCTCCTTCTAAAACGATCGAAGAATTAATCGTAGACCTGGATGAGCCCTTTTCCGACTTGCTCCTGCGCCTGATCGACTCTAAAGGAATGACGGATGTTGAGGTATATAAGCGTGCCAATCTCGATCGCAAGTTATTTTCCAAGATCAGAAGCAACAAAGACTACCGGCCAAGCAAGCGCACCGTCCTGTCTCTGGCCATCGCCCTGAAGCTGTCTCTGGAAGAAACCGATGAATTATTAAAGCGGGCGGGCTTCGCGCTTTCACACGCTGTCAAGTCTGATGTCATCGTGGAATACTTCATTATCAATAACAGATACGATATCTACGAAATCAACGAACTTCTTTTTGAATACGACCAGCCGCTCTTGGGAGCCTGATAAAAAATGTCGCTTGCTAAGCGACCCTTTGTTTTTTTCTAAAACCTAAACTTAAGCCAGACAGAAGTTAGGGAGGATTTTTAAAATGAAAAAAGAATTAGTTGAGTTAGTTTTCATTTTGGACAAAAGCGGATCGATGGCAGGTCTGGAGAGTGACACTATCGGTGGATACAACTCAATGCTTGCCAAGCAGCAGGCTGCGGATGGTGAATGTCGTATCACCACCGTGCTCTTTGACCACAACTATGAGCTGCTCCATGACCGTGCCGACATTCACGCAGTCAGCCCGATTACGGACAAGGAATATTATGTCGGCGGCATGACTGCCTTGCTCGACGCAGTCGGCTTAACCATCAGCAAAATTGTCCGGGCCCAGAAGAGCGTGGCTAAGGAGCAGCGTGC
>LFSM01000025.1 GCA_001512745.1 Clostridiales bacterium DTU032
GGCATAATGCCCCGGAATCATGTTTACACTTATTGACGGGTTTCTCTCTAGCGGAATAGTAAGCATTTCTTCTTTCATGATGATTCCTCTTTCTCTTATTAGTGCCTTGGCACATAGATCAAGCTTGTTTTTCAAAATCCGAAAAAGAATACCTTCTTTTTATAATTCTAACTTATGTCGACTGATAAGTGCAAAGGGTAAAATTGCAAACAGATCCTATTGTTAAAATAAGCTATAAGTATAAAATAGATTAATGATCAAGAAATATGGAAGCAGCAGATAAGAAAAGAGTGAATGAAAATGTGGTGTATTCAGGTCAGAGTTTGCTTTGTTCAGGAAGCTTACTTTGAAAGCTCCGGCAATAGAGCTGGCCTGACACAATGCTAACAGGAAGGCGAAATCTCCGGCAGCGAATTCTGGGGATACTCTTATTATCCACGTTTTTGCTTGTCTTTCTTTTGCCGACAGAGGTTCAGGCCCACAATGAAATTGAATCCATTCAAATAGTTGCCAAGCTTCAGGAGAATGGCTCGGTTATTATCAGAGATCATCGTGTTTTTTATGCGGATGTAGGTACTGAACACTATATTTCTTTGGGCAATTTAGGCGATTCTGACTTGCTGTCTTTTGTTGTCTACGATGAGAATGATGCAGCTTTAGACTATGAAGATGACTGGGATCTAGATGCGTCTTTTTCTGAAAAGGCAGGTAAATACGGGGTTAACTATTCGGGCGATGAGCTTGAGCTGTGTTTTGGCCTGGGAGCATACGGCAGGCGTGAATTTACCATTGAATATGAACTTTCTAATTTTATTTTCAATTTAGCTGATGACAATCAGGCTTTCTACTGGCAGTTTATCAATCCGGATATGGAACCGATAGCAAATATAGAGATCAGGGTTAAAAATGATATCTCCTACGAATATGAATATCCTGAAAGCAGGCTATGGGGCTTCGGTCACGAAGGCGGCAACACTGAAATTCTAAAAGATGCATTGACTTTCACTAGTGGAGATTATTTTGACCAAAGTGATTATGTAGTCTTATTGGGGGTTTTTGAAGGGACTCCCTTTTTAACTGACTATTCTCTGGACATAACAAGTGAAGATTTAATTGACATGGCTTTGGACAAAGTCTCTCCGGACGACGAAGGAGGATCCTGGGTGGATGATGAGAAAGGACCCTTTATCGACCATGAGGAAGAATACTATGCTTCTGATTCGAAGGGAGTATTCAGGCCTTTTCTGCTGCCCCTCCTCTTTATGATCTTCCCCATCCTGATAGTGCTTGGCGTTTCTGCTAAAGGAAGAAAATATGAAAGATTTAATCCAACTGTTAAAGATCAATATTACAGGGAAGTCCCATACGATCAGCACTTTATAGATACCCAATACTTTGCAGCTGCTGAAGTTTCAGACTGGATAGCAGCTTTTATTTTGAAGTGGATTTCAGAGGGGCGCTTAACAGAACAGGTAGACCAGGTTGGATTAATTTTTAAGCGGGATAAACTTGCACTTAAAATAATGCCGGTCTTGCCGCAGATTGAGAATGCCCTGGAGAGCAGCTTGTGGCAGATGGTAGTAGCTGCTGCCGGTGATGACCGTGTTCTGGCCGAAAAAGAATTTAATGCTTATGTTAAAGGCAATTTTGACAGCTTTAACAGCTGGACAGAAGATGTTCAGGAACAGTCGAGAACAGCGATGACGCAAGCAGGCTTCCTGGAAAAGTCGACAGAGAAGGTCTTCAAAGTTTTTACACGAACGAGATTTTTTATCACCCCTAAAGGTCAGGATCTGGGTGATAAGATTACTGCCTTCAAAAACTATCTGCAGGACTTTTCATTGCTGGAGGAACGTGTAGTGTCTCATGTCGTGCTCTGGCAGGAATTAATGATCTGGGCTGCCTTTATGGGTATAGCGAAAGAAGTTTATGAGCAGCTGAAGATTGCCAATCCCCAAATTGAATATGAGATGCCTTACAGCGCACGTACAATTATTATGACTCATGCCTTTGCCAGTGCCATACAGTCGACACAAGAGAACGCCGGTTCTGCATCATCTTTCAGTGGTGGCGGCGGCGGATCCTTCAGCNNCCGGGGGCGGTGGCTCTTTTGGCGGTGGCTCCGGAGGCGGTAGCAGATAGGGTCGGGCTTGTCGCTGGCGGGATCTTTTTGCTAGTATCCTTGTTTACAATTTAATCCGTCAGTGCCACAGCCGGCATTTTACATGCTGGTGGTGATGTGCTGATTAAGCGCTGATTTCACAGGCAGCCGCTGGCAAATAGGTTTAAACTGTGGTCAGAGCAGCCTGGTAGATTGCGGTTCCGGTAAATATAGTTTTTTCATACCGGCTGGAAGCATAGATATGATGGCTGGCAAACTTATTGTCAAAGGAGAGGGGAGAAATGGAATTTTTTGAAGTGATACGGAAACGGCATAGTTATCGGGGATCTTTTCAGCCGCTGGCGGTTCCGGAGGAGGATATCCATGCAATCATGGAGGCTGGCCTTCGAGCCCCTTCCGGTTACAATCAGCAGACGACCAGCTTTATTGTGGTTACTGATGCAGATTTGAGGAAGAAAATCGCTGAATTAGTGCCAACAGCTGCCTTGAAAACTGCACCGGTTATTGTGATTCCCGTGTCTAAACATCAGGTGACTCACGAAAATCTGGCCTTTGAGATTGAAGATTACGCTGCATCTGTAGAAAACATCATGCTGGCAATTACGGCTAAAGGCTATGCCGGCGTCTGGATGGACGGTGATGTCAAGCTGAACAATGTTAGGGAGCGCCTTGGTGAATTACTCCATGTGCCGGAGGACCGGACTGTCCGCGCTATCATTCCCTTTGGTGTTCCGGAAGAAGAGTGGCAGCAGAAGGAGAAGAAGGCGTTTGAAGAGCGGGTTCACTTCAATCAGTTTTGATTTTGTTAGTGGAGTGGGGGTTCAGTGAAATAGTGGGTTTATGAGGTAGTGCCTGTTTAATTGCGTCTATCCAGCATGCAGTATATAATTTTCACTAGTTTGTGTGTTGAATTGGCAAAATCAACAATAAATGTCAGCGTATATCTATGTAAGCATACACACTTAATGGCAGCTAGTTTTGCATGAATTCTAATTATAAGGATTTGCAAGGATGATTATGTATATCTTTCATCTATAGAGAATACTGTTGGCTAGCTATCGCAAATTAACTTGAGGTATTTATGCTTAATCCCGGCCTTTATGAACAAGTCATCAATAATGAGATTGACACTAAGCTCTCTAAAATTTCAGCCGACCGACAAGCAACTGGTCCTATCGATGAAGCAGAGGCTTCAAAGGTGTTAGCACAGTATCTTACGGATATTGTTCAAAAAGGACTAGACAATTTGAAAGACAAGGGCGGGGAACTTTCAGACCAGGTCGAGCTTAGCAATAGGATTATCGAAACAATTAGGCAAATGACAGAAGAGGCAGAATTCGCTGCATGGTCAGTGAATGAAAAGGCACAGCAGCTCTTTGCACTTTTAGAGGAGAATGATCCGCATTTGGTTGTAGGAAAGACGGCCGCAGATATTGACAGACCGGAGACCTCTATTGCCCAAAGCAGCTTGTTTACTGGTGCTTCTCACGAGCCGCAGATGTACACAGAGCTAAAAAAAGAAATCGTATCCGCAGACAGAATTGATATGCTTGTTTCGTTTATTAAGTGGAGTGGCTTACGTCTTATTATGGATGAGCTACGGGACTTTACGATTAATGGTGGTAAGCTGCGTATTATTACCACATCATATATGGGTGCAACTGATGTGAAGGCTATCGAGGAGCTTCGTCAACTACCAAATACGTTAATTAAGGTTAGCTATGACACCAAACGCACTAGGCTCCATGCAAAAACATATGTGTTTTATCGAAATTCTGGTTTCAGCACTGCCTATGTTGGGTCCTCGAACCTATCCAATGCTGCCATGACCAGCGGTCTTGAATGGAATGTAAAAGTAGCAAAAAAAGACCTTCCGGAGACCATTGATAAGATCACTGCTACATTTGAGAGTTATTGGAATGCTACTGAATTTGAGTATTATAACGAAAGCCAAAAAGAACGTCTTGCCAGTGCGCTAAAAGCTGAGAAGTATTTTGATTCCAATCTTAGGAATATTTACACACTGGACATTAGGCCCTACTCCTATCAGCGGGAGATCTTGGATAAGCTGGAGGCTGAGAGAGACGTACGAGGATATACTCGTAACCTCGTAGTTGCGGCCACAGGTACTGGGAAGACGGTCATCTCAGCGTTAGACTATAAACGATTCCGCAAACAAAACCCGGGAAGACCTTGTCGTTTGTTGTTTGTTGCTCATCGTGAGGAAATTCTTAAACAGAGTATCTACACTTACCGTGCTGTGCTTAAGGATGCCAATTTCGGAGAAATGTGGGTAGGTGGCTACAATCCAGACAGTATAGAAAACTTGTTTATATCTATTCAGACCTTTAATTCCCAAGAATTTACTACTAAAATTTCGTCAGATTTTTATGACTATATTGTAGTGGACGAGTTTCATCACGCTGCAGCTCCATCTTATAAAAATCTTCTGGAATACTTCCAACCGAAAATTCTTTTGGGTCTCACGGCTACCCCAGAGCGCATGGATGGCAAGAGTGTTTTAGACTACTTCGACGGCCGCATTGCAGCTGAAATTCGGTTGCCAGAGGCCATCGACCGTAAACTGCTTTGCCCCTTTCAGTATTTTGGTGTTACGGACACAGTTAATCTAGATGGTCTGAAATGGACGCGTGGTGGTTATGACAAGAGTGAGCTGTCGCGTGTCTATACTATTAGCGGGGCTATTGCCGAGCGGCGTGCAGATATGGTCATCTCATCTATACTCAAATATGTCACCGATATTGATGATGTAAAGGGTTTAGGCTTCTGTGTCTCCATTGCACATGCAGAATTTATGTCAGCATATTTCAATAAGCACGGCATTCCTGCAATGTTTTTGATTGGACAATCTCCAGATGAGGAACGCAAGACTGCCAAACAACGCCTGATTAGCGGTGATGTGCGTTTTATCTTTGTGGTAGATATCTACAATGAGGGTGTTGATATACCTGAGGTTAATACGGTGTTATTCCTCCGTCCCACTGAGTCACTAACTATTTTTTTGCAACAGCTCGGGCGTGGATTGCGCCTAGCAGAAGATAAAGAATGTTTGACAGTACTAGATTTTATCGGTCAGGCAAACAAAAAGTATAATTTTGAGGACAAGTTCGCAGCGCTACTTTCTTCGGGGGCAAGTCGCGGTGTACCACGCGAGATTAGAGATGGCTTTACTTCAGTTCCCAAGGGTTGTTACATCCAGCTTGAAAAGAAAGCCGCCAAGCACATACTCGATAATATTAGAGCCTCCTATGGTAACAGCTCTGGGCTGATCTCTCGCATTGAGACATTTGAGGAGGATAGCGGGCTTCCGCTATCGCTGACTAATTTTCTCAAGTATTTGCATCTCGATGCTCGAGCGGTTTTTAAGTTCTCTTCTTTCTCCCGGCTTTGTGTGCATGCTGGAAAACTAAAAGATTTTGAGGAGGAAGTCGAAGAAACTTTGACAAAGGCCTTAATACGCATTGCGGCTATAGATTCTCGCCGCTGGATTTCATTTCTGTTGGATATTCTGCCGCGTTTACATGATACAGATTTATCTTCCTTGTCTCCGGTTGAGCAGCGGATGCTTCAAATGTTTTACATCACTGTTTGGGGCAAGGCGGCAGATGATTGGAATAGCGAGGAGGTAATCAGTAATCTATCTAGTCTTGTAGATAGTCCTACAATGCGCGGTGAGTTAATGACACTACTTAGGTATAACTTTGACAAGATTGACTTTGTTGATGAAACTGTGGAACTGGGTTTCGATTGTCCACTTGACCTGCATTGTTCCTATACCCGTGACCAGCTTTTGATTGCTATGGACTATATGACTCCAGGCAATGTGCGAGAAGGCGTGAAATGGCTGCCTGAAAAGAAGCTTGACGTATTTTTCATAACCCTTAACAAGTCAGATAAAGATTATTCGCCCACTACTATGTACAACGATTATTCCATCAATGAGGAGCTATTTCACTGGCAGAGCCAGAGTACCACAGCAGATCATACCGCAACAGGACAGCGCTATATCCATCATCGCGATCAAGGTAGTCGGGTGTTACTGTTTGTTCGTGAATTCAAAACGAACCGTGCTTTTGGTGGTGCAGAAGTATATACCTTTCTTGGTATCGCCAACTATATAGAACATAATGGTTCCCGACCCATGAACATTACCTGGAAATTGGACCGCCCAATTCCCGCTAAGTTTTTGAAAAAAACAAATAAATTGGCAGTAGGATAAAAAGATTATGGTGATTGAAGTTGTTGCGGCTCTCATCTGGGATAAGGATAGATTTATGATCTGTCAGCGACCAGCCGACAAAGCTCGTGGCTTGCTGTGGGAGTTTGTAGGTGGCAAGCTTGAAGCTGGTGAAACAAAGGAGCAAGCGCTAATTCGAGAATGCCATGAGGAGCTTGCTGTTAAAATTCATGTCGGTGAGGAGTTTATGCAAGTAAGACATGAATATCCAGAGATCACCATTAATTTAACGCTGTTTAATGCCTCAATTGCAGAGGGATCGCTGAAAAAGCTGGAGCACAATGACATCCGTTGGATTACCATTGAAGAGATCCCACAATATGCTTTTTGCCCAGCAGATGAGAGTATATTAAAGAAGTTGCAGGGCCTTTAAAATAGTGTGGCTCTATTTGATATAGAGTCATCTCGTAAGAAAATAAAAGAGATTCTCTCCTACTGCTTTTCGTAAAATGAATGAAAATTTGGTGCCATGCGGGATTAGAAAGGTTTTATGCTGTGCACATCAGAAATATAGTTATGAGCAGTTATGATTTGCGATACATTAAACATGAAGCCCTCACTCCACTAAATACTCTTCCACAATACCATCCAGTTGTGCTCTGATTGTCATGAAGTCTGTATTCAGATCGAGCGTCTTTGCGGCTATTTTGTTGCCGGAGATAAGGTATAAACAGTCGGGAGTTATATCTTCTTCGGTTTTGGCATAGAGCAATAAGCCGGATACATTACCGGTATTCTTTTTATCCTGATTCTTTACATAAGTGAAAATCTGATACAAGTTTGAAGAATGCAGAGTTTTCTTTTCATAATTATTCTGCAGTGTTTTTCCGTA
>LFSM01000101.1:0-1072 GCA_001512745.1 Clostridiales bacterium DTU032
ACCACTAAGGGTGACAAAAGCGTCACCAACAATATGACCAGGGTCAGAGCTAGTGTGAATATTAAATGTTTTCGCTCTCTGTTCATTTTAAGATCCTCCCGTTAAAAAGTTTTGTGAGGGTTAGCTTGATGCTTTGATTAAATTGCCCTTATTGCTTCTTCCTCATGATCAAAATAATAATCACTGCTGCTATTAACAATAGAGCTAAGGCGACCAGTGCTATCCGGATCAAAACGGGAATATTCTTGCTTTTTCCCGGATTGCTGCCGCTAATATCGCTTTCCTTTGTAGTGATCGTCACATCTTTGACCTGAGATTCTGTTTCATCTTCAGACGTCAAGCTAGTGGTCTCTAATGCAGGCGAGCTGTCGACTGATGATGTAGTCTCGTCTGACGTCTCAGGCGATGCTTCAGTTGATGGACTTATCGTCACTTTTGCAGCTGCTTCTGTGCTGATTGTGCTTATAGTTTCCGCTGCAACAATAGTGACACCACCGATAGCAAAGAAACCTTTGTTGTTTCCTTTTTGATAGTTGATACCTGCCTCACTGCCTTTCTGAGCCCATACTACTGATGAGCCGGAATTTGCAGTGAGCTTTGTTGAAGTACCCTCTGTAAACACTGGTTTTCCGCCAGGATTGCTCAATACGCAGACTACTGCATCGCCACTTATGTGTGGCTGCGCATTGAAATCCATCTGAATGACATTAGGGATGATGGCATTACTGCTTCCGAAGGCAAACACAAAGCCGTTGCTGACTTCTACCGAGCCTGCGCCTCCGATCCGGACGGCAGGCCCCGAACGGGCACTGACAGTGCCGCCTTTGATTTCTGCTGTTTGCGAGGCTATGGCATCGCCTGTTCCGATAGCTTCAACCTTGCCCCCGCTGATATTAACCTGCAAAGCTGCCAGGCTGGATTTTGCCCCTGCTGCAGCTACCCTGCCTCCGCTCACAGTTGCATAAAAAGCCTGGACAGCCGTTCCGTTGGCAGCGTAGACAGAACCGCCGTTGACGGATACGTCCATGTTACTGCCTGAGATAACATCACCCGGTCCCGTGTTTTCAACTTT
>LFSM01000101.1:1112-4686 GCA_001512745.1 Clostridiales bacterium DTU032
GCTGTGCCGCTTACTATTACAGTGGGATCTGAGCCTCTCATGTATACGGTTGCATAGCTTCCATTAGATTCAATTGTACCGCCGCTTAATTCAATCCAGCTGTATGTACCGTCGCTGCAAATGGCATGATTGCTTTCTACACCGATTGCATTTACCTTGCCGCCACTGACATTGACCTTTGCATCGCTGGCTTGAGAGGCTATATAAATGCCGCTGCCAACCGCATTATCTGTGGATAAGACTGTACCTCCATTCACGTTAACAACGGAATTTGCACCCCGAACTATGATCGCATCTCTCTTTGCAGTCACCGTGCCGTTATTGACCGTGACACATGAAGTTGTTCCCATTAGGTAAATTCCTGAGCCTGAAGAGCTGATATAACCATTATTCACTGTAACATTTGCTTTTAACGCATCTGTTCTGATGGCATATCCATCAGTAGCTGTATTCTCCACCTGCCCGTCGTTTATGATGATGGAACAGTCGCCGTTATAAGGGTTGTAGATGGTGACAGGCTCACTGCTGGAAAGATAACCACCCTCTGCTAGTTCAAAAGTGCTCTTAGCACTCCCGCTCAGGTTCATCAAGCCGTTAACCGGTCCTGAAAGCTCTGCCTTCCAGACCACTTTCACACCGGAGTCTATATTCAGGACCAGTTGCTTCTGGGCATTGATAACTTTGCCTGTAACAGTAACAGTATTTCCTGATTGCACTGCATTAAGCGCGCCGCTGCCACCATGGGTATAACTGTGGTTAATCTGGAAAGTCAGATTATCTGCGTCAGTTGCATCTGCTGTCTGTGGGGAAAATGCCCAGAAGCTGAGCAGCAATACCGCTAGCAGAGAAAATGACAGGAGCTGTTTCTTCATCCTCATGTTCCACCCCTTTCAGCCTTAAACTGTTTGTCTTTACTTCAGTGCGTAATTTCGGGCCTGCCAAGCGGGCAATGATCTTTCAATGTTCACTAATTCCTGCACAACAGAATCTCATGTTGTGCTCCAATAAAGTATTATTTTCATTTTAGTGGGAATAATTTTTTATTAATAGCTACTAGTTCTGGTAGGTTGGTCCGTAATCAGACTATCTGTCTCCAGACCTTTAAATCTCCGGTAAAAAGCTGTCAGAATAGAGACGGGCGAATAGTTCTGAGCGTTTATTGATGCCCAGTTTTTTATAAAGATTCTTTGTATGAAAATTTGCTGTGTGTACACTGATAGTTAATTCCGCTGCTATCTGCTTGGCATCATTTCCCTGCAAAAGCAGGGCTGCAACTTCTTTTTCCCGGGGTGTCAGCTTAAGATCTGCCAGCAGATCCGACTCTTCCACCTTTTTCACGGCTTCAGTCATATCAAGAGAGCGAAAGGCATCAGACCAGTCCGCAGCGAAGAGAGACTTGGCATAAGCAGGAGACAAGAGTATAAAGCCGATGAAGACGGCAGCAGTCGTCAGAGTAGCGGCAAGCGGCAGGCTGTCAGGTGCATATGCGGAAATAGTACCGGGAATTAAATATGAAAGCATGCTCAGGGGCAGTATAATCACCAGGCAGAGTTTGAAAAGACGAAAGTCGCCGTGTTTTTTAAAAACACAGCCCAGCAGATAATAGGCAGCTATATAACCCATCTGCTCAAAACCGTGGATATAGCGGGCCAGACTGCGCCAGGCTGATCCCTCCGGCATAAAATACAGGCCATAAGTTAAGAGCATGGCGATGAAAAAAATATTGCACATATTCCAGACACTGCGTCTGGTGAAAAGCTGCAGGCTTACCGCCAGTAAGACGACAAAAATGCCGACGGCACCGTTTGCCACCTGTGCAGCAGCTGATGCGGCCCCCGGCAGGTAAGTATAAAATATTTCCACGAAATAATGGGCAATAAAGAAGTACAGGGTCAGTTTGATGGCCGGATTCAAGCTCGCCCGGGGCCTGCCCTCCACTGCTGAAAAATCTTCTTTCTTATACAAGAAAAGGCAGATTGCTGTTCCCAGAATAAGGGCCGCCAAATAGATTCTGTTGAAATGACCCGATACTAAAGACAGGCCGGCATCCAGCTGACTGAGCGCGAAGAAAAGGGAGATGGCTGCTGCCCCCAGAAGGCGTTCAGCGTTGTTCAGAATAAAAGTGTAAGCAAAAGCGGCACAGGCAGCACAGCCGCCCAGGCCAAAAGTAAAGACTATAGCCAGCAGCAGACTGAGCAGACTTTCCGGCAGAAACAGCCAGACAGCAAAAGCTGCAGCAGTTGACAGGGCGGTCAGCCGGGCCAGAAGTGCCATGTTTTTTGTGTTGGTAAAGGCAAATAAGACACCGGCCCCGAGGCAGTAAGCGCTTCCCGTCAGCGTCATGGCATCCAGAGTAAAAAGCTGGACAGTGTCGCTGAACAGCGCTCCCTGCATGTTGGCAAAGACAGGCGCCAGAGGGAAGATCAGCATGTATTTCAGATAGCCGGCACGCACATTGCCCAGCTTGACATTATCCCTGGAATGGCGCAAGGCAGCAATAGAGGCAGTTAAACTTCTCCTGGGATCCGCTTTCGCTTTTGCCATGTCGTCACCTCCCTGCCCTGATGCCTGTGCGCTGGCAGCTGCCGGCAGAAGAGCATATTCAGTGATTTTATCTCAGGCAATAAATCTGCACCTGCTTGTGATATTTGTATTATAGCTTATGCTGTCAAGCCAGATCCGCACTGGCGGACTTTGTCTGCGGGCATTTCTTCTTGAGTTTAAAAAGGGGCAGCTCTCCCGGAAGTGCCCCCTTTGATGAAACTTCCCGGTCAGCTGACATGTGTCCGGCTAAACCGTAAGCTAAGACTTTTTCCTGAGCTCCTTAATCTGCCACCGCGTCCTTCCGCTTCCATATGAAGTACAGGGCCGCAGCTATGAGAGCTGCTCCCGGAGTCAGCAGGATGATGGCCAGAAGATTGCCGCTGCTTTCACCCGTGGGAGGAAGATGCGGCTTGATTTTTTCCATTGCTACGGTGGCATCTGCTTCAGCTTCCGTCAGTAGGCCGTCCTCTGACTCAGCAATGACTTTGACTGTATTTTTGATCTGCATTGCCTTGACATCCTCCCCGGTAACCACATAGGGCTGGTCTACGGTGATGGTGATGCTTTCACCGGGCATCAGCGGTACTGCACTCCTGTCCACAATCATGTCCTCAATCCCCAGCCTGGCATCATTGATTTTGAGTTTGACAATACTGGCAAGGCCCACATTTTTGATGACAAAAGAATAATGCAGGAGGTCTCCGGTCTTAGTGAATTTCTCCTCCTGAACCAGTTTTTCGACCTCAATCAGCGGCGGGAAAATGGGCAGTACGCTTTCATAAAAGTTCGTAAATATAGCATCCTGCTTAGCTGCTGATCCGTCCCGCCTGAGCACCCATTGGGTCTTCAGTCCTTGACCGCCATGCTCATCGTTAGTCACATAGACTGTGAGCAAGTATACTGTATCGTCATAGCTGGCTTTCTCATTATCACCCGCTTCCTGATACAGTGTATAGGTATAAATACCTACCAGAGAATAGCTGATAGCCGGAAAGCCGGCGGTGGCGGCCCCGGTGATGAGCAAGCTGTA
>LFSM01000034.1 GCA_001512745.1 Clostridiales bacterium DTU032
CGCAGCCCATGCTCACGTGGAAGTAACCACTCTGATTGTGCCCGGTTTATCTGACAACCCTGACGAGATTGAAGCCGAAGCTAAATTCCTCGCCGGGATTGACCGGGGACTGCCTCTGCATCTGTCCAGATATTTCCCCAACTACCGTTCCAGTGAAGCTGCTACAGATATCAAACTACTGCGTATGATGCGTGACATAGCTGCACAGCATTTGGACCACGTCATCCTGGGCAATGTTTAATAACTGCTGTCAAGGCTTTATCCTAATATAATTGTTTCTTCTATTTGCATCAGAGTCCCGTCTTCCAGCTGATGTGAAACTAGAATAAAGGGACGGCCATGTAGATGTCTCTCAATAAAAGAGCCGGTACGTACTTTTGTTTCGCTGTCGAGTGAACCAAAAGGTTCGTCCATTAACAAAAAATAGCGATCTGACAAAAGAAGCCGGGCAATGGCTACCCGATCTTTCATGCCACCGCTAAGTGTTGCCACCGGCTTGTCAAGATCGCCGGTAAGCCCTAATTGGATAAAAGCCTCCTGAATTTCTGCCTGTTTAAGATTTGGAGCTACAAAAAGAATATTCTCCCTGGCCGTCAGATGAGGTAAGAGGCGGGGTTCCTGGAAAACTGCACCGGCCTTTGCTGTGTTCCTGCCCAGCACTTCTCCGGAACTTGGCTCTTCCAGCCCAAGCAGCAGGCGGAGCAATGTCGTCTTGCCACAACCTGAGGGTCCCAGCACAAAACTGCGAGAGTGGTCGGAGAAAGAGTGGTTAAAATTCTCCAGTACGACCAGCTCACCGTAGGCCTTCGTTATGTTCACAGTTTGCAGACAAACTTCTTCATTATTTTTTATTTCATCTGATACCTGCGTGCTTGCTCTCTTATCTGATAACTTAGTCTGATAATAGGAGGAGCCGGCTACTTGGTGTTTATTTAGTTTGTCTTCAGTCATGTCCTGACTTGTCTTGCCCTGAATTCCGAATTCATATTTCCTAGTCATTTTGCGCAATTGAGCTTGCAGTATTTTCGAAAAAAGCCAGCTGAGAATAATAATAAGAGCAGTATAGGCAAATAAGTCCGCTGTTTCCAGATAAATCTTAGCTTCATAGAATCGTTCTCCCAGTGAACCCTGGACAATTCCAAAAACTTCTGTTGCTATTCCTGCTTTCCAGGCAAAACCTATTGCCGAAGACGCACTGGCAGAGAAATACGATATCGCACTTGGCAGATACAGCTTGCTCAGCCGCCTTGTGAATGGTACCGCAAAAACCTCTGCCATTTCATTCAGATCAGGATCACTCATCCTCATGCCTTGAAGCAGGCTCTCATAGAGGCCGGGCAAAGTTACTATGCAAACAACGATCCAGCTGCTTGAATCAGCTCCAAAATAGATTAAGATTATCAGGATAAAGGAAACCACCGGGACCGCTTTAAAAACCGCTATTAGTGGAGCAAAGAAATCTTCCCACGTGCTTGAACGCATAGCAGCAATAGCTAGTAAACCAGCTAATGCGGTTGCCAGAACAAAGCCAAAAAGAATCCGCCAGCTTGTAGCTAATACTGCCAGCAAAAAATCAGTCTGGGTAATTAATCTAGCAAGACTTCTAACAATATCCAGAGGACCCACAAAAATCAGTGTTTCCTTGAATATGATTGACAAAAGCTGCATGACCAGCAGCCAAAAAATTACAGCTAATGCCCGGCGGAACCTCCTCATGGTTTGAAATAAAAATCGTCAGACGGTATTTTGTTACCTACAACTTGGGGATTAACACTAAACAAGGCTTCCAGATAGGCTGAAAGCTGAAGCTTCATATCCTCACCGTCGATATATACAATATTGCATTCGGGCAAAGCTTTCTTTGCCGGAATCTCTTCGAAAATACCCAAGTCAGATATCATCTTGGCAGCTGCATCTATATTTTCTACAGCAAAATTAGCAGAATAGCCATAGCGCTCGCAGAATACTTTAACGTCCTTCTTATTTTCCTCCAGAAAATCTTTTCTGCCCACCAGTACACCTGTAATAAGCGGGCTGGATTCACCATAAATATCTGTCCATGCAGAATTCAAATCAATTGCTCTGCGAATCGACGGATTTTTGCCGGAGGCCACAGTCAGGTAAGGCTCAGGTAAGTGCCCCACGCTGCCCTCTTCAGCTAACATACGTGCTACAACTTCTGTATGCTCAGATACAAAAACAAGGTTGACATCCTTGTCCGGGTCGATGCCGTTATTTTCCAAAACCATTCTCAAAACAATCTCCGGAGTGGCTCCCTTACCTGCTGAGTAAATAGTTTTGGACCGCAGATCTGTCACATCTTTGATGCTGTCGCCATTTTCCGCCAGATATAAAACTCCTAAAGTATTGATGGCAATAACCTGAATTTTACCTTCACTCTTGTTATAAAGTGTAGCCGCCAGATTAGCCGGTAATGCTGCCAGATCACACTCACCTTGAAGCAGCTTGGGACCGACAAGCTCCGGCTGGCTTTCGAGAGAGAAAGCATACTCAGCATCTTCATCCCCGCCATATTCAGTTAGTAATTGTGCCAAACCCATCGCAGTAGGTCCTTTTAAAGCAACAATATTAATCGCTTCTGAGGCTTTCTGCGTGCAGGACACAGAAAAAAAGGCAGCAAGTACAATTAAAACCACACATACAGTTTTGTTTATTGCTTGGTGTTTCATAAACTAGAATCATCTTCTTTCAGCGGATAAGCTTCGCGTTGCCCATAATGGGTATGCAGGTATTTGTGAGCACGTTCACTGTTGGGCTCACCAAAGAATCTTTTGTATAGTTCTTGAACATCGGAATTCTTATATGACTTGCGTTCATTTTGAGCAAGATCTTCATCATAGAGAGCTTTCGCTCTGGCCGGGCGTGGGTCAAGAAATATCCTTTCTCTGGCCGGAACATATGGTTGTCCGCCACCGTGAATACATCCACCGGGACAAGCCATAACTTCTATAAAATGATATTTCTTTTCGCCAGATTTAACAGCATCCAATACTTTAGCTGCATTAGCAGCTGAGCTGGCTACCGCAACTTTTAATTCTATCTCTTGCCCATCAATGGGAAGAAGGATAGTAGCTTCTTTAATTCCTTCCATACCGCGTACTTCACTATACTCAAAGTCTTCCAGATCATCTCCTGTGAGAACATCTGCTGCCGTACGCAAAGCAGCTTCCATAACTCCGCCTGATGTCCCGAATATAACACCGGCACCCGTATAGTCACCCAGGATTGAATCTGCTTCCTCATCTGCCAACTCCTGAAATTGGAGACCGCTTTGACGAATCATACGAGAAAGCTCACGTGTAGTCAGTGAATAGTCAACATCACGCAAACCATCGACCTCCATCTCCGGTCGATTTGCCTCTGTCTTTTTCGAGGTACAAGGCATAATGGATACGGAGACGATGCTATTAGGATCAACGCCCACTCTCTCAGCATAATATGACTTAATCACTGCCCCCATCATTTGCTGCGGCGATTTACAGCTGCTGATATTCTCTAAAAACTCCGGATAATAGAGTTCACAATAACGCACCCAGCCAGGTGAACAGGAGGTCAGCAGTGGCAGTCGTTCATTATTCTTCAGACGGCTGATTAGCTCTGTTGCCTCTTCCATAATTGTCAGATCTGCTGCAAAGTTTGTATCATAAACGCGGTCAAAGCCCAGTCTTCTGAGAGCAGCAACCATTTTTCCGGTAACGGCTGTTCCTATCGGATAGCCAAACTCTTCACCTAAAGCCGCACGCACAGCAGGTGCTGTCTGAACAATCACAAATTTATCCGGATTCTCTATTTCTTTTAAGACATCTTCTATCTGGTCTTTCTCGTGCAGGGCACCGACCGGACATGCCTCAATACACTGTCCGCAATAGAGGCAATTGACATCTTTCATACTGTATCCGAAGGCCGGTCCTACGGTTGTTTCAAAACCGCGCTTAGAGAATTCGAGCACGCCGATTCCCTGGACTGCTTTACAGGTATTAACACATCGTCCGCAAAGAATACACTTGCTGGGATCCCGCACAATGGACCAGGATAAATCATCTATCTCTGCTTCGCGAACTGCTCCGGTAAAACGTGAGGTCTGGACACCATACATGGCGCAAAGGCGCTGAAATTCGCAATTGTCATTCCTAATACAGGAAAGGCAGTCACTATTGTGGTTAGCTTTAATCAATTCTAAATTAAGCCTTACCGTTTTTCTCACGCGTGTACTATTCGTTATAACGACCATGCCCTCAGCCGCCTTTGTTGAGCAAGCCGTAACCATACGGAAAGCTTCGCCTTTTTTACGCGCAACTTCAACAAGGCAGACTCGGCAAGAAGAGTTTTCGTTAATTTCTCGTAGATAGCAGAGTGAAGGAATTTCATAGCCTGCTTTACGCGCAGCCATAATTAAATTCCAACTCTCCGGGCAAGTCACTTCCTGTCCGTTAATTGTCAAATTTACCAGCGGTACCTTTTCCTCCAGTTCCAGCTTCAGCTCTCCTTTCATAGCTTCAGTTCCGGAAGAAAATGGAACAGAGTGTATCTTGTTTCTTGTTTTTGTTTGACGCATAATCTTTATCCTCAACTAAGCTCTATCTACGCTCAATTGCGTTGAAAGCACAATTTTCAATGCAAAGTCCACAGCGGATACAAACATCCAAATCTATTTCATGAATCTCTCGCGGTTTGCCGCTGATCGCATGCACAGGGCAGATACGGGCACACTTGGTGCAGCCCTTGCAATTAGCAGTAATAATATATCCGAGCAGATTTTTACAGACATGTGAGGGACATTGTTTATCTCTGATGTGAGTCTCGTATTCATCACGGAATTGTCTTAAAGTTGACAGAACCGGGTTAGCAGCAGTTTGGCCTAAGGCGCAAAGTGAACTCACTTGCAAGTGCTCACCTAGTTCTTCAAGAAGATCCAGGTCGTCCATTTCGGCATGTCCTCCGGTTATGCGCTCAAGTATCTCTAACATGCGCTTAGTTCCTTCCCGGCAGGGAACACATTGTCCGCAGGATTCATCCACGGTAAACTCAGTATAGAAACGTGCAATATCTACCATGCAATTATCTTCATCCATCACAATAAGGCCACCAGACCCCATCATCGATCCGGCCGCCTTAAGAGTATCAAAATCTACTTCCAGATCCAGCTTATTTTCTGTAATACATCCTCCAGAAGGACCTCCCGTTTGCACAGCTTTGAATTTTTTATTGTCAGGACAGCCACCACCTATGTCAAAAATGACCTCTCTCAGCGTTATTCCCATAGGAACTTCAAGCAGACCTGTATGTTCTACCTTTCCTCCCAGAGCAAAAACTTTGGTTCCCGGTGAGCTTTCGGTGCCAATTGTCCGGAACCACTGTGATCCATTCAAAATAATAGCTGGAATATTCGCCAATGTTTCCACATTATTAATAATTGTCGGTTTACCAAATAGTCCATGGGCAGCGGGAAAGGGAGGTTTGTTTCGTGGCATGCCACGCCCACCCTCAATAGAGGCAATTAAAGCAGTTTCTTCTCCACAAACAAAGGCACCGGCACCTAAACGCAATTCAATATCGAAAGAAAAATCACTTGCCATGATATGGTCGCCCAATAACCCTAGTTCACGGGCTTGTTCTATCGCAATATTTAATCGCTTAACCGCTGTTGGATATTCCGCGCGGACATATATATATCCTTTGCTGGCGCCAATTGCATAGCCACCAATTATCATTGCTTCTAAAACAGCATGAGGGTCGCCTTCCAAAATACTGCGATCCATGAATGCCCCCGGGTCACCTTCATCAGCGTTACAGATGAAATATTTCTCTTCTGCTTTTTCACGAGCAGCGAAGCTCCATTTTATTCCGGTTGGAAAACCCGCTCCGCCACGACCGCGCAAACCGGAGTCCGAAATACAATCAATAACAGCTTGAGCTGACATTTCAGTCAAGACCCGTTTGAGTGCAGCATATGCGCCTACGGCAATAGCTTCATCTATACGTTCAGGATTGATATAGCCACAATTTCTCAGGACCTGGCGTTTTTGCTTTTTATAAAAAGGTAAATCTATAAAATGCTCCGGCAAACCGGCAAGGTCAGACTCTTCGCTCTCATCTTCTATTACCAGATCTTTAGATCTGCTATCAAGCTCTGTAGTGGTAACAGGCTCTAACTTATGGCTGAGATAACTATGTGCTTCAGCTTCTCTTTGTTTTTTTTCATGCTGTTCACGTAAAAAGCCCCTTAATGTAAACTCTTCCACCGGCTCACCGCCGATCAGGTGCTGTCTTACTATCGCAATGGCCTTGACAGGATCAACCTTCACATATGAGACTTTTTCCTTGCCTTTTTCGTATATTTCTACAATGGGCTCGAATGAACAAAGGCCAATACAGCCGGTGATTTCAAGAGAAATATCTTGCAAATCGTTTCTTTCAGCTTCCTGTCGTATGGCTTCGAAAGTTAAGTCCGCACCTGCAGAAATTCCGCAAGTAGCCATACCAACTGTTACCCGGAAGTGCTCAGGCTGTTCCAGTTCAGTTAATGTGCGCCGGCGCAAATTAGAAATATTTTCCCAGGATGTTCTGGTTCGTGTAATCATGCCAGATCCTCCGCTTCACCTTTATTGTCAGCTGAGGCAACTGAGACTGTTACCGCAGCTGCTTCTTTCGAACGATAGCTATCAAGTATTTGCTCCAACTCGTTCAAATCCACAATATTAGCGTAAACTTCCTCATCGATCATAATTACCGGAGCCAGACCGCAACAACCAATACATCTTGCAGCTGTTATGCTAAACAAACCATCCGATGAAACTTCTCCAACCTTGATATTGAGCAGTTCGCAGAGTTTATCCAAAACCTTCTGAGAACCCTTAACATAGCATGCTGTGCCCATGCATACTGAAATACGGTGTTTCCCTTCCGCTTCCAGTAAAAACTGGCTATAAAATGAAGATACACCGTATAGTTCTGCAACAGAAATACCTGTAAAGGCAGAAATATGTTTATGTACCTCCAAAGGCAAATAGCCAAATAACTGCTGAGCTTTTTGCAAGGCAATCATAGCTATACCTTTTTCTCCCTGTAGTTTCTTTAAGAATGTGTCAAGTTCTAAAAATCTGGGATCGTCAACTGCGATTTGCTTTGGCTGGCACATCAAAAACCCTCCTGATCATGTTTCTTTAAAGCTATTCTATCCTTTGCCATCTTTTCACAGCTCATTAGTTATATAGTCTTGTCACAATAAAAGATACACCTACAAGCCCAAACACAATGACACAATTTATTTAAAATCTTTGTGCATATTCACAATAACCTGCATATTCGATAGCTCCTTTATTTCGCAGCAAAAAAGGGTCCTCTCCATGCATTCAGCGGTTTGAGGACCCTTTAAAGTAGCTTTATTTGCTTATCCGTTTTAGCCGCAGTACTCTCTCAGTTCTTGCAGTAGATTCTTTAAAGAAGCAGTTGCGTCACCCAGGAGCAGGGCGATCTTATCTCCCCGGCCTTCTTCATAAAGGGGGTTGTCAACACCGGCATATCCCGGCTGTTTATCATAGTTCATGATGATGACATGTTTGGCATCTTCTACTTCCAGAATAGGCATACCATAAATCGGTGTGCCTTCCGCTGTATTTGCTGCAGGGTTGACCACATCATTGGCACCGATGACGATGACCACATCAGTTTCTGCAAACTGGGGATTGATCTCTTCCATCTCATGAAGCTTCTCATAGGGTACATCGACTTCCGCCAGAAGTACGTTCATATGACCAGGCATACGACCCGCTACCGGGTGAATAGCAAACTCCACATTCTTGCCGGCCTCTTCCAGCTCATCCATAAGATTTTTAACCAGCGGCTGAGCCTGAGACAGAGCCATGCCGTAGCCAGGCACGATGATTATCTTCTCTGCGTCTTTGAGCCAGCGGCTATAAGCAGGAACTGTATCTTCAGTCACAGCTACTGTCACTGCCTGCGAGGTCGCTGACCGGTATTCTTTAACCAGGTCCTTCAGAGATTCCTTGGCGTCACCCAGGAGCAGGGCGATCTTATCTCCCCGGCCATCTTCATAAAGCGGGTTGTCAACACCGGCATATCCCGGCTGTTTATCATAGTTCATGATGATGACGTGCTTGGCATCTGCTACTTCCAGGATCGGCATACCATAAATCGGTGTACCTTCCGCTGTATTTGCTGCAGGGTTGACCACGTCATTGGCACCGATAACGATGACCACATCAGTTTCTGCAAACTGAGGATTGATCTCTTCCATCTCATGAAGCTTCTCATAGGGCACGTCGACTTCTGCCAGAAGTACGTTCATATGACCGGGCATACGACCCGCTACCGGGTGAATGGCAAACTCCACATTCTTGCCGGCATCTTCCAGCTCGTCCATAAGGTTTTTAACCAGCGGCTGAGCCTGAGACAGGGCCATGCCGTAACCGGGTACGATGATTATCTTCTCTGCGTCATTGAGCCAGGCAGCATAGGCGGGGCCGGTCTGTACTGCATCAGCTACAAGTTCCTCTGCTCCAGCTACCTTCACTTCAGTTTTACCAGCACCGGCTGTTACTGAGGCTGCAGCACTTTGTATGGCCTTCACTTGTGGAGTGGAAGTTTTGCCAAGGAGGATATCTATCAGTTTGCGGTTCATTGAACGGCACATAATTTGTGTCAAAAGCAATCCGGAGGCTCCGACTATTGCACCGACTGAAACAAGCAGAGGATCTGCTATTGCCAAACCTGCGATAGCACCGGCGACACCGGAGAAAGAGTTTAGCAGTGAAATCGTAATCGGCATGTCCGCCCCACCGACACGAATAGCAAAGATGATACCGAAGAGGCCGGATATTATTGCCGAGAAAATGATTATTATTGTTTTTGCCACAGTAGCAGCCAATACAGCAGGGATACTCAAGAGCACCACAGTCAGCAGAGATAAAACTAAGGTCAAAGCGGTCCAAAGTGCGTGGCGTTTGAATTCGATCGGCTTTTGAGTAATAACACCATGTAGTTTCCCCGCAGCCACCATACTGCCGGTAAAGGTAAAGGCACCGACAAAGATTGCCAGACCGGAAGTAGCAAGTGAAAATATATCCGCAGAAGCTCCGTCACCGGCTGCTATCAGGGTCAGAATGCCCGCTAGCATTGAAGCCGCACCACCGAAACCATTAAGCATGCCGACCATTTGCGGCATTTGAATCATATTAACTTTGACAGAAAGCCAGAGACCAATAACGGCTCCAAGCAATATGGATATATACAGCTCGACAAAAGAAAATATATTCCAGTACCACAGGGTCAGAACAATCATGAGGAGCATGGAAACTGAGCCAAGCAAGTTGCCTTTGACTGCAGTTTTGACCTTGCTCATCATGGAAATTCCAATCAAAACAGTAATAGCCAGGATTGCTGCCAGTACATAATATATGGTGGCGGCCGTACCCGTATGGTGTGTCACAGCCAAAAAGACGGGAGAAAACGGTAAATTCATTAACATTTATTTACCCCCCTTGTCATTACCCTCAGAGTGGAACATCCGCAGCATACGGTCTGTCACTGCAAATCCTCCGACAACATTGATCATAGCGAGGACAATAGCAATAAAGCCCAGGATCCTGCTAACAGTGTTACTCATGTCAGCGGCTACTGCAGTAGCCGTCAGACAACCCAGCACCGTAACACCTGAATAAGCATTCATGCCCGACATCAGTGGTGTATGCAGCAAGCTGGGCACGCGGTCAATAATTTTATAACCGACCAGCATAGACACCACAAAAACAACTATCAAGATTAAATGTTCTAATCCCATTCCCTTGTCTCCTTGTTTAACAAATCGTTCTTATTAATCTATCTTTTACATGAAGCGGCCACCGTCCAATAACGGTGGTCCCTTCATAAAGCTCTTCATTTTTGCTGGAAGCCCGTTAATATATCGGAAAAACTTTAGCAAAACGACAAAGTGGCAAAACATAATGCTGCACACAAATTGTGTGCAGCATTAGCGATTTAGTGTCCCAGGGCCTTAAAGGCTTCCAGGGTTCCTTTATGGACCACTTTCCCCCCATAAGTTGTCAGAGAACTCTGAATAATCTCATCATTGAGGTCGATCACAATCTCTCCGTCTTTAATCAGGTAAGAAAGCAGATTGTAGACGTTTTGAGCAAACATCCAGGTGGAGCTGGTCGGCAGCAATCCCGGTATATTTTTAATACCGACGAGCGTTACCTTATGCTTCACCTCAGTTGTCCCCGCTGGTGTAATGGCACAGTTTCCACCCTGGTCGATGGAAATATCGACTATGACAGAACCCGGTTTCATACTCTTGACCATTTCTTCTGTGATCAGAGTCGGAGCAACTTTACCCGGTACCAGAGCGGACAGGAATACAATATCCATGTCTGGGAGATGCTGAGCAAGAATCTTACGTTCAGCTTCCAGTCTTTCCTCACTAAGTGCCTGGGCGTAACCGCCCTCACCGATAGCTTCTTCTGCCGGGACTTCAAGGTCGATCACCTTAGCGCCAAGTGACAGTGCCTGCTCTGCTGCAGCCGGACGAATATCCGCAGCATATACCTGAGAACCCAGCCGTTTGGCTGTAGCCAGAGCCTGCAGACCACCTACACCCACACCTACAACCAAGGTATTGATCGGTTTAATCATTCCCACAGCTGTGAAAATTTGCGGAATAAATTTTGGCAGGGCATTCGCTGCCAAAAGTATGCCTTTATAACCAGCACAAGTGCTCATAGAAGTCAGGGCATCCATGCTCTGGGCACGGGTTATACGAGGAATACCATCCAAAGTAATGCTGGTAATTCCGTGTTCTGCCATGTGTTTTACCATTTGATGATTAACTGGTGAGGCGGGGTGGATGAAGGTAATTAACAGCTGCCCCTCATGCATAAGATCAACTTCATGCTTGTTCTGTTCCTCATTCATCAGAGGTTCTTTAACCTTCAAAATAACCTCTGCCCGCTGATAGAGATCCACTACATTTTCAATAATCTCCGCTCCGGCCGCTGTGTAATCAGCATCATGGTAAAAAGCACCCTCCCCTGCATTCTTCTCTACTAAAACTTCGAGACCGTCTTTAACCATTTTTGCTACTGTTTCCGGCGATGCTGCAACACGTCGCTCACCCGGCATAATTTCCTTAGGAACTCCAATAATCATGTTACTACCTCCCAGTACATGTAATTCATTGATTGTATATTAACAGCTAAAATCATCTATTACAACAAGCTTCTTTGTACATATCGCAAGTAATTTGGTCAATTTAACAGCTTGCATTTGTAAAATTTCGATATGTCTTATTAATAATTTATGCATAAATTATTGAGCAAATATATTTTCATGACTGCCGGATACCTGCAAATATTGATATTACTCTACATGTCGAGGAATTCCTGAATTTTCAGTATTAACCTAACGAATAGCAATACAGAAATGTTAGGATTTATGCATCCCGCCAGCAAAACCGACTCTTGCTTATGGCTGCAGCAGGCACCATAGTATGTGAAATTAAAAAAGTTTTCTATAAATATGTGATAATAGATCTAGCAAGTAAAAGAGGAGTATGTTTCTTGGAACGAAAAATATATCATAAATCTACTTTTGAGAAGACCTCACGAGATCGGCAAATCAAAGTCTATTGGGCTGCTATCTCTGTTTTTTCTCAAAAAGGATATGAAGCTGCCAGTGTTCAGGATATTGCGCAAAAGGCCGGCATCAGTGTTGGTTCCCTTTACAGCTATTTTTCTTCGAAAGAGGATCTTTTTAAAGCTATTGCGGAAATGGGTTATGCGATTTTTGAACAGATTGTCACGGAATGGAACCCACAGAAGGAAGATAGCTTCCGTTCTGCTATGACGACATTGTTCCGGATGACTTTGGAATACAGCCGAAAATATCCGGAGCTGTCAAAGCTGTATCTTTTGTTGACCACGGATTCACTAAGCCCCTTTTCCGATAAATTGTCGAAACAGATGGAAAGCAGCTTTCGGTCTGCCTACGCTCAGTTATTGAAGAATGCACAGGAAAAGGGCGAACTGCGCCCCGATATAGATCTTGAAATGGCTGGTTACTTTTTAGATAATACTGCTGTTATGCTGCAGTTTGCTCAAACAACAAAGTATTATCAGGGACGTTTACGCCAATATCTGGCTCTGTCAGATGACGAAGAAATGCCGGACGATAGAATCGTGGATGCATTAGTAAATTATGTTTGCACTGGATTAACACATGATAAAAAATGAAAGCAGAAAAATAATCCTTGTCGGCTTAGGCAGTGCCGGCAGGCGTCATCTGCGCGCTATAGATTTTTATGAAAAACGAGGTCTGCTGCAACTGGCAGGTGTGGTAGAACCCAGCCAGCAGGTGTTGTCAAGTTTTATTACTTCCCGCAAGATGAGTCTGCCCCTTCCGCCCACAGCGGCCAGCCTTGAAGAGATCTATGAAAAGCTGGATATTCATACAGGTCCCCCGGCTGATTTAGTCGCTATAGCAACACCTCCTGGTTTGCATACCGATCTGGCTCTCTTGGCCATGAAAAATGGTGCGGACGTCATTGTGGAAAAGCCGATGACACTGACTGTAAGGGAAGGTGAAATTTTACAGGAGATGTCGCTGGCGAGCGGCCGCAACATCATACCCTGCCTTACTTATCGTTTTTATCCCGCTGTCAGAGAGCTGAAGGAGTTTTTAACTTCAGGCTCCTTTGGGCGGCCGCTGTCTGCAAATATGATCGTGCGCTGGGGACATGATCAGGCCTATTACGATCGATCATCATGGCTCGGCAGCTGGGAGCATGAAGGCGGAGCGCTCATGAACCAAACCATACATGCACTCGACCTTGTCTTCTACCTTTTGGGTGAGCTGCCACAGGAGGCCACGTGCAAGCTGGCGCCTCCCTATCACGACATCGAGGCTGCCGATCTCGCTATGGGAGTTTTCAGCCTGGAATCAGGAGCTCTGGTCGCAGTTGAAGGCAGCACCCTGACGGATCCTCAGCAACAGGAGGCTGAAATTTTCCTTCGTTATGAGAAAGGTACATTTGCTGCCGGCATCAAGAGTGGCAAAATCAATTTTTCACTTTCATATGACGACAAAAAAAACAAGACACCTGCCATAGTGAGACCGGCTCTTAAACACCTGTTAAAGCGCGATGGCTTAGGCATTATCAAACATATCGGCAAGGCTCACACCCTCATGTACGGTGCGGTTTTGGAATCAGACCTGGCTTCTGATCTGCCTGCTGCCGCTGACGGACTCAGTTCACTCAGACTCGTGCTCACGCTTTTAGAAGCAGCAAAAAAGGGACAGGCTGTTTCCTACCCCAGTGAAAATTTCGAGCTGAAAGATATGAAAGACTGAAAATATGTTTATTCTTGCCGTGCGTTTTGTGATCAAACTTTCCTGGGTAAAGTCTCTCAAAGAAAAGCGCAGAGTTAAACGTTCTCTCGTTGATTCTATGAGAAGACGCTATAATGTTTCTATTAAGGAAGTTGAGGCTCAGGATGTGCATCAGACCCTTGTTCTCGGTCTTAGCTATACAGCACTGAGCCAAGGCGAGGCTGAACAGATGGCCGGGACTTTGACTGATTATATCTACGAAAATGCTGAGGGTGAAATCAGTCTCGTAGAACAGGACATTTTTAGTTTCTATTAGCTACAGATATCTCCGGAAAGAGGTTATGCAATGGACGGCAAGGATATTACCAGAGAAAAGCTGCACCTTTTATACATCCTGCGGGAAGCACCCGGCTTACAACGCAGCGATTTGATAGAAACTGCTCTGGGGACTTTAACGGCAGACTATTTCATGCTGGCTGAAGCATTAAACTGGCTGGAATCGTCTGAACTGATTGTCCTGATGGATACCGATCTGATCACAGATTCGGTTGATGCCAGAAGTGGAGCGGAATGCTATCTCACAGCCCAGGGTGAAAAAATATTGCTGGCCCTGGAAGGACAGATAGCTGAAAGTGTGCGCCTCTGGGTGAGCGAACATCTGGCAGAAACCAGTATTGAACGCAGAAAACGTAAGGCAATCGAGGCTGATTACAAGCTTACAGATAAGGGATCATATCTGCTTCGGGTTCAGCACTTGAGTGATCAGGGTGACTCTTTTAGTGTTGACCTGGAGCTGCCAAGCGAAGAATTAGCACGCAAAGCAGCCTTTTCCTTCAGGCGCCATCCGGAAAAATTCTACTCTATTATGATAAAAACCCTGCTTGAAGAAGCTTAAGCTGTTGCTACAAGGCTTTAAATAAGCTATTCCTTTTCCGGGGATATCAGTTTTTCTTTCAGCATCCGGGCATATTCGTCCAGGAGCTTATAATCCTCCTCTGTTGGCAGACCTTTGACTAAAAGAGTATCCAGCCTTTCCGCCTTTACTTGTGGCAGGAGATCATAAAAACGTTTCTCTATCTGGCTGCCCCAGCCAAATGAACCGATCAAAGCTATATATTTAAGCGGGGGTTTAAAAGCATTGAGCATTAGAGCCAGAGCACCGGCTGAAGGATGAGGTCCGGTCAATACCGTCGGCGCTGCCATGATCAGGCAGGATGCATCCACAGTATCTTCGACCACCTTGCCCATAGAAACCCTTAAGTCCTGATTGGGATCATCCAGGTGATGAATATTTACAGGAATCCCGAATCCCTCAAGTTTTTCCGCCAGATAGTAGGCCATTGTTTTTGTGCTGTCATGCATGGAAACTACCGGCATGACAACACGTTTATCCACTTTCCCAGAGATATAGCTCTCATAAAGCGACAAGACCTTATCCGGCTCGTACCAGATCGGTCCATGAGCTGGACAGATTATAAGCGGATCCAGATCTCTGCTTTTTGCCAGATGACGTCCCAGCAGTTTGCTGGTCGGCATCATAATTTCAGCATAATATGAGCGCGTCGTCTCCAGGTGAATTTTTTCATCCGCTGCCTTATAAGGCGGAACTGCATAATGGCTGCCATAGAGATCTGAACTGAAAAGAATCCTCTCCTCCTCCAGCCAGTACATGGTGTTGTCAGGCCAGTGAGCAAAAGGTATGGGGATACAGGTCAGCCCTAATCCACCCAGATCAAGTGTCTCGTTTTCTGCTATCACTTGCACCTGGCTGGCAGGAATATTGAGGTGTATCTCGAGAAATTCTGCTACTTTGCCGGTTCCGACCAGCCTTGCTTCCGGGAAGCGCTGCAAGAGCAGCTCTGTTCCTCCGGAGTGATCCTGCTCAGTATGTAAACTCAGGATATAGTCGATATGACTAACTCCCGCCAGAGCAAGATTGGACAACAATTGATGGATGGAATCGCTTTGCACCGGGTCAAGCAGGGCGACTTTATCTTCTCCGCGCACAATATAACTGTTATAGCTAGTCCCATAAGGTGTTGGCATTAGCTTGTCGAAGTATTGCAAACCAGGGTCAGATGCACCCAGCGAAAGGACATGATCGCTGATTTTCTGGACCTTCATATTTTATCCTTTCAAAAAGAAAGCCGATCAGATATCGGCTTCCTTCATTTCCATTTGTGTAACTATTCTTCTATGAGTGAGAAATCCTCTTTGGGTGCTCCACAGAGCGGGCAAAGCCATTCCTCAGGAAGATCTGCAAAAGATACACCCGGCTCAATATCACCGTCGGGATCGCCTATCTCAGGATCATAAACATAGCCACAGACATCACATACATATTTATCCATTCGTTTTCCTCCACTTTCATGCAGTTTTGTTTGCATAGTACTTTAGTATTATATACTAAGTTTTATCATTAGTTGAAACCATTCTATCAAAGCTGAAACATTAGCTACAGCTCTTAGCTATTTCAAAGCTGAGCTCAAACCTGCAACCATACGGATGACATGATCAGCTTCTGCGGCCGCCCATTGCAGCCAGCGGCCATGCTGCTCCCGAAAGAGGCGTGCTTGTCGCTCGGCCGGTATCATTCCGCAGCCCAGTTCATCAACACAGAAAAGCAATGTCATCCTCAGCTCTGAAGCTGACAAAAGCCCCAGCATCCAGTCCCAGAATGGAGGATGGAGCAAGTCAAACTTCAGCAATGTATCTTGGAACCATCTAGTTGAATCAAAGAAAAGGATGCAATCGGAGGGCATTTCCTCTAAGAGTTTAAACAGGCTAATTTCCCCAACATCCACTCCTCCATCAAGATAATGCTTGTGCAGGTCTTGCAGCATAGCAAGATCCACAGTAAGACTGTCCATCTGATCCAGATAATTCTTTCTTATAAATTCATGCTTACCCTGATATAATCCGCCAAAGACAACTATCTTTTTTTCGATCATCTTCAACTCCCCCGACTTAAAACCAGGCCGGTAAACTATGAGACAGAGCCAGGACCAGCAAGGCTGTCGTTTCCAGCAGAACCAGGAGGAAGCCGGCAAGATCACCGGTCGCTCCCTCAAATTTTTGCAAAGAGTAGCGAGCAAAAAAATAGCTTATCAAGATAGCGAGAATAACTGTCATCACCCCTGAATAATGGGCAGATAAAATGATTCCGGCACTTGAAAGCAGGAGAAACACAATCAGAATACTAAGGACTGTTCCGGAACTTTTTTGTCTGTAATCATAGTGCATGCCATCGGACCTGGCACTGGGCAAACTTATTGAGTAAAGTCCCGACAGGGAGCGAGAGAAAACCGGCAGAATGAAGACTGCTGTCATCAGTCTTTCTTCTGTTACCGCAAGCAGACTCTGCAGTGCTGCAAATTGCAGGAGCAAAACTAATAGCAGAGAGATAACGGCGAAAGCGCCCACATGGACATCATGCATTATCTCCAGCATTTTTTTTGCATCACGCCTGGAAAATAAGGCGTCAGATGCGTCTGCGAAGCCGTCAAGATGAATACCGCCTGAGCCTGCAATCAAGGCAAATAAAATCAGGGCTGCACGCAAAAGACTGGAGATCTCCAGCAAAGCAGTGAGATAATAGACCGCAGCCCCAAGCAAAGCAATATATAGGCCGGCCAGAGGAAAAAAGGCCATCATATATGAAAGAGACGAACTATCATATTCACGTCGCGGCAGCGGACATGTTGTAAACATGCTCATGGCCAAAATCAGGCTGTCCATGATCTTCTTCATTTAGATCTCTCCAGAAAATTCACCAGTGCCTCTTCCTCACAAATGAGCGCAGAGGGCAAAGCCGCTTTTACTTCAATAAAATCAGCATGCAAAACTCTGTGCAGGTAGCTGTTAATATTTGCTAATAACTGCAAATAGCGCAGGCTGGACTCCTCCAGTTCATAAGGCGTTACTGAAAATACATCCGGGCTTACTATTATGAGATGTCGTGAGATATTATTCAAATTGAAAATATAGTCAACTATATCTTTCTGCACAATGTCGTTAGCTTTTTCTCTGTATTCATTTTCTTCGGCCAGATAAATATACTTACTGTTAGCAACCATGACTCCCAAGCAATCCAGCAGAACCGTCTTATCGCGACACTGCTCCAGCTGACTCATTCCATCCTCCGGTGTGGCTGCCAGCAGGGTTTCATAAGGCAAGCCTGATCTCCTGCTCTGATGTTTTCTGATCCTTGCCTCGTTCTCCTTATCTTCTTCCTCATATAAAGTAGCCAGATAGATAATAGGATAGTTTTCCAGAAACAAAGCGAAGTCTTCAGCAAGATCAGACTTTCCACTAGAAGCAGCACCAAAAAACAAGCTAATCATGAGGGATCATAGAGCTCATAAGCTTCAACACCACCCGCTGCAAAAGTCACTGACCCGCGATAAATACTGATGGCGCTGTCAAAGAGCGGCAAGGTCAAAACTGCTCCGCTGCCTTCACCCTGATGCAGATCCAGATCAAGGATACTGGTCAGACCGAGCGAACGCAGAGCTAATTCACAGCCCGGCTCAGATGTTTTATGGGCGGCAAAGATATAATGGCTGATATTAGCTTGCAGGCGTTGCAAAACGACTGCTGCTACCTGAGTAATCAAGCCATCCAGAATAACAGGCACTCCGTTCAGAGCAGCAGCGGCATAAAAGCCAAGAATTGCGGCAATATCAAAACCTCCGACACTACGCAAGGCTGTCAGCGGATCATCGGGAGACAAATTATGCATCTGCAAAGCTGCTGAAATAATTTCCTGCTTATGTAAAAACTGTTCATTGGAAAGGCCGGCACCACGACCACAGATAGAAGCAGCACTAGTCTCTTCCAGAGCGGCAAGCAAGGCGGTAGAAGTCGAAGTATTACCAATCCCCATTTCTCCTGCGATCAAAAGCTTATAGCCATTATTGATTGCTTCCGATGCTAATTCATACCCCACTTGTATGGCCAGCATCATCTCCCTTTCACTCATAGCCTCGCTTTTTGCAAAGTTCTCAGTGCCGGCTGGCCTTATCGGCACATGAATTATACCCTCTTCATCACTGAGATCGCGGACACCAAGGTTAACCGGAATAACAGTAGTAGCTGTTTCGCGGGCAATAATGTTAATACTGGATTTTTTTTCTGCTATATTGCGCATAACCTGAGCTGTTACTTCCGGACCACACTGGCTGACGTTTTCTGCCACAATGCCGTTATCTGCAGCAAAAACAAAAAGCGCCCGCGGTGCAATCTCCGGATCGCATCTACCTTCGATTGCTGCAAGTCGCTGATGCAAAAGCTCAAGTTGGCCGTAAGAGCCTATCGGCTTGCATAAGTTATTCCACCTTGCTCTTGTCCTGGCAGCTATTCCCTGATCAGGAATTTCCAAAGCGTCAACAAGTGAAATAAACTGTTCACGTGTCATCAGTTTCTCATTATTTTTGTCCTTATTATTAACCGTCATTTCTCACCTCTGTCATTGCCAGTGCAGAATTCTTCCTTTCTCTAGATCAGGCCTGCAAAAGCCACCGCAAGAACAAACACTCCCAGAGCTATACGATACCAGGCAAAAGGCTTGAAATTATTGTTTCTGATGAATTTGAGCAAGCCACGGATGACTAAGATGGAAACCAGGAATGCCGTCAGCATGCCTACGAATAAAACCACTAGCTGTGTGCTGTTAACACCTGCATCGTATTTGAAAAGCTTGAGCACATTTGCTCCGATCATTACCGGAACAGCCAGATAGAAGGTAAATTTTGCTGCCAGAGGCCGTGACAATCCAAACAACAATCCGCCAATAATAGTTATACCGGAACGGGATGTACCGGGGAAAATCGCTGCGATTACCTGAAATAGACCGATAATTAATGCAATGCGCCAGCTAATCTGATCCATCTCGGTGATTTTGCTTGCTTTGCCTGCAATGTAATTTTCCATAAGTATGAAAATAATGCCCACCACGATCAAAGCTATCGCTACTAAAAATGGATTATAAAAGAGTTCTTCGAAAAAATCGTCGAATAATAATCCCACTATTCCTGCCGGAATAACAGCAATCACAATGTTTATCCACATACGTAATTGTGAGCGGCTCAAGAAAAGGGAGTCAGAGAATAAGGATATGTATGCAGATTTATCGTAAGGAAGGCCCGATGCAGCCAAAGTTTTCTGCCGTCTGAAAGGCCAGAGCTCGGGCCAGAAATTAACTATTACTGCCATGATCGAGCCCAGATGCAAAACCACCATGAACAGGGAGAAAAACGCCGACGACTGCTCCGGAGATGCTCCCCCGCCAAGCGGCAACCAATTCTCCAGCAGGATTAAGTGTCCGGTGCTGCTTATCGGCAACCACTCAGTGACACCCTGTACGATACCGTAAAGAATAGACTTTAATAACTCAAACCACTCCATGTCTCACCTGTTTTTTCAATTCTTTCTTGTCTTCCATCTGCTTTAACCAGCAGTGTCTTCACTCACTAATTTCTATTTTAAGTACTACAAGGCCGCCCGGCATGACAGAAAAGGATGAATTGCTGCGCTTTTTCATATTTTCTCCGATAAGCCTTCCCTGGCTGTCAAAACTACTACTGGCAATGGCCTCTATTTGTGGCAGATTGCGCAGGGTAAACTGCCCTGCATTTTCTCCCAGATTTACAGCGACCAATAAGTAGCTCTCATTCTGTTTAAAAGAAAAGAGTCGCAAACTGTGATTTTCAGTTTCTGACAAATCACTCACTCCCTGCTTATTTCCCGTCAGTGGGTCTTTAGATTCTTGCTCATCATGAGACAGTTCCTGCCTGGCTCTGTCAAGAACGCTGGCATTTCTAAGTGAATCTGCCAACTTAAGAAGTGCTATCCGCGGATTGTCTCTCGCATAGTAGGACGGATCCAGCATATCTACGTCCAGCAGGACCAACTCTGTTTCACTCTCCAGTCCAGACAAACTCAATGCTGCCAAATCAGCCAGTCGAACATCTGTGCCAATAACGCTTTCACTTCTAAGTGAGGAAATCAACTCCGGACGGAAAGAACTTCCCATTATTGTGCGACGGGGCAGCGACTGCTGCCAGTCCTTTATAAAGATATCCAGATCCTGACTCCCACTCAGAGTCTGATTGCTATACAGAATACTGGCATGGTAATCCACATTGGTCCTGAGGCCTCCTTCTTCGTAATCCATACCATCAATGAAAACAAGTTTATTAGAAATCTCCTGATACAGAGTTGAGTTTTGACATTGTTCCACCACCCAGTCCACGCGTTGTGCTTTTAAACGATCCGAAGGAAGTGTGTCTGCACTGTCAACCAGCTCTATATAGACGAGGTCAAAGGCATCAGTCCAGCGTCCGATAACTCCATCGTTTGCTCTGGCCTTACCATAGCCGGACAAAGGGGAGCCGGCCAGATATTCAAGCAGATTTTGTATTTCTTCCTCCCCTGCCCGGGCATCAATTACCAACCACGGTGAAGCATTTACGGCCTCAGACAGTTGCAAAACCGCTCCCAGATTGTGGCGCTCGCTATTCTTGCTCTGGGGAGCCAGATAGCCGGTCTCGCCTTCGGGCAATGCCCAGGAATAAGACTTGTAACCGGCTTTGCCAATAGGAACACAATCCAGTCTCAGCACAGGTATATCCGGGGCTTCAGATGCGATATTCCTCGCTAAAACAGACATATCCTTTGCTGATTCATCAGCACGTCCCAGAAAGATATTATCAAGATAGATCACAGCATCTCCGGCAAAGCCGATATTGAGATATACCTGATCACCGGCTTTCAAAGGCCGTGGAAGCAGGAGTAATGTATTTATGTGTTGCCAGCCCTGATTTAATTCAATTTCTTCAGCAACCTCGAAATCCGGACCCGAAAGCCAGACTTCCAGAGGACCCTGAATTGGACCTTCAAGACAAATATCAAATTTTAATGGAAAAACAGATGGTTTAACTGCTGTAATCAGATTGTCCGAATCAATTTTTTGTACCAGGCGCTGATCCAAATATGGTCGCATTGGATTCTGAAACTGCTCACTAATCAGGACTTTGCGCTGCAGGGAAAACAACTTTTGCGGATCCAGTCGCGCGTCCTTTTCCTGATAAGCAAGGTCCGTTTCGTTTTTGGCGCCTTCAAGACGAAGAACGCTTCCCCTGGGTCCGTTGACCGGCAAAACTTCATCCGTATCTTCAACATAGCCGCTGCTGGATAGAGGCAGGATAGCAGCGGCTGTATTTCCCGAAATAAGCCATTCACCCTCCTTCACTTCCGCTTCAGGATAAAGTTCAGGCAGCTGTGCAGTATTTAGTGCAATAGTTGCCGACAGATCTACTGTCACATAATCGCCTGCCAGGACAGCAGACGAAGAAAAAGCAGGTGCAAATGTGAATACAGAAGAAAAGCTTGCCCAGTCAATGCTGCCGTCCTGCTTTGCAATAAAAACGCGGCCTGACGGCAAACGCTCCATCTTAGTTATAGCTGCCGACGAACTGCCTGTACTGTCAACACGTTGCCAATCTCTGGCCTGATTAAGTGACTGGTATGCATTTCCGAATTCGCTGATAATAACAATATGTTCAGAAGAAAACAAACTTACTTCATGAAAACTGGGCCAGATAATATCCCTGCTATCCTCAAGCGATAAATTAAAGTCTTGGCCAATTCCTAATACCGCTGCCAGGAGTGTCGGCTTTAGAATTTCAAAGTCTTCGTCTCCCCTCTTAACCGCCATGAGCCCGTTGCTGCCTGCCAAAAACATCACATCATCAGCAGCATCACCACTCAGCCAGTCATTGGCTACAGCCAGACTCTCATCCTGCAGCCAGTCAATACCATTATGTGAGTACAAGGCAGAACCATTATCACCCAGTGCGTACATAATGCCTTCTTCCGGTACAACTAAAGCATTAAGATTTTCGCTGAGCCCCAGTTTGAGTTGTTCAAATTCTCTGCCCCGTCCCAAATACAGTTGACCTGATTCACCGGCTACTAAATAAAATCCTGAATCACCTCCCGGATCCGAGCGGTAGGCAACATCGTGCAAAGACCCCCTGCCGTGAAAATTTAATTCAATAAATTCAAGACCATCATCCGACACATAAAATCTGCCACCACTATCTACAGCCAGGAAACCGTCATTGCCAAAAGCCACAGATGTAAAGTCGTCATCATGCCCTGACTTGATTATTTTCACCTCACCCGGTTTCCCCAGCGAGAGCAAAGTACCGGCAGAGCCCGCAACCACAACTCTCTCCACAATAGTATCTGACTCTGCAAAATCAAACCAATGAATGTCAGTCAGGCTGCCGGGCAAGTCCAGACTAGTCTGATTAAGCAAGCGGCCAACTTCATAGCCAGTAATCTTAGCCGAGTGAAGCTTTTTCATTCCATCATTAGAGGAACGAAAAATATTGATATCTGCGCCTTTGAAATAATCATCGGTCAGGGGAAGATTGCCGATGGACTCCGAAGTAGTAACAGAAAACTTATTTTCGCTGCCTCCATTTACAATAAATTGTGTTTGCACCAAGGGCTGTTCGAATGCACCGTTATGGATTAAGTTTGCTGAAGGCAAACGAAGCAGGTTTACACCCAGTCCTGAGACATAACGTCCGCTATTGTCCGCTGCTATGCTGAAAGCAGTCGAATTTTCAGGAGCTATATAGCTTCTGGCTGCCAGCAGCACCGCAGAGGCCAGAATAGAAACAGACAAAATAACACTGAATAATACGACCAAAGTGCGTTTATGCAGGCGCTCGGGCAAATGTCCGGATAAAAATCTCATTTCTTACCCCTAAGGTCATTATTAAAGCTGTAAACTCCGTCTTGTCGTTTTGCTCTGTCACGGCGAAACCAGATAAGTAAAACAGCCAGAGCCAAAGGAATGAACACAAACAGAATAATAAGCAGGATACTGCTGCCCTCTTCGTCCAGATTCAAAAGCCGCTGCAAGATTCCGCCTCCAATAAAATTGAAGATAATATGCATGTATATCGGGACAAGCAGATTCCCCGTAAGCTCATAAGCCAGACTAAGAACAAGGCCGGCGAAAAAAACATAGCTAGCCTGAATAAGATCAAAGTGGAAAACGGCGAAAACTAGTGAGCTGACAATAACTCTTGTCTTGCGGGAATAACGCAGCGAGAGTTCACCCTGAAAAACACCGCGGAATAAAAGTTCTTCCGCAATCGGCACTAAAATAACCAAAGCTACAATTTGCAGCCAGAGATTGCCTTCAGCCGAAGTCACTTGTTCCGCTTGTATGAGGTAATCCCGCAAAGCCCGTCCGAAGAAGTTATCCGCTTCCTCAAACAAAAGCAAAAATGACATCCAGGCCTGTGTTAGTCCCAGTGTTCCTACAATCAGCACCGTGCTGTCAAGATAAGTTGAAATAGTTTGCCTTTGCAAACGTAAGATAAGGGGATCCCTGCGCCGGCGCCGGAAGAGATACAGCAGATACAAAGGTATCAGTATAATCATGGCCCAGATGGAAGCATAATTTTGAGCCTCCGATGCAAGCAAATATTCAGAAAAAATAACCGGACGTGTAAAGACCTTCATCAGCTCATCACCGGCAAGACCTGAGTTTCGTGCATAGAGAAATATCCGCAAATACGCCATAGAATTAAGAATAATCTGATGTAAAAAAAGAAAAAATATCGGTATCAGAACAGAATAAAGCGGAAATTTCCGCTGAAAAAGTTGCTCTTGTCTGCTGCCGTTACTATCAGGCATAGATTCTATACGCTGCGACATATCTTCCCCTTCCATTCATAGTCGAATTGAGCTCGCTCTCTTCGCCGGATAGCTCAGGGATCAAAGCTCTGTCTGCCGGACTTATGAATCTGAAGTAATCGACTCTGCGTATCGACTAAAAAACACTTCAAAAACTGCATCTAATTCCTTGCGGTCTCTGACCGAAGAAAACAACTGCTCTCCGTTAGCATCACGCCAGGAACGCATAATAACAATTTCCGGATCGCGACGATAACCATCATCAGGTTCGTAATTATACATAACCGAATAAGAACGGCCTTTGTACGGAAAACTGTCGAGCATAGAGACGTAGTATTCACGTCCCGAACGCTCATCGATTAAAACTGCCAGAACATCATCTTCTATGCTGCGTTTTCTGCCAATTTGATGATGTTCTGGTTTCTTATCTGAGTTTGAAGAAGTATTAGTCCTCTTCATTCTCCTCATCCTCGTCCATTTCATCGAGCATGGCTTCGTATACAGCATAAATGCGGTCTTCATCTTCCTCATCTAAGCTGATCAGGGCCTCTTCGCCATCTTCATCACAACTATACTGCATAATCAGCCAGGAAAAGGACTCTTCATCTTCTTCATCTTCTCTGGTAGCCAGAACGCAGTATTCCTCATCCTCGAAAATAAAATTGTCATAGAAGATAAAAGAAAATTCTTCATTAGTTTCGGGATCTATGAGAATAATCTCGGAATCCTCGAAATCGCCATCAAAATCATCATGGTCACCATCACAACATGAGCATCCGTCCTGATGAGAGCTGTAGTAGAGTTTTAAGAAATCCATCTATATTTCCTCCTCGTAATTCAAATTTATGCTCAGACAATCTGACGGCAGCCACTGCCAAAGTACTAACTGTCGTTAAAATATGCGTTTTCTGAGCTTAGGGCAGATTATAACAGATGCAGGTTAAGGCGTGTAGCCTAAAGAGCACAATCTCGTTCACTTTCCAAATAGTCCTGTAGAATTATTTCTGCGGCAATTCGGTCAAGGAGGCCTTTGTCACGCCCTTGATGTCTTTTTGTTTCTTGAAGAATCTGGCCGGCCAGAAGCGAGGTGTATCTCTCATCAACCAGAACGACTTCCCTGCCACTTTCCCGGAGCCGGTCGGCAAAACTTACGGTCATATCGGTCATGGGACTTTTGTCGCCATCAGTGCGCAGCGGATACCCAACAACAATGGTATTTACCTGATTTTCTTCGCAGAGATTAAAAATACGCTCTATCAGCGCATCCACATCCTTACCGTTCCAATTCAGCGTTGAGTGTCTTGAAGCTACAATCCGCAAAGGATCGCTCAAAGCAATGCCGACACGGCGCAAACCGAAATCAATCCCCAAAGCCCTCATATACTAATCAAGCCGCTCGACATAATCCTTGATAATCACTGCCAGCAAATCATCACGCTCCATGCGTCTGATCACTCCACGCGCACCTTTATGATTAGTGATATAAGTAGGGTCACCGGAGAGGAAATATCCGACAAGCTGATTGATCGGGTTATAGCCTTTTTCCTCCAGCGAAATCATAACTTCCGCCATAATATCATGCGCCTGTTGTTTGCGGTCGGTAATAATTTCGAAGCGGGCTGTATCACCTTGATCCATTAGAAATCCCTCCATTTTTATACTTTATATAGTCTAACATCAATCAGAGACCCTAGCTATTACAAAAGAATCACAGCCTTCACACAATCTGACCTTAAGCAGATCTCCCCTGGAGATGACCCTACTTGTGTCAGGTAAAACAACAGCCGGAAGATAGTCTTCCGTATAACCATGCCATCTGCCCGACTCATCATCTCTTTCAGCCAGGACCTTCCTGGTCTCCCCCAGGCTTCTGTCGATTGCCCGCCGGGCCAGTTTTTCGGCAAGTGTGTGCATTTTTTCGGCCCGTTCACGTTTAACATCACCATGCACCTGATCGGGCATGTCATAAGCCGGAGTGTCTTCGCGCCGGGAAAAGCGGAAAACATGAATACGCATGAAATCCATTTCCTCACAAAAATCCATCGTATCCCGGAAATCTTCTTCTGTCTCTCCGGGAAAACCAACAATTATGTCAGTGCTGATACCAGCCGCAGGTAAATATTTTCGTATAGTCTCTACAGCTCCGCGAAAGCTTTCCCGTGTATCGCGTCGTCGCATAGCGCGCAGAATCCTGTCACTGCCACTTTGCAGGGAGAGATGGAAATGCGGGCAGGCGCGTTCGATTCTGGCATAACGCTCCATGAATTCGTCTGAAATAATTCCTGCTGCATCAATAGAGCTAAGCCTCAGGCGGATCAGGCCCGGAATCCGGCTCAAGTCTTCCAGGAGCTCGATCAGCCCGGGAGCTTCCGGATCAATCCGCTGCCAATCGCAGGCATAAGAATTGAGGTTTGTTCCGGTCAGCACCAGTTCACCGTATTTAGCAGCCACCAATTCCCCGGCTTCGCGCAGAATCGCCTCCGGCTGCCTGCTGCGCGCAGGACCACGTGCCAGCGTTGTGGCACAGTAAGAACAGCGGTTATCACAGCCATCCTGTATCTTCAAATAAGCACGTGTCTCTTCGGCATATGCCGTACCGGGCAGTTCTTCATACTGCTTCCATAAGGGATTTCCACTTTCCACCAGAAATCGCTCCTGTTGCAGCGATGCACGGTCCGGGCTTTCAGCTTCTGTCAGTTTACTAATAATCGCAGCCAGCAGTTTTGACCGGCCCACTGTTCCGATAGAAAGATCGCAAAGCGGCCCCAGATCATAAAGCTCAGAATGACAGCCACTGCAGACAATGAGTGCCTCCGGATTTTGCTTGCGAAAACGCCGCAGCATCTGCCGGCATTTGCGTCCTGCTTCAGCCGTTACCGTACAGGAATTCAGGACATAAACATCCGCCGCATCATCAGCAGGCACTAACTGAAAGCCTGCCGCTGCTGCTTCGTTGTTGAGAGCGTCCATCTCATATTGATTGGTCTTGCAACCCAAAGCCAGCGAGGCAAATTTTATCTGATCTTTATTATTCATTAAAAAACTTTCTAAATTGCACAATTATCATAATATACTTAGTAAGTCTCAGCAGCTGTTAATGATACAAAATACTGTTATCCTAGTATATTATTCCGCTTTAATATAAACTGAAACAGGTAGTTTCGGAGGTCATATGCAACGTTGTCAAATTTTGCTTTCATCAATAGAACGCGTCAAAGATTTTGTTCGGCTCGTCAATCAGTACCCCGGTCAGATAAGTATTGTCTCGGGACCATATGTAGTCGACGCCAAATCAATTATGGGTATTTTCAGTTTAAATCTGAATGAACCGGTTATTGTTGAAATGAGAGATGATGTGCCGGCTGAACTAATGGAGCGTCTGGCTCCATTTTCTATATGTCAGAACACTCCCGGCAGCTGAACTTGAAAGCAGACTTAATCAGTTAAAACAAAAAAGAGCCATGCGGCTCTTTTTATCTTTTTTTAGGAAACTCCGGAACTGTTCTAGATTCCACGACCGGTCAAGAGGTAAAGTACCATTGACAGCACAGCGAATGATACAGCGAATATAACGGTCAAACGTGACAGGATTGCTTCACGACTGTTTTTCTTTGTTTTTCCATAAAAAGTGTCTGTTTTATCGCCTGAAATCGTACCCAAACCTTGGGAAACGGATTCTTGAAACATAACGGTAATAATAAGTCCTATGCAGACGATGACATAAATGACACCGAGGACAATTTGTAAGGTATTCATTGCTAACCTCCATAAGCTACTGTACGCCGAATGATGATATCACAGAGACGGGTAAAAAGGCAAATCATTTGTTAAATTTCCTGACCCCTGCCCCCAGCTGTAATTCAATAAATATAGTATCACCGGACATCTGTAACTTTTACCAAGATCAAGCATTATGCTTTTGCTTTATTTGTTATTATTAGGTGATAAGAATTCAGGAACATCTAATAAGCACAATTTATGTAAGGAGATTTTCGATGCGCAAGAATATTAAAAACAATGTCAGCTGGATCGGCTTTATTGACTGGGAACTACAAGAATTTCACGGCAGTGATTATAGTATTTTCAATGGTTCCAGTCAGAATGCCTATCTGATTGAAGAAGAAAAAACCGTTCTGGTGGACACAATCTGGAAGCCTCACGGTGAGTATTTTCTGGATAATTTGAAGCAGGAAATTGATCTTAAGGACATTGACTATATCGTTGTAAACCACGGTGAAGTCGATCACTCAGGAGCGCTTCCGGCTTTAATGCGGGAGATTCCTGATACGCCTATCTATTGTACAGCCAACGCTGTTAAAAGCTTAAAAGGTCAGTATCACAAAGACTGGAACTTCAATGTCGTCAAAACCGGGGACACTCTTGATGTGGGCAACGGCAAGTCTCTGGTCTTTGTTGAAATGCGCATGCTGCACTGGCCTGACAGTATGGCCAGCTATCTGACAGGCGACAATATCCTCTTTTCCAATGATGCCTTCGGTCAGCACTTTGCAGTTGAAGAGCTTTTTAATGACCTGGCTGATCCCTGCCTTCTGGACAAGGAAGCTATGAAGTACTACGCCAATATCCTTAACCCCTTCTCTGCTCTGGTCAGCCGCAAGCTGGAAGAAATCGCAGGATTTAATCTGGATATTGACATCATTGCTCCCAGCCACGGTGTAATCTGGCGTGATAATCCCACGCAAATAGTTGAAAAATATGCTGCCTGGGCTGATGCCTATCAGGAAGATCAGATCACAATTGCTTATGAGACTATGTGGGAAGGCACTGCAGCGCTTGCTAACGCCATCGCCGGGCACATCAATGATCTTTCTCCCGAAACGAAAGTTAAAGTTTTTAACATTGCAAAGACCGACAAAAATGAGATCATGACAGAAGTATTCAAGTCCAGAGCCATCGCAGTGGGCTCACCGACAGCAGGAAATGATGTTTTGTCCACTATGAGTGGTTGGCTGTCTTTCTTGAAATCTTTAAAGTTTAAGAATAAAAAAGCTGCCGCCTTCGGTTGCTACGGCTGGTCCGGTGAATCCGTTAAAATATTGCAGGAACGCCTGACGGAAGCCGGATTCGATCTGGTAGATGCCTCACTGCGGGTCAACTGGAATCCCACTCAGGAAGACCTGGATCAGGCTAGAACTATTGCAGAAGCTTTATTGGCACAGGGCTGATATTGTTTGCAATCAACAACTTAAAAACGACCGGCCACATTGCTATTTAAAAAGCTGTGGCCGGTCGTTTTCTTTTTATCTCAAGTTTTCAGTAGTGTTTCTGCTAGATATTTCTATTGAAAATTAAAAATCAGTGGCAAAATTGCGGCAAAAATTACTGAAGGCAAAAAATTTGCAATACGAATGCGCTTTTCAAAAAGCATGTTTACGCCGATCAGGAAAACCAGTACCGAACCGATAAAAGAAATATTGAACAACATCAGGTCACTCAGGATCGGTTTGATCCAGGCTGCCAGCAGGGTCAGGCTGCCCTGGTAGACCAGCAGAACTATGGCGGAAAAAAGCACGCCCACTCCGTAGGTGGAAGCTAAAATTGCTGCAACGACACCGTCCAGCGCCGACTTAGCATAAAGCATGGAAGGATCACCCAGCAAAGCATCCTGAAAAGAGCCTACGATAGCCATCGCTCCCGTGCAAATAATGATGGTCGTCGTGACAAAGCCTTCCGCGAAAGTATTTTCTTGATCTTTGACCCTGACTTTGCTTTTGAGGAAATTTCCCAGGCGTTGCATCAGGAGATCAATATTGATCCATTCTCCAAGCAATGCGCCCAGCACAAGGCAGAGAATCATCAGCAAGGTATTTCTGGTATCAAGCAAGGATCCATCCACAATAAAGATGCCGCGCAAAGCACCCGAGACGCCGATAAAGATGGTCGACACGCCCAGGGCCTGTATAAGAATTTCCTTGAAGCGGTCCCTGATGCCACTCCTGAGCAAAAGTCCCGCTCCGCCCCCGGCCACTACGGCCAGAGTATTAACTATTGTCCCTATTCCCGTCATATATTCTGAGCGACCTCGGACTCAATCTCTGCTTCTGCTTCCTTCATTGCTGTCAGTGTTTTCTCTAAAAGTTCATCTAAGGTCCAGCCGAGCCGTTCTGCACCCGCTGCTATGGTCTCGCGCGAACAGCCGGCAGCAAAGCGCTTATCCTTGAACTTTTTCTTCACACTGGAGACCTTCATATCCTGAAAACTCTTAGAGGGTCGCATCAGAACCGCTGCTCCCATCAGCCCGGTCAGTTCATCCACCGCAAAGAGAATCTCTTCCATTTTCTCCTGAGGTTCAACATCCGAGCAGATACCGAAAGCGTGGCTGACGATGGATCGAATCATGTCCTCCCCCACTCCGCCTGCCCGCAACAATTCCGGTGCTTTGGAACAATGTTCATCCGGCCACTGCTCAAAATCAATGTCATGCAGCAAGCCGACCATGCCCCAGTATTCCCGCTCATCCGGCGCATACTCCTCCGCGAAATAGCGCATCACAGCCTCAACTGTCAGCGCATGACGAATGTGGAAGTCTTGCTTGTTATATTTTTTCAAAAGCTGAAGTGCTTCAGCTCTGCTTAAATTGCTTTGTCTCACTGTCCTTCTCCTGATAGAAAAAATCATAGTTCAAATACTAACAGATATAATAGTAGCCATGTCGGCTGACATGGCTACCGGAAGAATATAGTGCTTACCGATACTAGTTTAGCTTTGCCAGTTCGACTGCCAGATCTGCCGCTGCAGAGGAGTTGTTATAAACCAGTTCAATATTGGCATCCAGGCTTTTGCCTTCAGTAATTTCCAAAACTTTGCCCAATAAGAAGGGAGTTGTTTCTTTGCCCTTTATGCCCTCCGCTTCCGCTTTGCTGACAGCGTCATCGATAGCCTTATTAATCCTCACGGAATCTAATTCATACTCAGGAGGAATGGGGTTGCCGATAATGACGCCACCTGCAAGGCCCAGTTCCCATTTGGTTTTAATGGCGCAAGCCAGCTCAGCTGCAGAATCAACTCTGTAGTCAACACCGTAGCCGGATTTGCGGGTATAAAAGGCCGGAAAATCATCTGTCTTAAAACCTACTACCGGAACACCTAAAGTCTCTAAATATTCCAGAGTCAGACCGATATCCAGAATGGACTTGGCTCCGGCACAGACAACTGCAACATTAGTCTTGGCCAGTTCCTGCAGGTCAGCGGAGATATCAAAAGTATCCTGCGCCCCTCTGTGGACACCGCCAATTCCGCCGGTAGCAAAGACTTTAATACCTGCCAAAGCCGCGATGATCATGGTGGCTGCTACTGTGGTAGCACCATCAGCTTTACCGGCTACAATGAAGGGCAGATCGCGTCGGGAAGCTTTGATGATTCCCTGCTCTTTTCCCATGTACTCGACTTCTTCCTCAGTCAGACCTACTTTAATCCGGCCTTTTATGATGCCTATCGTCGCAGGAACTGCTCCCCGGTCTGAAATAATCTTCTCACACTTAAGGGCTGTTTCTACGTTACGCGGATAAGGCATACCATGGGAGATAATTGTGGATTCAAGGGCCACAACAGCTTCTCCTTTTTCAATAGCAGCCAGTACATCTGCCCTGATATCCAAGTACTTACTTAACATTCTGAACATCCTCCATATATAATCTTAGATTTTCTACCGACATATTCGGATTGATGGTATTCTCGTGGCTAATGGCCAGCATGGAAGCAGCAATACCCATTCTGGCACTTTCTTCTATGCTCAGATTATTGATGTGAGCATAGGCCAAAGCAGCAACAAAGGCATCACCGCCACCGGTTGCATTAATAACTTCTATCGTAGCAGCCTGAGCAAATCCTCTGCTGCTCCCATTATTATAAAATACTCCATCTTTGCCCAAACTGATATAAACATTTTTAACGCCCTGTTCCAGAAAATATTCACTGGCAGCGATCAAGTCCTCTCTGTCATTTATTTCTCTGCCAAAGAGGATTTCCGCTTCAAGCCTGTTGGGTTTAATCGTATGGAAATATCCGATCAGATGCTTTACTTTTCTGGCCTTGGTCGTGGATACGGTGTCAAGGAAGTAATCAGTATTTTTATATGTGGTTAAGAGGAGCTCAATCACTTCCTGAGGAATGTTGGTATCAATCACAACAAGCTGTGATTTTTGAAATATCCGGTTTTTCGACTTAATAAACTCTGGTGAAATGCGGTCAAAGATATCCATATGCGCTATCGCCAGCACCATATCTCCCTTTTCATTCAAGATTGACAGATAAGTCGAAGTAGACCCTCCTTCGAGGTAGAGCGAATCAGAGAGATCAACGCCGTTTGCCTTGCATTCATCCATGATTCTTTTGCCATAGATATCCTCTCCGATTGCACTGATCAGTTTTACACTGATTCCCAGGCGGGCCATGTTCTCAGCAATATTCCTGCCCACACCGCCCAGAGAAATCTTGACTCTTCCGGGATTTGAATCCTCCGGAATCAGTTTCTGATAGGGAAATCCCTGAATATCCACATTTACGCCGCCAACAACAGTCGCATAAGACTTACTGTTCGTAATATAGCCCTTGCCGGCAATTAGTCCTTTTTTCATCAAATTGCTTATGTGAACTGCAACTGAGGATCTGGTAATGCCGAGAATCTCAGCAATTTGTCTCTGGCTCAGCAAAGGATCTTTTTCAATCAGTTTTAAGATTTCAGTTTCTCTCTGTGTCATCTCACCACCATCTCTCTCATAATTTTCCTGGCTAATACATAATTTTTTCAGTTCTTTTAAGATGAGGACAGATTTTGTCACTTTCCATGCAATACGCACATATTATTAAAGGAAACATACACTTTTCACGATAATAACACATAGCAGTTTATCAACCAATATATCTGATGCTTCCGGTACAAGACTATCGAGAAAAAGCGCTGTTCCGCTTTTTCAGTACAGGGCTCAGGGCTAAGCCGGGGGGCCTTTTTGTTGGAATTCCCGAATCCTTCAGGTATTATCGCGTTTTCAGCTATTAACCGTTATAATAGTTACGGAAATTCTCAGAAGCATCTGAATGAAAATAAAAGGAGTATTGAATGCTAAAAGGAAATCTTGTCTTCGGACAATCAGGAGGACCAACTGCTGTCATAAATTCGAGTGCTGCAGGCTTGCTGACTACAGCTCTGGCCAGCCCCTTTATTGAAGAAGTGTACGCAGCTGAACACGGAATAGTCGGAATACTGAAAGACAGACTTTTCGACATCGGCCAGGAAGAACTGAAAGAGCTAAATTTACTCACACAGACACCTTCCTCTGCTTTTGGATCCTGTCGTCATAAATTAGCTGATCCTGCCATAGACGAAAGTGAATATAAGCGTATTCTTGAAGTTTTTGAAAAACACAATATACGCTACTTTTTTTATAACGGTGGTAACGACACCATGGACACCTGTCATAAAATCAGTGTGTATCTGGACAAAGCAGGATATGAGTGCCGGGTAGTCGGTATTCCCAAGACTATAGACAACGACCTCTGCGGCACTGATCATTGCCCGGGCTTCGCTTCGGCTGCCAAATACGTAGCGAGCAGTTTCATGGAGATTAAATTAGACTCCCATGTCTACGATTACCCGCAGATTATCATTGTTGAAGTCATGGGCCGTCACGCCGGCTGGCTGGCTGCATCTTCCGTATTGGCCTCGCATAAAGGAGCCGGTCCGGATCTGATCTATCTTCCGGAAAGAGACTTCTCCCTGGAACAGTTTGAGCGGGATGTCCGTGCCGTGCACGAAAAAAAGGGTGATGTCATGGTTTGTATTTCCGAAGGCTGTCAGGATAAATACGGAAACTTTATACCTGAAATGTTCGCTGACAAAGACTTGAGAACTGATGCCTTCGGACACAAGCAACTCGGTGGAGCTGCTGATACCCTGGCATCTTTTGTCAAAGAAAAGTTTGACGTTAAGGTTCGGGCCATAGAATTCTCTCTCCTCCAGCGCTGTGCTGCGCACATAGCATCACCGATCGATGTCAACGAAGCTTTTCAGGCAGGCAAGGCTGCATTGAATTTTGCTCTCGAGGGTTATAGTGACTTCATGCTCGGTTTTGATCGCAGTTCAAATAACCCATATAAGATTGAAATGATCAGAGTTCCACTTGTTGAATGCGCCAATCTTGAAAAAACCGTACCGGATGAGTGGATTAATGAAGCCGGCAACTTTGTACTCCAGCCATTTATTGACTATACACTCCCATTGATACAGGGAGAAACTGAGCGTATTGAAAAAGACGGTTTGCCGCTCTTTGCTAATTTGAAGAGAGTGCTTGTAAAGTAATAATACAGGCTTACAAAGCCTTGACCATACAAAGAAGGGAACGAATCGCAAATGGAAGCAAGTCAAGAAACCGTAGGTATTGATCAGCTGGATCTTAGCCTCCTGGATCCGGTTCTGAAAGCAAACAGTGGCCAAAAAGGCAGTGCTATAGCCATATTGCAGGAGGCTCAGGGAATATATGGTTATCTGCCTATAGAAGTGCTGGAAAAAATATCTGAAGTAACACAGGAGCCTTTAGCCAAACTCTATGGCGTAGCCACCTTCTACACCCAATTTCGGATGAAGCCGGTCGGCAAGCATCTGATTATGCTCTGTCAGGGAACCGCCTGTCATGTTATGGGTGCGGATCGTGTGCAGCAGGCAATAGAAGACGAGTTGCAGATCGAGAACGGCGAAACAACGGAAGATGGCGTCTTCACTTTAATGACGGTAGCCTGTCTGGGTTGCTGTTCACTTGCTCCCGTAATGATGATTGATGGAGAAACATACGCAAGTCTGACACCTGATTCAGTCCGTAAAATTTTACGTAAGATGCGAAAGGAAGCAGATGCATAATCTTGTTCTTTCTTCAATAAAAATATTAATCCCCTCTGATCCCTGGAGATCATTGACACAGAATATAAGGAGTAATCAATGAGAGTAGTTGTTGGTGCTGGCAGCTGCGGGCTTGCTGCCGGAGCGGATAGCCTGGTTCAAGAGCTGAAAACCAGAGACCTTGGTCCTGATACCGTGCTGGAAATCACCGGCTGTGTCGGCATGTGTTATCTGGAACCGATTGTTGATATATATGATGATTGCGGTCAACTGCATCGTTTTACACATGTCAAAGTAAAAGATCTGGATACTATTCTGGAAAAATTTGATGAAGATAGCTGCAATCAGTTTAGAATATCTGAAGATGACGAACGAATTTTAGGCAAACAAGTGCGTATCGTTTTGCGCAACTGCGGCGTCATCAATCCTGAAAGTATTGACGATTACATCGCCAGCGGAGGCTATACAGCCCTGGAGCGCTGCCTTAAAGAAATGTCACCGGAAGATGTCATCGAAGTAATTAAGGAATCCGGACTGCGCGGACGCGGCGGTGCCGGCTTCCCGACCTGGTTCAAATGGAATGCAGCCAGAAATGCTAAAGGAAAAGACAAATATATGATCTGCAACGCTGACGAGGGTGACCCCGGAGCGTTTATGGACCGCAGCATTCTTGAAGGTGACCCACATTCATTGCTGGAAGGCATGCTGATCGGGGCTTATGCGATTGGTGCAGAGACCTGCATGATCTACGTACGTGCGGAATATCCGCTCGCCATCAAACGTCTTAAGATAGCGATTGAACAGGCCAGACAGCGTGGGTATTTAGGCAAAAATGTTATGGGCGTCAAAGGTCTCAACTTCGAAATGATCATCCGCGCCGGAGCAGGCGCTTTCGTCTGTGGTGAAGAAACAGCCCTGATTGCGTCGCTCGAAGGAGAGCGCGGCATGCCCAGACTCAAGCCTCCCTTCCCTGCAGAACGCGGATATTTCCAGAAACCTACTAATATTAATAATGTTGAAACACTAGCCAATGTTCCCTATATCATTGCCAAAGGCCCTCAGGCCTTTACCAAATACGGTACTGAAAAAAGTCCTGGCACTAAGGTGTTCGCACTGACCGGCAAAATCAAGAAGGGCGGACTTGTGGAAATCCCCATGGGAACACCCCTGCGCGATATTATCTACGATATCGGCGGAGGTATTATTGATGACCGTGAGTTCAAAGCAGTCCAGATGGGCGGTCCCTCCGGTGGCTGTATCCCCGCTTCACTGATGGATACACCGGTCGACTACGAAAATATTACCAAGACCGGAGCCATCGTCGGTTCAGGTGGAATGGTCGTTATGGACGACAGCACCTGTATGGTTGAAATGGCACGTTTTTTCCTTGATTTCACCTGTGAAGAATCCTGTGGAAAGTGCACTTACTGCAGGTTGGGAACCAAGCGTATTCTGGAAATTTTAGAACGCATCACTGCCGGCGAAAGTCATGCCGATGACATCAAACTGCTGGAAGAGATCTGTCCCAAAGTAATGGACGGTTCTCTCTGCGGACTCGGTCAGACGGCCCCTAACCCTGTACTGACTACCATTAAGTATTTCCGCGATGAATACGAAGCGCATCTGGACGGAAGATGCCCGGCAAAGGTTTGTCAGCCGCTGATTCATTATCATATCAATGAAAACTGTACCGGCTGCACCATCTGTGCGCGCAACTGCCCTGTCGGCGCTATTGAGGGAGCATTAAAAGAAGATCATATTATCGATCAGGATATGTGTACGAAATGTGGTATCTGCTTCCAAAAATGTAAATTCAACGCAATTGATCTCTTGGAAGGAGCCTATGTATGGGAAAAATAAGTATTACAATAAATGGCCGGACCATTGAGGCAGAGCAGGGTCAGACAATTTTTCAAATAGCTCGCGATCATGACATCTACATTCCCAGTCTCTGTCAGGATGATAAACTGGATAGCTACGGTTCCTGCGGCATGTGTGTCGTAGAGGTTGAGGGAAACCGTAAACTCGTGCGCTCCTGTTCAACACCGGCTACAGACAAGATGGTAATAAACACAAGGTCAGAGCGCGTTAATGAATCCCGCACTACAGCTTTGGAGCTTTTTATCAGCAACCATACCGGCGACTGTAAAGCTCCCTGCTCGCTCACCTGCCCCGATAATCTGGACATTCAGGGCTACGTCGGCTTATGCGGCAACGAAGAATATGATGCGGCTTTGCGTCTGATAAAAAAAGATCTGCCTTTGCCCGCATCCATAGGTCGCATATGTCCACACCCCTGCCAGACAGCCTGCCGCCGTGCTTTAATTGATGATGATATTGAAATAAACTATCTCAAACGCTTTGTCGCCGACCGTGACCTCAATTCAGGCGATCCCTACCGTCCTCTGCAAAAAGACTGGACTGGCAAACATGTGGCAATCGTCGGCGGCGGTCCCTCCGGACTTACAGCTGCCTACTTCCTCCTGCTAGAGGGCCATGACGTCACTGTCTATGATGAAAATCCGGAATTCGGCGGCATGTTGCGTTACGGAATTCCTATGTATCGCTTGCCTAACGACATTATTTATCAGGAAGCTCAGCTGATCGCAGACATGGGAGCGACATTTGTAGCCAACACCAAAATTGGCCGCGACCTTTCTCTCGACTATCTGCGCGAAAATTTCGATGCGGTTTATGTCGCTGTCGGCATGTGGCAAAGTATCCCGCTCGGCATTGAAGGCGAAAATCTTGCCGGTGTTTATGGCGGTATCGATTTTCTTTATGACTTCTGTGTCGGACGTCCCCAGCGCCTGGGCAACAAAGTAGCTGTCATCGGCGGCGGCAATACTGCAATGGACGCAGCCCGCACGGCTGTTCGCCTGGGAGCAGAAGAAGTTACAGTACTCTATCGCCGGACCAAAAAAGACATGCCGGCGGAGGAAATCGAAATAATCGAAGCTGAAGAAGAGGGTATCAATTTTAAATTTCTGGTCGCTCCTGATTCATTGACAGGGAAAGATGGCCATCTTAAGAGTATCAAACTGCAGAATATGAAAGCTATCCCTCCGGAAAAACCCGGTGAACGCAGCAAGATAGAAGCGATTGAAGGAGCCTTCACAGAGTTGGAGCTGGACAGTTTAATTGTAGCTACCGGACAAAGAAGCAATCTGAGTGGTCTGGAAGATCTGGCCACAGATAAGCGGGGCCTGATTGATGTCACAGCCGGAACCTATCAAACATCTCTTCCCGGTGTTTTCGCGGGCGGGGATGTGATTAACAACGGCAACAAGATCGCTATTCAGGCGATTGCCGATGCCAAACATGCTTCTTATGTGATCTCAAACTACCTTAACGGCAAAGAGGTAAGCTATGTTCCCGACTACCATGTCGTGCGCAAGGACGTCACCAGGAAAGAACTCCTCAAAACCCATACTCTTGCTGACAGCGCAAAAATGGATCACCTGACTCCTGGCGAGCGACGCGATAACTTCCACGAAATCGCTGCCGGTTATACGGAAGAGCAGGCTCAGTACGAAGGTGATCGCTGCCTCGAATGCGGCTGTATGGATTACTTTGAGTGCGACCTCTTCGATCAGTTCAACCAGTATGATGTTGTTCCTGAACGTTTTGCCGGCAAAATGAGTGCCTTTGATCATGACAACAATCATCCCTATATTCTGATTGATCCAAACAAGTGCGTGCTTTGCGGCATGTGCGTCCGTGTCTGTGACGAAGTAATGGGTGTTTACGCCTTAGGTCTGGCAGACCGCGGTTTTGAGTCACGCATGATGCCGGCAGCTGAGCGCAGACTGCAGGATACTGCCTGTATCTCCTGTGGTCAGTGTGTAGAGCTTTGCCCTGTCGGAGCCTTGCAGGAACGCCGCCCCGTACATAAGCAAGTCCCTCTGGACAGCGAGTATACTCTGACTACCTGCGCCGGCTGCTCACTTGGCTGCTCCCAGATACTGGAAAGTACCGGCAATATGTTGCTGAGGGCCCTGCCGGTAGAAAACTGTGAGGTCTCTGGTGGTCTCCTCTGCGTCAAGGGCCGCTTTGAGCTGGATAGATTCCTGCTGGCAAAAGAAGATCGTCTTGAACGTCCTCTGGTACGCCGTGACGGAGAATTTGAGGAAACAAGCTATGATGAAGCCATCCTCTCATTCACCCGGGGAGCCCAGTCCTTGCTGGCAGTAGAAGGCGCTGACAAACTGGCTGTCTCGGTCTCAGATGAATACACTCTGGAAGAAATCGCTCTGATTCGCTCTTTTGCTGAATCATTACTTGAAAACACAAAACTCTATAGTTTGAACTATAAGAAGAGTGCCCTGGAAGAAGTTCTCGGATCAGACAGTTCACCTAACACCTTTAATGAAATCTTTTTAACTGACCTCGTCATAGTCGTGGGAGGAGATCTCCTTAATACTCACCCCATGCTGGCGACAAAGATTCGCCGCGCCAATAAGGAAGGTGTCCGTCTCGGTATCATCAACACACACGATACCCTGATGGATAAATGGACCCCGGACAAGGTCAAAGGAGATAAGTTGGCTGATCTCCTGCAAAGCTTCAGTGAGTCCGATTCAGATTTAGCTCAGCGCTACCGTGAGTCCAGACGTGCTATCCTCGTCTATGATAAGGATGCACTCAGCTATGAGGAAGAAATCAAGCTGATCGAACTTGCACAAAAGAGCGGGCATTTCGGTTCGCCGGGCAATGGAGTAATCCAGGTCAAGGCCAATGCCAACTCGCAGGGTCTCTACGACCTGGGTGTAAGAGGAAGCCGTGAAGAGCTGCTTAAGAGCATCGATACAGGGCAGGTTAAAGGCCTGCTCGTCTTTGGCGACAGTGACCTGCCTGAAGAGTATGCCGCTAAGCTTTCCTTCCTGGCTGTCCAGGCTACGAAATATACTCCGGCCTTTACACACGCTGATGTCATCTTGCCGGGCTCATGCCTGGCTGAAAAAGAAGGCCTGATAACCAGCAGTGAAGGCAGAGTCCAGGCTCTTGAGCCGGTAATTGCTACTGATGCAGGCAGCTTTGATCAGTTGCGTTATTTCTGGCATCATTTTGATCGTTCTGATGATGATATAGACTTACAGACAGCGCGTGAAGCTGTAGTTTTCTACAATCAGGCCTATCAGGCGATTCTGGATCCGGAAAATATGGATATCTGGGTTCGTCCGCTGGAAGCTAAAATAAAACTGGAAGACTGATCCCTGTTTCGGGATTTATAAAAGCAAAAGGAACCCCCTGCAGCCGGACATTGTCTGATCGGCCTGCAGGGGGTCCCTTCATCTTTACTTCAAGAAATCATCGTCTGAAAAAACTACGCAATTTTCCAAAGAAGCCTTTGTTTTTCTTAGCGGGGCCGATCGTCGGAGGCAGAGGCTTTCCGTATTCATCCAAAGCCAGTGTCAGCCTTGCATCCGGATAATACTTCAGGAAATCTGACTCAGCATGATCTTCCGGAAGTCCTACCAGGGCATTGCATCTTCTATGCATGCCTTGCATCATGACCGATTCAATAGTCTGAGCCGCCTGTTCTTCCAACTCTTCCACCAGCTGTTCATGGCTGATAACACCCAGCACATAAGCCTTAAAATAATATATAGATGCCCGGAAGGCGGCATCGGCATCCTGAACAGCCAGCCAGATATCGATCCACAATTTCCCGTACATTAAAGCAGCCGAACCCGCTAGTTTCTTTTGATCGCTCATCAGCAAAGCATCGAGAAAGTGAAAATATTCCTTCAGCTTATCCTTGCCCAGAAGCTGGGCCTGGGCATGCAATTCTTCCAGAGCGAGCGTAAACCTTTCCACAGTCTCATCTGTAAAATCTTCCTCTAGAATCCACTGCATTTTCGCTTTTAAGTTATCATAAGCATCAGTGATCTCGTCAAGGCCAAGCTGCCTGGAGTAAAAACCGGCACTACGTATAATGCTCTCCAGATGTTCCTTACGTATTTCTATATCATTAGGTCTGGCCCGATCAGGATATTTTTTCTGACTTTTATTATTACTCATAACTCACCCTTCTCCGTTTCAAATCCTTTTTCTTGTTCCAACAGGCAAGGCCAATTAAGAACATCATCGGATAATCATAGATTATTTGCCTGCAGTTATTATACTTAAAAACTGAAACATAAGGCCAGTTAATACAATTACTGCCTTTTGCTTATCTGATCCAGTAAAAATCTGGTTTTTTTCTGTATAATAATGGTCACATATCGCTCTGCTAAGGATTGTATTATGACGAAAAAACCTTTAATTTATATCTTCGGTCACAAAAATCCGGATACGGATTCAGTTTGTTCCGCCATAGCCTATGCGGAGCTTAAAAAACTGCTCGGCCATCAGGCCAAAGCCTTCAGATTGGGCAAAATCAATAAAGAGACAGAGTTTGTGCTTAATTACTTTGATTTGCCAGTTCCTGATTATCTACCCACGATAAGAACGCAGATTTCCGACCTGGACATCGACCGGGTTGAACATCTCAGTCCGCAATTATCTCTGCGGACCGCCTGGGATAGAATCAAGAGTACTAATATCAAGGTTGCTGCAGTAGTTGACGAAAATGCGAAACTACAGGGCATTGTGACTTTATCCGATATTACAAGCCGTTTTATGGACATTCTCAGCAATACTGAAGCACTCAAAGTTACACCGCTGAAAAATATATTGAAAACTCTGAGCGCCCAGCTCCTGGCAGGTACAGAAGAACAGTTCAAGCCCAGCGGAAGAGCCATTATTGCGGCCATGACTCCGGACGGCATGGCTCCCTTTGTAGAGCCGGGCGATATTGTCCTGGTCGGGAACCGCAAAGACAGCCAGTTAAAGTCTATCGAGGAAGGTGCCAACTGCCTGATCATTACCTGTGGCGGTCAGCTTGACCAGGATGTACTCCGGCAGGCAGAAAACAGCAATTGCGTAATTATAAGGACTACCCACGATACCTATACAGTTGCCCTCCTGCTGAACCAAAGTATACCTGTTGAAATTGTCATGGCTAAAGACAATCTGGCCGTTTTCCATATTAATGATTATATTGATGAGATCAAAGATGAAATGCTTGATTCCAGGCACAGAGCCTATCCTGTCGTTGACAACAATAATGAAATTCAGGGCTTCATCACCCGCTACCACCTGATAACAAAAAAAGATAAGCAAGTTATTTTGATTGACCATAATGAAGCTTCCCAATCAATCGATGGCCTGGAACAAGCCCAAATTCTGGAGATCATCGATCACCACCGTATTGGCGGCATTATTACGGGCTCTCCCATTTATTTCAAGAATGAAGCAGTCGGCAGCACTGCAACTATCATCTCCGGCTTATATCTTGATCTCAAAATCAGACCTGCAGCCAATATTGCCGGTATCCTATGCGCTGCAATTATCTCAGATACCATGCACTTTAAATCCCCCACCAGCACCGGCAAGGATAAATATATGGCTGAAAAAATGGCGCAAATTGCGGAACTAGATCTGGATAAATTTTCCAGAAAAATGCTGGATAACTCATCCGCTATCAATAGTATGAGTCCTGAAGAAATACTCTATTACGACTTTAAGGAATTTTTTCTCAATAAACATAAGGTAGGCATTGGCCAAATCACTTCAAGCAATGCTGAAGAACTCGATGTCATCAGAGAAAGTCTCATCCATTACCTGCATGAGATTTTAGGAAAAGGAGATTATCATGTTTTGATGATGATAATCTCCGATCCGAGACGGGGAGGATCAGAAATACTTTTCGCAGAAAAGGAAAAAGGTATTGTAAGTAAAGCTTTCAATACTGATTCTGCTGACAATAGCATGTTCCTTGAGGGAGTCGTCTCCAGAAAGAAGCAGATTGTTCCCTTCCTGAACACTGTCCTGCAGTAAGCAAGTACAAACAAAGGCAAAGGGCGAAACTATTTCAAAACAGTCTCGCCCTTTGTTGGCTGCCGATCCAGGATTTGAACCCGGACATACTGAGTCAGAGTCAGGTGTGCTACCGTTACACTAATCGGCAATAATAAACTTACCTTGAGAATGTTAGCACATAGCTCATTTTACTGCAAGCAAAACAAGCTTATTTAAGAGCGGCAAGTGCATTTATCCCTGCTACATAAGCAGATGAAAAGGCCCAGCGCAGATTGTAGCCGCCGGTATCGCCGTTTACGTCCAGCAACTCTCCTGTCAGATAAAGGCCAGGGCAGATTTTCGATTCCAGGGTCTCCGGATAAAGCTCATCAGTATTGATTCCGCCTGCCGTCAGCTGAGCGAATTTAAAACCGCGTGTGGCCTTGACCGGTCTGCTGAATTTTTTCATGGCCCGGGCAAGGCTGCGGCAGCCGCCGGCAGTCCTCCTGATTTCCCCGGCCCTGAGCTCCCGCAGCAGGACACGAAGAATATCCTGGGCTAAAAGCCCGATTAACAATCTCTCCCAGTCATAGGAAGGATGCAGGTCCAGCTGCATCATAATAAAACCGGTCAGTTCCTCCACAGACATATCCGGAACAAGGTCAAAAACCAAGTCACCTTTAGCTGAGTCCGGATCCCTTTCCACAGCCTCAGCCAGTTCCATGGCCGCAATACCGGAAACACCATAGTCGGTAAAAAGAAACTCGCCCTCAGCGGGAGCAGAGCTCTTACCTCTATGGCTATGGTAATAAGCGGCAGCGCGGACACGCTGGCCTGAACTACGCCTCCATTTGCCGGCATCTGCCAGTTCAATCGGTACCAGAGCCGGAAAAAGTTCCGTGCAGCTGTGACCTAAACGCTCTGCCAGAGTGTAGCCGGAATCATGACCACTGAGCTGGGGCTGGCTTTTACCGCCGGCAGCGATAATTACGCTTCTTGCTTTGACCTGATCCTCTATAATCCGCTTACCGGATAACTGATCCTTTGTGCTGCTTCTGAAACTTACTAAAAACCTGTCTTGGCCGGATCCTGGCCTGAACTTGATGTCATAAACCTCCAGACCGTAATCTACTCTGACATTTCCAGCTGCCAAAGCATTAAGCAAAGCACTGTGTACAGTATCTGAACGCAGGGTGCGCGGATATAGGCGTCCCGCCTCATCTTCGAGCAAAGCTACTCCCAGTTCCAGAAAAATCTCCCTATATTTACTCTCATCCACTATTCTAAAGACAGGAAGAATGAAGTCAGGATCAAGTCCCCGGTAATGGCCCTCCAGGGGGCCGCTGTTGCCCAGATTGCAGCGTCCGTTGCCTGATGCCAGGATCTTGCGCCCTGCCTTTTCCTGACGTTCCAGAAGGCGCACAGACAGTCCTTCAGCCCTGCCGGATCCGGCAATGCTGCAGGCAGCCATCAAACCGGCAGCTCCCGCACCTACAATTAAAATATCGACTTCATTCATAAGTTCACCTTTTAATCAAGAGAAAAGAGATAACCGTTCTTGTCTGTCAGAACGATCAGGGTATTGTTGTCCTGAGCTATCAAATTAACTACCCTTTCTGACAACTTGCCTTCAGCCAAAAATCTGCCGCTGTCAAAATCATATACACGAATTATATCGCCTTGAGCCAGAAAAATACTTTCGCGGGAATTTACCATGCGCAGGTCACCATCAAGCTTGCTGAAGCTATCCAGATGCTCAAAACTGAAAGAAGCCTCTGATTTACGTAAAATATACAGACCTAGCTGATCACCCTCATCCAGCAGCAGGGCCATATGATTTGCTGCCAGAGCCAGATCCTCAATTTTCTCAAAAGTCTCCTCATAAAGGATTTCACTTTGATTTAAATTGGCCAGCACTATTGTCTCATTGTTGAAGAAAACAGTGCAATCATCGTTAAGAAGATAGATAGCAGGCAAGACTTCTGTCCCGGGCAGAATCATCTCAGCAATTTTCTCTCCCCTTTCACTATATCTGTGAGCAATCATCCCGGTCTCAGCATGATTCAGATTCAAGAGGACAAGGTCGAAGCCCTTGCCATCTTCATGAAAAGCCATATCCAGCGGATAACCTGATTCAAAAAAACTTAGCGTCAACAGGGCTTGTGACTGAACTTTGTCATATACTTTAATTTCTCCCAGACTGTCTGTCGATTTTTGTAAAAGCAAAAATCTTTCTTCTGAGCCTTTAATATTCTCTACTGATGAATCTGCCTCAATGACGACGGATTCACCCTGCGGCCGAAACATTATCAAGTTTGATGAGAGATCTGATCTGATGAAAAGACTGCCGCCTGAACTGGAGATCTCCGCCTCACGGAAAGGGATTTCATAGGTCTGCTGTACCCGGCCCAGCACATCCATGAAGATAACACTCCCTTCCTCCAGCCGTGCCAGATAAGTCCCCATGCCCAGGTATGACAGCGGATCAGTATTTTTCAAATCAAAGCTGCTCCTCTGACTCAGTCCCCGCTGACTTTGTATTTCGGAATTTGCATCCTGCGTTGGAAGACGCATTATAAAGGCCAGGGCCAGTAACAGCATGATGCAGGCTGCTGCAAACCAGGCTAAAAAAGGTTTACGCTCGGGTTTTTGCTCACTTTTCACCTCTGCTACTTCAGGCATCTTTACCCTCTTCTTCCTCATGCGGAGTCAGAGGCAGGACGCTATTTACCAGTAATGCGATTACTACACCGACCAGGGTATCAAGGAAACGTGTAACCGCAGCCTGCAGTGGTGTCATGTCCAGAATCGGACCTATGGCGATAACCAGGAGAACAACGGAGCCCAGGACTGCCCCGTCTGATCTAAGGAAAGAGACACTGATCCAAATCAGTGACAGCACGAATATTGATAAAAGCAGATTATAAGGCAGGGTATTGTATTCCAGATTAGTCACTTCCTTTAACTCCAGAATTATCAGTCCGAAAACGGCTCCGATAAAAGTGGATTGGAGACGAATAAAAGCCGCCACATAACTATCCTTGATACTGCCTCTCATAGCTATGATGGCTGCAATGGCTGCCGTAGTTGCATTTGAAGTTTCCGGAAGAATCAGATACAGCATCAGAACAAGAAAAACAGCCAGTGAGGTTTTTATAATCCGCAGTCCAGGAAAACGTATCGGTTCCTGCCGGTGATCTGACCAGGCTGATCTGAATTTTTTGAAAAATCTGTTAATAGCAATCACTCCTAAACTTTCTTATCCACATTCTAGCAAAAAGGACTGGCTAAAACAGTATAAATGAAAACTCCCCTGCGAGCTTAGGAGAACTCACAGGGGAGCTGATTTAAATGCGGTAAAACGCTATTTTCTCTTACTTAGTACATGCCTTGAACACCGGGGTTCATTGCAGGCTCGGGCTCAGGAATATTGGCTACAACAGCTTCTGTAGTCAGCAGAGTTGAAGCGATAGAGGCTGCGTTTTGCAAAGCGGAACGTGCGACCTTGGCCGGGTCAACAATACCCTCTTCAACCATGTCAACAACTTCTTCTGAAAGCACGTCAAAGCCATAGCCTTTGTTTGCAGATTTAATCTTCTCACAGATAACCCCACCATCTAAACCAGCATTGAGGGCAATCTGGCGGACAGGTTCTTCCAAAGCACGCAGTACGATAGAGACTCCGGTACGGACATCGCCTTTTGTATCTTCCATCAGGGCAGAAACTTCAGGCAATACGTCAATAAAGGCTGCGCCGCCGCCGGCTACGATACCTTCTTCAACAGCTGCTCTGGTTGCAGAAAGAGCATCTTCGATCCGGTTCTTCTTCTCTTTCATTTCAACTTCAGTAGCTGCGCCGACTTTAATAACTGCAACACCGCCTGATAATTTAGCCAGACGTTCCTGGAGTTTTTCACGATCAAAGTCAGAGTCGCTTTCGGAAATCTGACGTCTCAGCAAAGCAATACGGTCATCAAGAAGTTTCTTGTCACCAGCACCATCAACAATTATGGTGTTTTCTTTGTCAATCTTGACCTGACGGGCGCGACCGAGATCTGTCATCTGGACATCTTTGAGCTCCATACCGAGGTCAGCAGAAATAACACGGCCACCGGTCAGGATTGCAATATCCTGCAGCATTTCTTTTCTGCGGTCGCCGAAGCCTGGGGCTTTGACTGCCGCACAGTTGAATGTGCCGCGCAATTTATTGAGGATGATGGTTGACAGAGCTTCGCCTTCGACATCTTCTGCAATGATAATCAGGCTGCTGCCGGATTGTACGATTTGTTCCAGAAGTGGCAGAATTTCCTGAACATTGGTAATTTTCTTATCTGTGAGCAAAATGTAGGGATCCGTATAGGATACTTCCATTTTACTTGTATCGGTTACCATATAGGCAGAGATATAACCGCGATCAAACTGCATACCTTCGACTACTTCAAGTTCAGTGCCCATGGTCTGGGACTCTTCAACAGTGATAACTCCATCGGTGGTAACGCTTTCCATTGCATTGGCGATTTCTTCACCAATCTGCGGATCGTTGGCGGAAATAGAGGCGACACGTGAAATATCCTGTTTGCCCTGAACTTCTTTGCTGTTCTTGCCAATCTGCTCAACCGCTTTTGCGACTGCCTGATCAATACCCTGCTTCAGAATAATGGGGTTGGCACCGGCTGCTATATTGCGCATTCCTTCGTGAACCATTGCCTGGGCCAGAACTGTAGCTGTTGTTGTACCGTCACCGGCAACATCCTGAGTTTTGGTTGCTACTTCCTTGACAAGCTGAGCGCCCATGTTTTCAAAACGGTCTTCCAGCTCAATATCACGTGCTATAGTCACGCCGTCATTGGTGATTACCGGTGCGCCATACTGCTTGTCCAGTACCACATTGCGACCCTTGGGACCCAAAGTAATCCTCACGGTGTCAGCCAATTTATTAACGCCGATAACCAGTGATTTACGGGCATCTTCTGTGTATTTCAAATCTTTAGCCATAGTTTTTACTCCTTATAAATTATCTACTTAGTATGAAACGCTTATTATTCAACGATTGCCAGGATATCGCCCTGTCGCAGAATTGTGAACTCATCGTCATCGACTTTAACCTCGGTGCCTGCATATTTGCTGATCAGCACACGATCACCAACTTCAACTTCCATAATGACGTCTTTGCCCTCAATGATGCCGCCTGGTCCTACTGCAACGATTTCTGCAACCTGAGGCTTCTCCTTTGCAGACGAAGGCAATACGATCCCCCCTTTAGTGGTTTCTTCTGATTCGAGCATACGGATGACTACGCGGTCTCCTAATGGTCTGATTTTCATAAATATACCTCCAATTTAAATTTTGCTATATAAGTCTATAACTCTTTGCGTAAATTTAGCACTCCAAGCGTCAGAGTGCTAATTCATTATTCAATATAACATGCGAATGTAGTTTGTCAAGTGAATTAATGCTAAATAATCGTGTCAAAAAGTGACATAAAAATGTCTTTGTCAGAAAGGAATCTCAGGATCAGAGATGAGGACAGGATAGAATGCAGTGTTGCATTCTTAACTGCCAGCGCTGTCAGAAGCATGCTGACAATCCAAATAACAATTAAGGCAAAGACAGCACCCAGAAATAAACCACCAATATGATTCAGCCAGCCAACCAGCGGGATTCGATCTGTAAAACGACATAGCGCACCAGCTGCTGCTGCAAGAATGCTGCGAAGAAGCAAAAACAGTATTAAAAAAGCAACTGCACCCAGGAAAAGCCTGGCCGTAGCTTTGCCTGCCTGAACAGCCAGTGATCCCTGTGCCTGCTCAGTTTGTACAATAATACCCCGGGCCCATCTTCCCGGCATGAAATTTGTCAGAGGAGCCAGCAGCTCATCGCCAAAAGCCTGGATTCGTTCTCCTACACTACCGGAAATAGAATCAGTTGTCTGCCGGAGAAAACCCAGATCTGCCAGCCAGTCTGTGAAAGGATTAACAAATAAATAGGCCAGGACTATAGCAAGAAGGCTGCTGGCAAGTTGAATCAAAGTTCGTAAGAGTCCTTTGCGATAAGCAAAGATTAAAAACAGGACAAAAACTAAGACAAGGACAATATCATAAATATAATTCATCTTCGTCAGAGCTTCCAGCGAAAAATTCAAAGTGACTGCCGTCCAGGAGAATGGTTTCACCCTCTTCAACCTCAGCTTCCAACAAGGCCGCTTCAATACCGCTTTTTACGATCAGACGCTGAAAACGCCGCGTTGACTCAGTATCAGAGAAGTTTGTTGACAACATCAGTTCGCGGATAAAGGGACCTTCAACGGATATCATTCCCTGCTTGCGCCCGATGGTAAAGGGATAAGCTTCCTTGGGACGATAAAGGGGAATTTCAGCTTCCTCTTCCAGTTCGGGGGCCGGCAGCTGCGGCACCTCACTAAGCAAAGCATTGATCAATTCATTTACACCTGAATGAGTAACTGCCGAGACTCTGAAAACGCGATATCCTTCCATGCTGATCTCAGATTCAAGAAGATCAACAATTTCGCTATCTGCAACATCTGTCTTGCTGAGAACTACCCATTGTTCTTTCTCAGCCATGCTGCTTTTATATGACTTCAGCTCATTATTTATAGTATGAAAAGCCTCTAAAGGGTCAACACCGTAGAGTCCTGATGCATCGACCAGATGCAGGAGCAGACGTGAGCGTTCCGCATGCCGCAGGAAGTCAAGACCCATACCCGCACCTTCGGAAGCATTCTCAATGATACCGGGCACGTCAGCCACAACAATGCTGCTGGCATCGCGTGATACTACACCCAGCACAGGTCTGATCGTGGTGAAAGGGTAGTCGGCAATTTTTGGCTTCGCTGCGGAAATAACCGACAGCAGGGTCGATTTACCCGCGTTTGGATAGCCCAGTAAAGCCACATCAGCCAAAAGGCGAAGTTCCAGACGCAGTGTTCTTTCTACACCGCTTACTCCGGCTGAGGCAAATTTCGGTGCTTGTCGTACGGAATTCTTGAAACTGGCATTGCCGCGGCCGCCCCTGCCTCCCTTAGCCACAACAATTTCGTCTCCGGCTTTCTTTAAATCTGCCAGCAAAACACCTTCTTCATCATCAAAGACCAGAGTACCACCGGGAACTTCCACTATTAAATCATCAGCACTGGCACCCGTCCGCAGATTACCGCTGCCATTTTGACCATCTTTGGCAAAAAAATGTCTTTGGTAGCGGAAATCCTGAAGTGTGTTTTTACTTTCGGCAGCACGCAAAATGACGTCCCCGCCGCGGCCGCCATGACCGCCGTCAGGGCCGCCATCAGGGATGTATTTCTCGCGTCTGAACGAAACACAACCGTTGCCGCCGTTGCCGGAACGCACTTCTATTGTCGCCTGATCATAAAACATGGATCAATTAAGTATTAAATTTTACTTAATTTAAGCTTATTGTTCGACAGGATAAACGCTCGCCTTGGTCTTATCACGTCCCAGGCGTTCAAAACGCACTATACCATCAACTAAAGCATACAAAGTATCATCTTTTCCTATGCCCACATTATGTCCGGGATGGATTTTAGTACCGCGCTGACGATAAATAATATTTCCCGCCAGACAGGTCTGACCATCACTCAGCTTAGCTCCTAAGCGTTTAGCTTTAGAATCGCGGCCGTTACGTGTGCTTCCCATTCCCTTTTTATGGGCTAGAAGTTGTATATCTACTCGAATCATTCTGACTTCCTCCGTAATATCTTTCACAGTCTGATTACTGAATATTTTTCAATTCTTTAATAGTCTCTCAGTACTCATCAAGGCAAGTAATGTAATGAGAACCGTAACTTTCTTCAAGCTGCATGCATCCTATGCGAACACTAGCCATCAGGCTTGCTATTTGGATTAATTGATCTCTGTCCTCTCTATCATATGAAACCTGACAGCAAATGAGACCATCTTCAGCTTGATAATCCGGTTCAATACGCGCTATGTCCTGCAAACTGCCGATCGCGGTTTGAGCGATAGCGGAAGCTGCGGCACAAATAATGTTCTCCCCTTTGACCGCAGTGCCTGCGTGTCCATCCAAATGAAAAGAAACAACGCGATCTTCCCGGTCCAGTTTGAAGCGCGCGGTCAGCAAGCTTAGCTCACAATCTCGCTGATGCGGACTTTGGTATAGGGCTGACGGTGACCTTGCTTCCTGCGATAGCCTTTTTTGGACTTGTATTTTATGACGTAGATCTTCTTGCCACGGCCATGCTTGACCAGTTCGGCTTTAACTGAAGCACCCTCGACAAGGGGATTACCTACGGTCAGTTTGTCTCCGTTATGGACTGCAAGAACCTGGTCAAAGACAATTTCTTCCTCAGCTGCCACATCCAGTTTCTCAACAAAAACTTCGTCACCTACCGTGACACGGTATTGTTTACCGCCTGTAAAAATAATAGCGTAACTCATTGCGTTCCTCCTAAAAAGTCTCGCCCGACTCAGGTTGCTGATAAGCAGCATTAAAACCCCGCCAGAGCGGTCGCCGAATAATGATACGACACGGGGCTCAAACTGTCAAATTGATTTCCTGACGGGAGCCAGCAACTTACGGAAACATTTTGCTCTTCTTTAAAGCAGCCATATTGTACTATAATCTACTTAGACGCGGAGTCTTTTTTATCAAAAGACAGCGAAAAAGTTAACGATGGAGCACAAGATGAAAGTGTTAGAAAATATACCTGAAGCAGATAAGGAAGAGGAGAAATTCTATCAGCTGACCGGGCTGAATAAACCC
>LFSM01000091.1 GCA_001512745.1 Clostridiales bacterium DTU032
CACTGCATCATTTGGTGCCAGGCACGTTTCTATGCACGGAAGACTGCACAGTTTTATTTTTTTGTTACAAATCTGCTTGCAAAACATGACTTTTGCTGTATGCTTTATTTAAGTGAAATTGCGATTAAAATTGCGCTTATTTCATGTCGGTTTTGACGAAAGATCTCAGCAAACTATGCTCTGATCGCTGGACGTAATAGGAGGTTAGACCTATGAATGATCTTAATCAGAATGGTTCTTATCCTGAACCACAGCCGCCGCAGGCGCCTGAACAACCTCAATACCAACCACCCGTGCAGCCACAGCAGCCCGAGCAAGCACAGTATCAACCGCCGGTGCAGCCGCAGCAGCCGCAGTATCAGCAGCCCCCATACCAACAGCCTCAACAGCAAAATGTTCCGGCCAATGGGGATCCATATGCGCAGGGTCAGTTTTCCGGCCAGCAGTACTATCAGCAACCGCCTTCTTACGGGCAAGATCCTTACCAGCAACAGATGGGACCTGCACCAACACAGCAGCTGCAGCCGACAAAAAATAGTGGCAAGGCAGTCACATCTTTGGTGCTCGGCATTGTATCTCTGATAATGAGCATTCTGGCTATGAGCATTTTCACTGCCGTATTGATAATCGGAATACTCGGTTTCCTTATAGGGATAGTAGCCGTTATTCTGGGCGTGATGGGGCGCAAGGAAGTAATGCAAAGTCGCGGGCAAATTGGTGGTTCCGGCATGGCCACCGCCGGACTTATCATGGGTATTGTCGGACTTATTGTTAATCTGGTAGTCGTGGTTTCCTGCCTGGCCTGTTACGGCTGGATTAGGAGTGAAGTTAGCGATTTCGATTGGGATTGGGACCTACTTGAATAAAAGCTTTGCTTATGTTTCAGCTTTTATTTACTAATTTCATTAAGCCCTTTGTTTCTGTAGGTCGGCTAAGATTGCCGACCTACGGCATTATGATGGTGCTGGCTTTTATCATTGCCGGCATTGTTTTCTATCTTCTAGCGCCTCGCGCTGGCTTGCCGCGGGCTGATGCTTTCAATCTCCTGGCCCTGATTTTGGTTGGCGGAGTGCTGGGTGCCAAAGTGTTTTATCTTTTTACTATGATTCCTTATTGGCGGGCAATTGCAGCTGGTGGCTGGCAGGCTGTGCTTGAGCTGCTGNNGGCAGGCGGTGGCATGGTGTTTTATGGCGGCTTGCTGGGCGGATTTATGATGCTGGTTGGCTATCTGCGAAAGTACCAACTGCCCTTTCTGCCGACTCTGGATGTTGCTGCTGTGGCTCTGCCGGTGGGGCATGCGATCGGGCGGTTGGGCTGCTTCAGCGTAGGCTGCTGCTACGGCATTCCCTCCAAACATGGCATTTTAATGCCGCACTCACTGTTTGCACCGCGCGATGTGCCGCTGGTGCCGACTCAGCTGATTGAATCCGCATTTTGTCTGCTCTTGGCTGTCGTGCTTTATCTGATCCTGAGGCGAGGGACCCGGCCGGGATTGGTTACCGAATTTTACCTGCTTGCTTACAGTATCTTCCGCTTTGTGATCGAGTTTTGGCGCGGAGATGTTCTGCGCGGTTTCATCGGGCCGTTTTCCTTGTCGCAATGGATCAGCGTTGTCATCGTTCTTGTGGTCGTGCTTTATCAAATAATGGCCTCCCGTCGGGGGGAAAAATCCGGCAAGACTGAGTCAATAAATCCGAAATGAGCAACTGATTTGCTGCCTGCATCACAAGGCACTGCATCATTTGGTGCCAGGCACGATTTCATGCACTGCCTTTTCTCCTCTATAATGGAACTTATACATCTATGAAGGAGGATGAACCCATGATTATCACTTTAGCAGCAACTCTAAGCATAGATAATGATCTCGAAGCCAATCTCAACAGTATGGAAAAAAAGTTGGCAGTAGCCAAAGCGGAGGCTTCCGATCTTGTTTTGTTCGGCGAAGCTTTCTTACAAGGTTTTGGAGCCATTACTTTCGATTATGAATATGACATCAAAAATGTTGCTCTGGGCATTCACAGCCCGGAAATAGCTAGTGTCCGGCAGTTGGCAAAAAAGTACGGACTTGGCATTGGCTTTGGTTTTTTTGAAAACGATCATAGCGGCATTTTTGCTAGTTACCTTATCGTGGACGCAAGGGGTGAAAGCCTTGTCAAATATCAGCGCGTCTCGCGCGGTGCCTGGATACCGGAGGCCAATGCCGAGTATCGTCTGGGCAGAGAATTCAATAGTTTCGATTTCGCCGGCAAGCGCTTTGCCGTGATAGTTTGCGGCGATTTTTGGGAAGACTATCTGCTGGACCCGATTGTCGGACTCGATCCGCAGGTCGACGCCTTCCTCTGGCCGGTCCACTGTGACTACACAGTAGAATCATGGGCTGAAGGTGTCCACGAAGCCTACCGGAAACGCAGCGAAATCCTGGCCAAACCGGTCTTTTTTGTCAATAATCTGCGCCTGGCTGATGATGAAGCAAAAGGCGGCGCCTATGTCTGGCAGCAGGGGCGGGAACTTGCCGCTCTTGAACCGGGGATTGAAGCTTTCCTAAACTACGAGTTCAACTAGACCAAGGTACTGCACACGGCCCGGTCGCCGCACACTGCATCATTTGGTGCCAGGCACCTTTTCATGCACGCGGCTCAGCCTATGCACACGGCGCGGTCGCCGCACGACCCCATGTGCGCAGCCTTTTTCCACAAGAAAGTGTAACTGTTAGGACAGACTTGGCCTTATAGCTCCTGTTAATATTGATATCAGGTAAATGACCATTCAGGAGGCCTTTAATGGATAGAAAAACAGGACAAAAAGTCACCGGCTTTGCCACAGAGGATGGTGCCGGTGTCAAGTTGGTTCGTGTTCTAGGACATAGCACAGTAAAAGCTTTCGATCCTTTTTTAATGCTGGATTCTTTTGACAGCCGCAATCCGGAAGACTATATTGCAGGTTTTCCGCTGCATCCACACCGGGGGATTGAAACGATTACCTATATGAGCGCCGGCGAGATGGTGCACAAGGACAGCCTCGGCAACAGTGGCGTGATTCGTGACGGACAGGTCCAGTGGATGACGGCAGGCTCCGGCATTATGCATGAGGAAATGCCGCAGGCGGTCGAGCGCATGCTCGGTGTGCAGATCTGGCTGAACCTGCCGGCAAAAGACAAGATGGTACCGCCCGCCTATCATTCGATTGAGGCTGATCAGATCCTTGATGTGCCCGTCGAAGGCGGCAAGATCCGCGTAATCTCAGGTCGCTACGGCGAGCATGAAGCTTTCCGGGGTGAATATATTGATGCCCACTTTTATTCGATTCAGCTGGAAGCCGGCGCCGAACTGACGCTGGAAGTAGCGGAGGGGCACAGCGCCTATCTTTTCACCCTGCTCGGTGACGCAGTGATTGCAGGCGATTTAATTGAGGAAAAAACGGCTGTTTCTACGACTGATGGTGTAACTCTGAGGGTAGCTGCAGCAGATGAAGCGATCGAACTGCTCTATCTCAGCGCGCCGCGCCTGGATGAAGAAGTCGCCTGGGGCGGGCCCATCGTGATGGCAAACCAGGCCGATCTCAAGCAGGCCTTCGTCGATCTTCGTACAGGCAATTTTATAAAAGATGACATTGCCGGCGATGAAAAAATGAACTAAGCAGCATACGGCACAGATCCCCGCCTGCATCAAACCGTGCGCTGCATACTTTGGTGCGCTGCATCATTTGGTGCCAGGCACCATTCTATGCACCGGACCCGATCCCGGCCCCGCTGCCAGGCACAAAAAAACAATTTTGGAAGGTAACACAGATGAATATTATCGATATCTTGAAAAAACGAAGATCTTATTACGAAATTGACCGGAATCTTCCGGTATCTGAGGAAAAAATCCTGCAGACCATTGATGACGTGGTGCAAAACGTGCCCGACGCCTTTAATCTCCAAAGCCAGCGTGTCGTCGTAGCCATGGGAGAGTACCAGGATAAACTCTGGGATGCCATCTATGACGTTTTCGGCGGCAAAGTCAAGCGCGAAAAGATCGACAGCTTCAAGGCCGCCTACGGCACCGTCCTTTTTTATTATGACGAAAAAACTATCAAAGAGACGCAGGCCAACTTCCCCCGTTATGCCGAAAACTTCCCGGTCTGGGCCAATCAGTCGAACGGTATGCTGCAGCACAGCATCTGGCTGGCCCTGCGCGAGCTCGACATCGGCGCTAACCTGCAGCACTACAATCCCGTAATCGACGCCGCCGTGCGCGAACTCTTCGAAATCCCCGAGGACTGGGTGCTGCTGGCCCAAATGCCCTTCGGTAACATCCTGGAAGAACCCGA
>LFSM01000030.1 GCA_001512745.1 Clostridiales bacterium DTU032
AGATGTGTATAAGAGACAGCTTACAAGCCTTCCTCGGTTACGAAGGAATAAAAAGCCGCTTCTTCGCTTTCTTCGCGGTCTTTGACCCTGCCGACAGGTTGCAGGTAAACGGTGAATTCATTGTCACCGTCGACCTTGAGGACCTTGTCGCAGTGGCTCTGTGTAAAGGCGCCGATTCCACAGGTTCCAAGTTTTAGGGCTTCCGCGGCCAGGTAGAGGTTTTCGCCGACGTGGCCTAAGTCGACCAGGGCGATGCGGTGGGCATGGATTGTATATCTCCATTCGAAACGGTAAGGTACTGCGGTAAAGTACAGGATGGCGGGTGCGCGGGCTGCCCATTTTTGTCCCGCTAGAGCTTGGAGGCGTTCTTCTTCAGTTTGCCTGTTTCTGAGTTCGAGTGCATGGCTGCCTGCAAGATAGTGGTATATCCCGGGTTCAAGTCCTGTTACGCGGGTCACTTCTACGTAGCATTCAAAGCCGTGCCTGGCGCCGCCGCTGGGTACAGTACGCAGGGTTGCATATTTTTCGCCGCGCCGGCCTTTTACTCCCTGGGCGCTCCAGAGGAGGAAGGACAGTTCCAGCAAGGACAGGGCTTCTTCTGTGTAAACGCGCCTTGATTTCCTGCTGCACAAAAGGTCGAAGAGGTTCTCATTCAGATCCAAATCTTCGAAGTTGCGAGGCAGAGGTAATACTTCGCTGTCCGTGTCTGCCTCATGATAGAGTTCCGGCTGAGGAAGTTTCTTGTCTTGGTCGGAAAGCAGAGTTTCGCTCCAGACCGGACATTTCATAAAGTCTCTGCCAATGTCAGTTAAAGTTTTGATTTCTTTCTCGTCCATGTGTATACCTCTTCTTTGATGGTGCCATCTTTTTTTGGTGGTCTTTGGTGGTGCCAGTCACTCTAGTGCCAGGCACCTAAGTTGTTAAGTTATTTTAATGCCTGCGGGTCTGTCGGATAAGAAGGCCGTCTTGCAGGCGGGAA
>LFSM01000093.1 GCA_001512745.1 Clostridiales bacterium DTU032
AGCTTCGTTCAACTTGCATGTGTTAAGCACGCCGCCAGCGTTCATCCTGAGCCAGGATCAAACTCTCAAATATATTTGAGAGCCTTTTGGCTCATTTACTTAAATTAATTGTCCGTTCCGTCTAACTCTATTTTTATAGAATCTTCAGGACCCGTCTTTGTGTTTGCACTGTTCAATTTTCAAGATCCGACGCGCCTCTCTTTTTTAAGGCGCTTAGCTAGGATATCAAGCGTGAATCAATCTGTCAACTCAATTTTCACGAATCTTGCCAAAATTTGCTATTTTCACACTTTGCACAAGAAAAAAGCTGTGAAATCCAGTTTTATACATGATTCAGATGTGCTCAAAGGCCGATATTGCAATACTTATACATATATGCAAATCCGACCGGCTATTAGCCTCAGTGAAATAATTTGTATCAGTAGCCTGACTTGTCAAATTAGCTGTCATCTGAGGGATAAATATTATTACATTAATGAGATTTTTACGCTGTCGCCCAGGTTACATGTCTGCAAAAAAAGGGTTCGCAACTCAAGCTGCGAACCCCCCATGTATATACTCATAAATACTTTTAGAGTAGTACGCGCTCAAACTCTTCCAGATAGGCTTCAAAAGTATCGAGTGCTTTCAGGATAGGATCTGGTTTTGTCATATCGACGCCTGCTGTCTGCAGAACCTCTATCGGCCAGTCGGATGATCCTGCTTTAAGGAAGTTCAGGTAGCGTTCTACTGCCGGCTCGCCTTCTTCTTTTATCATCTCAGCAAAGGCCGTAGCTGCTGAAAATCCGGTTGAGTACTGGAAAACATAGTAGTTATAGTAGAAGTGTGGTATTCTCGCCCATTCCAGTGCTATTTCTTCGTCAAAGGTCAGATCATAACCATAGTAACGACGGTTCAGTGCTCCGTAGTTCTCTGTCAGATAGCTGGCAGTCAGCGGTATTCCACTCTCATCTGCCTGATGGATAATGTGTTCAAATTCAGCAAACTGTGTCTGGCGGAAAACCGTTCCCTTAAAGCCGTCCAGATAATGGTTAATCACGGCAGCCTTCATCTTGTCATCTTCTGCAGTCTTCAAGAGATACTCCGTCAGCAAATTCTCATTTGTGGTTGAGGCTATCTCGGCAAGGAAAATACAGTAATCACCATATTGATATGGCTGTGACTCACGGGTAAACCAGGAGTGCAGGCTGTGACCCAGCTCATGAGCCAGTGTATAGACGTTGTCCATAGTACCCTGCCAGCTAATGAGAATATAAGGCCTGGTTTTATAGGCGCCACCGGAATAGGCTCCTGAGCGTTTACCGGCATTGTCTGCGTAATCAATCCAGCGCTCAGAAAAGGCCTTTTCCAATACTGCCAGATACTCGGGGCCCAAAGGCTGTAAGGCCTTGAGGATGAGTTCTTGAGCTTCTTCAAAGCTAAACTTGAAGTCGACGTCTTTAACCAGAGGGGCATAGAGGTCGTAAGAATGAATCTCGTCCAGGCCCATGACTTCTTTGCGCAGGCGCACATAGCGATGCAGCAAGGGCAGCCTGGCGTTAACCGCCTCAAGCAAACTGTCATAAACAGATTCCGGAATATTATTTTCAAACAAGGCAGCTTCCCGCCCGCTGCTAAAGCCGCGAACATCTTTCATATAAGTGTTAACACGAATCTGGCTGGCCAGGGTCTGAGCACAGGTGTTGCGGAACTGGCCGTATGATTCATACATACTGCTGAAAGCATCCCGTCGTACGCGGCGGTCGCGACTTTCCATGTAGGTGCCGAAGCGGGCATGTGACATCTCTACCGTGCGCCCCTTTTCATCTTTGATCTCGGGGAAAGTCATGTCAGTGTCGGACAGGACATCAAAGGTCTGATTGGGATCATTGAAAATCTGTGAAGCTTTCGCCAGCAGGACTTCCTCTTTTTCGGACAGCTGATGTTTCTTCACCCGCCTCATCTCAGCGAAATAATGCCGGAAATCTTTCAATTCAGATTTTTCCTGCATAAACTGTCCGACCGTCTCTTCCGAAAGATTTGCTATCTCCGGTTCAAAGTAGGCCATGGCACCCTGCAGACCGGCAAAAACCTGCATCAGTTTGGCCTTGCGTCCCAGAGCATCCTGATCTGCAGTGTCAGCATCGCTGGCGTGCATAGCATAGGTTGCAAGCTTGCCCAGTTCACAGCCTAGATCCTCCATCATCATAAGTGCAGAATAGAGCGTATCAGCTGATTCAGCTAATCTTCCCCGATAAGAAAGGATAGTTGCCTCCTGACCGCTTAATTCTTTAAAAGCTTCTTCCCAGGCCTTGTCGTCGGCATAAATTGCTGTCAGATCCCAGGTTTCTGCTACAGGCACTTCCGAACGTTTACGTTGAGCCAATGTTGTCATTTTTTCTTCTTCAAAAAAGATATCCTGCATCGTATTTCCCTCTCCTTTATTAAGCTTGCATAGTTAAAAAGGAGCCGCCTTAAAGGGCAGCTCCGTGCTTTTGTTTTATTCCTGATCCGGACTGACCCCGGTCTCAGCCTCCCCGGACTCACCGTCGGCCTCATAGTGGTCTTTCTTAACTTCTGTCAGGGAAGCGGACTCAGGATCCGTCTCTTCTTCGACATTTTCATGTTCAACCACAGCCATGCTGACCACTTTGCCATCACTGCTGCGCATCAGAGTCACACCGGATGTCGAGCGTCCCAGTATCGGGATTTCATCAGTGGCCAGACGTATGATTATTCCTTTGTCGTTGACCAGCAGAATGTCCTGATAGTCATTGACTAAAGCAGCTTCAACCAGCTCGCCGGTTCTGCGTGTAACTTTATAGGTGATTAAACCCTTGCCGCCACGATTTTGCGGACGGTACTGTTCAATTGCGCTGCGTTTGCCGAAACCGTTTTCCGAAACAACCAAAATTGTATCATCGCAACTGGCACAGAGAGAACTGATAACCTCATCATCATCAGACAGGTTCATTCCCTTTACGCCCATAGTGTTCCTGCCGGTGTCGCGGACATCACTTTCGGGGAAACGTATTGCCAGTCCCTGGCGGCTGATTAAAATGATGTCATAACCGTTATCCGCCAGATCAACCCCGATCAATTCATCGCCTTCACGCAGCGCAATCGCGATGATGCCGCCTTTGTGAACATTGGCATACTCAGACATGGCGGTTTTCTTGATCTGGCCTAAACTTGTGGCCATGATCAGATAGCTGTCATCATCAAAATTGTCAACTTCAAGCATGCCGACAACGCTCTCTTCAGGTTCGAGATGTAAAAGATTGACGATCGGCAGACCACGCGCCTGTCGTTTCGACTCCGGTATCTGATAACTCTTCAGCCTGTAGACCCGGCCGGTATTTGTAAAAAACAGAATGGTCTTGAGTGCTGTCGTCGTAAGAATTTGCTTAACGACATCACCTTCGCGCGTCTGCATACCGCTAACGCCACGGCCGCCACGCCTCTGTGAACGATACTCATCCAATTGCATACGCTTAATGTAACCGGCATGAGTCAGAGTGATCACGGCATCTTCATCTTCAATCAGGGACTCGTCATCCAAATCAAACTCATCGCTGAATTCAAACTGACTGCGCCGCTCATCACCAAATCTGTTGGCGATATCCTGGAGTTCCTCTTTCATGATTTGACGCATCAGACTGTCTTCACTCAGAATTCTGTTGTAGTAGTCAATCTTTTCGGTCAGATCTTTATGCTCAGCATTAAGTTTCTCACGTTCCAAACCGGACAGCCGCCCCAGACGCATGTCAACAACATGCTGTGACTGCTTTTCTGATAATCCGAAACGTTCACTCAGGCGAGCCTTAGCGTGATCCTCGTCGTCAGAGCTCCGGATGATCCTGATAACTTCATCAATATGGTCTATAGCCAGCTGCAGACCTTCAACCAGATGGCGGCGCGCTTCAGCCTTGTCCAGGTCGAATTTCGTTCGCCTGCTGATCACAGAGCGCTGGTGTTCTATAAAATGCCCCAGAATATCTCTCAGAGACAGGAGGCGGGGAACGTATTTTCCGTTCTCCTCAATCAAAGCAATCATGATCGCGCTGAAAGTATCCTGCAGTTGGGTATGACGATAGAGTTGATTCAGCACGACCATAGGTGTGGCATCGCGTTTCAGTTCAACAACAACGCGTACCTGATCATGACGGTCTGATTCATCTCTGACGTCGGAAACGCCATCTATCCGTTTGTCTTTGACCAGTTCAGCAATACGCTCAATCAAGCGCGCTTTATTGACCATGTAGGGCAGGCTATGAATCAAAATGCGATAACGTCCGCCCCGCATTTCCTCAATTTCAGTATGGCCGCGGACAACTATTCTGCCGCGACCTGTGCGGTAAGCCGAACGGATGCCGGAAGTGCCTATAATCTGAGCTCCAGTCGGAAAGTCCGGTCCGGGAATGAACTCCATGAGATCGTCATTGTCTGCGTCAGGATTGTCTATCAGATGAATGGTACCGGCAACCACCTCGCGCATATTATGCGGTGGAATGTTAGTGGTCATTCCGACAGCGATTCCGGTTGAACCTGAAACGAGCAGGTTGGGGAAAGCCGCAGGCAGAACCATCGGCTCTTCCAGTCTGTCATCATAGTTAGGCTGGAAATCAACAGTGTCTTTGTTGAGGTCTTTCATCATCTCACCCGAAAGGCGGGTCAGACGTGCTTCTGTATAACGATAGGCTGCCGGCGGATCACCATCACGTGAACCGAAGTTGCCATGACCATCTACCAGAGGATGGCGCATGGAAAAGTCCTGCGCCAGCCGCACCAGAGCATCGTAAACAGATGCGTCACCGTGCGGGTGGAAACGTCCCAGCACATCACCGACTGTAGTCGCACACTTGCGGTAGGGCTTGTCATAGGTAAAACCCTGCGTATACATTGAATAGAGAATGCGCCTGTGTACGGGTTTAAGTCCGTCTCGCACGTCAGGCAGTGCACGGTCGGTAATTACACTCATCGCATAATCAATGAAAGACTGGCGCATCTCATGATCTATATCTACGGGGATGGGTTCGTTGTCTGGATTTTGGAATGCTTGATCAACTGCAGCTTCTCTGTCCAGATAGGAATTTTTTCCCTTTTCTGCCATTTAGGCCTCCTTAATACAAGTCATTCTTTACTAAAAAAGAGCGTAAAAAAAGACGGCAATATCTATTACTATTTTAGCATAGATCAGCTTATAAAGGGGACTTCTTAATAGCGGCAAAAGGTCGTGGATATCGTTGTTTTGTGGACTTTTCCTTAGGCACAATCACCATGGATCTTTGTAGATCCGTGCCGGGCAAAAGATAGTGGTCAGCCGTGGCTTTTCCAGCCCCCAACAGAGGAATTCCTGTCTCTGCCAGCTTGAGCTCATCATCCTTGCCTTTCATGGCAAGAAAGCTGCCTCCGACTTTGACCAGGGGAAGGCATAATTCAAGCAAAATATCCAGGGAACTCACAGCCCGCGCTACGGCTATATCGAATTTTTCCCGATATTCAGGCATATGGCCCACTTCCTCTGCGCGACAGTGGACAGCCGTGATCTGTGTCAGTCCCAGTTCGTCAATCAGCTCTTCCAGAAAGCTGATGCGTTTCTTCGTGGAATCCAGGAGTACCAGTTTCAGTTGCGGTCGCAGCAGTTTTACCAGCATGCCGGGAAATCCGGCTCCGCTGCCGACGTCAATTATACTATCACCCTGCAGGTAAGGCAGGAGCATAAAACTGTCGAGCAGATGGCTGTCGGCGATTTCTTCTTCTTCAGTAATCGCCGTCAGATTCATCACTTTGTTTTTTTCTAAAAGGCGAGCAATAAACAGCTGAATTTGCTCTATTGTCTGGGGTGATAATTCAAGACCGGCTCTCTCAGCAGCGTGCTCAATCGTCTGTTTTTTCACTGACTGCCTCCTGACGATCGCGCTGACGTGACTGTTGCTCCAAATACACTAAAAGTACCTGAACATCTGCGGGCGACACAGCTGACAAGCGGCCGGCCTGACCAACTGAGCTCGGCTGACGCTTATTCAGAGCCTGCCGGGCTTCGAGACGCAAGCCGGATATTTTCATGTAATCAGTTCCCTCAGGCAGGCGTTTGTGCTCCAATCGGCGGAAGCGCTCCACACGCTCGTGCTCAAGGCGTGTGTAACCTTCATATCTGATCCGGATCGTAAGCGTCTCAATAACCGATCCCGGCAAGTCCGGTCTTTCGGGATCTGCTTCGGCCAGACCTTCGTAGGTCACCTCCGGGCGTTTTAGCAGCTGATAAAGACTGGCTGACTGCTTCAGCGGCGTGCTGTCCATTGCCAGCAAGACACGGTCAGACAAGTCTGATTTTTCAACTCTTGTACTTTTGAGACGTTCAATCTCGCTTTCGACTGCTTCTTGTTTTTTCAAAAATTGCTGATATCTCTCTTCGGAAATCAAGCCGATTTCATAGCCTTTGGGCGTGAGGCGCTGGTCAGCGTTATCCTGGCGCAGCAATAATCTATATTCAGCACGGGAGGTCATCATACGATAAGGCTCGTTGGTACCTTTGGTCACCAGGTCATCGATCAGAACCCCGATATAACCATCTGAGCGGTCAACAAAAAAGTCAGCTTTTCCGTCCAGTTTGTGCACGGCGTTGATACCTGCGACCAGGCCCTGAGCGGCTGCCTCTTCATAGCCTGAGGAACCGTTGATCTGACCTGCCAGAAACAAACCGTCAATAGACTTCAGCTCCAGTGTCTGTTTCAGGACGGTCGGGTCTACACAGAGGTATTCAATGGCGTAAGCCGGGCGCATCATTTCAGCATCTTCCAGGCCGGGAACGGTCTTTAGCAAACCGCGCTGAACCTCTTCCGGCATCGAGGATGACAAGCCGGAAGCATAGTACTCCTCAGTATCCAGACCTGTTGGTTCCAGGAAAACATGATGACGGTCATGATCAGGAAATTTGACGATTTTGTCCTCGATCGAAGGACAGTAGCGTGGACCGATACCTTCAATCAGACCTGAAAACAGCGGTGAACGATGTATGTTATCCATTAGAATCTGCTTGGTTCCATCTGTTGTCCAGGTCAGATAGCAGGGAATATTTGCTCGCGGCTGCCATTCAGGTTTGTCATCATTTTCATAGGAAAAAGGACGCGGGATTTCATCACCGTCCTGCAGCGTCATCTCATCCAAATGCAGGCTGCGACGATGGAAGCGGCCGGGAGTTCCGGTTTTGAATCTTCTCGTGGGCAGACCCATCTCGATTAAAGACCTGCCCAGGCCACGGGATGGGGCCAAAGCATCAGGACCGGAATCTATAATGGCATCCCCAATGATCACCCTGGCATCCAGAAAGGTTCCCGGCGCAAGAATCACGATAGGGGCCTGATAAATGCCGCCGGTAGATGACATGACACCGGCGACTTGCGGCAAGCCCGGACCATCATCGTCTGCAAGGAGGACATCAACAATTTCATGCTGTACCAGCAGCAGATTCTTTTCCCGCTCCAGTACGCCCTTCATATCTCTTTGATAGTGAACGCGATCCATTTGAGCCCGCGGAGAGATTACCGCCGGTCCCTTGGAGGCATTAAGCATGCGGAACTGAATCATATTGCGGTCGGCAATTTTCCCCATTTCGCCGCCGAGTGCGTCAATTTCACGCACCAGCTGTCCTTTGGCAGTGCCACCGATATTTGGATTACAGGGCAGATTGGCCAGGCTGTCCAGCGTCATTGTGAAGAGTATGCAGGTCTTACCCAGACGAGCCGCTGCCAGAGCGGCTTCACAACCGGCATGGCCGGCACCGACTACGATTATATCGACACTGTCCGCCAGAAAAGTATTCTTTTTATTTATTGCTTGTTGAAGAGTAGTCATAATTATCTTTTTGTTTACTATTTAAAGCAGCCAGCTGCCTGCTTTAGAAGCTAATTGTTATTTGCCAATGCAAAAGCGTGAAAAAATGGTATCGATCAATTTTTCAGAAACATCATCTCCGGTCATTGCAGCTAAACTTTCGACAGCTGAGCGAAGCAAAGTTGCGATCAAATCATAGGACAGACCAGCGTCGACCGCTTCGCGGGCTGCGGTCACCTGCTTCAAGCTTTTATCTGCCAGCGACTTATGTCTGGAGTGAGTAACAATAGCTGCTGACGTTTGACTCTGGATGCCGGATTCAGAGGACCTTGCTGCCGGAGCATCCATCCTTATTTCTGTCTCCAGTTTGTCATTTTCAATAAAATTAAAGAGTATATTGCGCAAAGATACCAGATCTTCTTCGCGCTTTGCAGACCAGGCTATAGTCGGTACATCTGCCAGATATTGAGCAGCAAAGCTGGCGGGATCTTCCTCTGCAGCCACAGTAGCACGCAAATCATCTTTTCCCAAAATCAGCAGGATCTTCTGACCCCGGGACTGTATAGCTTTGATGGCATTTATTTCATCCTGAAGTTCAGCGGGACTTCCCAGCGGCGGAGACAAAACCCAAAGTACCAGTTCTGCACTTTGTAAAGCTTCCTGGGCGCGCTTAATCCCTTCCTGCTCAATCGGATCATCCGATTCAACTGCTAAACCGGCTGTGTCAGTCAGGTGGAGGAGATAGCCCCCCATGTTGAGATCAATTTCGATCGTATCGCGTGTTGTACCGGGTATATCGCTCACTATGGCACGGTCATGCTCGGTCAAGGCATTGAGCAGGGAGGACTTGCCGGCGTTAGGACGCCCGGCAATTACGATGGAAAGACCTTCACGAACTATACGCCCATAACGGAAACTGTCTGCCAGCCCTTTCAGACTTTCCTCGGAAGAGGCCAGATCCCGGCTTACCTGAAGCCGGTCCTCCGGACGCGCCTCCTCCTCATCCCAATCCATAAGGGTTTCGAGGAAGGCGAGAATATTGTAGAGCTTATCCAGCTCAAAGCTCATTGCCTGTGACAGACGTCCACGCAACTGGGAAAAGGCCAGCTTAGTCTGTTGTTCTGATTCAGCGTGGATCAAATCCATTACAGCTTCCGCCTGTGCCAGATCCATTTTGCCATTGACAAAGGCTCTTTTGCTGAACTCGCCGGCTTCAGCCAGACGTGCGCCATTGTTGATCAGGCTGTCCAAAATGGCCTGTCGCACGGCATTGCCGCCGTGGCAGGATATTTCATAGACATCTTCTCCAGTATAGGAATGAGGGGCTCGGAAAGCTGCCAGAACTACCTCATCGATTTCAGCCCAGATACCGGGGGCCATGGTGTAGCCTTCCATCCCTGAGGGCAGAGGAAATCTATCGCCGTAAGGCCGGAAGAGCAGGTCACAGATAGAAGCGGCATCAGGTCCTGAAAGACGAAGCACCGCCAGACCACTTTGGCCGGGCGGTGTTGAAAGAGCAGCAATCGTATCAATTTCAGGCTGCTGATTTGCCAGCTTTTGCTCTGCTAAATTTTCATTCTCTCTTGTCATCTATAACTTCAACACCATCACTTGGTGCCACTACTATATGTCTTCGAGGATCTCTGCCTTCACTGTAGGTAACGATACCCGGATACTCACGCAGGCACATATGAACCAGACGTCTTTCAGCCGGGTTCATGGGTTTTAGCTTCATTTCACGGCCGCTGGCCATGACTTTATCTGCTGTGCGATTAGCCAGATCCTGAATTCTTTCTTCAGACCTCTTGCGATAGCCCGCAACATCTACCACGACACGCAGATAATCGTCGACGTATTTATTGGCGACTACATTGGCCAGATACTGCAAAGCATCAAGGGTTTCACCGTGCCGTCCGATAGCTGCACCGCTGTCTGATCCGCTAACATCGATATGGAGACTTCCTTCTCCGTCTACGTAAGAATCTATTCTGCCGTGAATGCCAATGCCGGAGAGAACATCCTGGAAATAATCCAGCACTGCATTTTCAGCAGCAGCAAAACCACGCTCAGTACTTGCATCTGCCTGATCCCTGTCAGTTTCATCAAATTCCAGAAGCTCAGCCTCTTCGCTGTCCGCCTCGTCGTCATCGAAGTCATCGGGATTATCGACTTCTTCTACAGCGGCCCTCAGGCTTACCCGTACCAGTGCAGGTCTGCGTCCAAAACCGAGCAAACCACCGATCTCACCCTCGTCTAAAACTTCTACTTCTACTTCATTTCTGCGGGCTTTAAGCTCATCTAATGCTCTATCAACAGCAATATCAACTGTTCTGCCGGATGTTTCGATTGACTTGTTTCTAGCCATGGTGTCCTCCTAAATAGACAGCAGGTTCACCACAAAACCCTGCTGTAAAATTGAATGAATTTTCTATTCCGATTTGCCTCTTTTAAACATTTCTTTAATGCGGTCTGCAAAGGATCCTTGTTTGTTCTCTCCTTGTCCGGGAGCAGCAGAAACCACTTCCTGAGCTCTGCGCGGCAACGGAGCAGCCTCTGCAGCTAATTTACCCCTTAAGGGCTTAACATAGAACTGATAGCCTATTAACGACTGCAGCAAATACATCAGATTCTGGAAAAGCCAGTAAAGACCCATTGCAGCAGGGAAGGTGAACATTGTGTAAAGCATGATCAGCGGCATCATGATTTGCATGCTTTTGCCCATTCCGGCCATCTGATTGTCAGGTGTCTGCCCACTCTTGGCAGGATTATTCTTTTCGCGGGCTTTCTCTTCCTTTGTCTGTTTGGGGAAAGGAGTACTGATGCGGGCAATGTACATTTGCAGAAAGTAAGATGAGATAGTTATAATCACCAGAATCAGCAAAGGCAGCCATGTGCGCCATTCAGGCCCAAACCAGTTAGAGGGCTTCCAGGAGGGCGTCCGTGCAAGGTCCATACCTAAGAAGCGTGTGTTTACGATCTGATCCAGACGGATCCAGCCATTCTCGACTGAAGTTGCCAGAGTTGAGGCTGACTCACGTAAACCATTAATTACCGGAATGTCCATCAGGGCAACCTGGCCTACCTGTGCTTCAGTCATTAGGCCCTCTGCCTGTAAAAGCCCTGCAATCAGGCGCAGGTTAGCGACAGGAACTTTGCCTACCCAGCGTAAAGGTGAGCGGAAGATGTAGATCAAAGGCCAGATAATCAGCAGGGGAATCATCGATGTGATGCAGCCGCCGGCCATGGACACACCATGCTTTTTATACAGTTCCTGGGTCAGTTGCTGCTGACGTTCGGGATTCTTTTTATAGCGTCGCTGAATTTCCTGGATATCTGGCTGCAGTAATTGCTGCTTCAGCATATTGCGCTGGGAGCGCAAACCTACAGGAGTCAGAAGAGCTCTGACGACAATGGTGAAAAAGATAACTACGAGACCATAGTTGCCTATCCACACATATAGATTGCTCAGAATCAGGCTAAATAATTTATATAGCGGGTCTAAAAGAGCTAGCTGTACTGGAACAAAACTTATCATTCTTGAAAACTCCTTGGTTTCATTTAATGTTTAGACAAACTTATTCTGCCCTTAGACCCTTCTTTGCATGTACAAAGCTTTGTTTTCTCAGGTACAGGGTCATAGCCGCCTTTGCCGAAAGGATTACAGCGCAAAATGCGCCAAACTGCTAAAAGGCTGCCATAGAATGCTCCATGTATCGTAATCGCATCCTTGGCGTAATTAGAGCAGCTGGGAGTATAGCGGCAGCAGGCAGGTGTTTGCGGTGATATTGCTTTTTGATAAAAAGTAATCAATCGCAAGATAAAACGCGCAGCCAAAGATTTCTGCTGCGGCGTTTTATTTTCGGTCACTTTGCTATTCACTATTGCAAATCCCCTCTGCGGGCTGTCTTATGCTTCTTTAGTCAGCTCCATCTTCCTGAGCAAATAAAGCAGCTCTTTGCGTAATGTCTTCTGATCCGGTTCCAGATCCTGCCAGCGAGCTGTTACGATAATGTCATTACCTGGAAGAAGCTTTGGCTCACTGAGTCGAAAAACCTCACGCAACAGGCGTTTCATGCGATTACGTTCCACACTGCTCCGAGTCTTTTTTGCGACAGCAAAACCTACACGGGGCAGAGCATCTTGTTCTTTTTCTCTTCGCTTAAAAGCATGCAGCACGAGATAGCGCCCGCTGTAATGCTGGCCACGGCGGTACACTCGTGTGAAATCAATATTTCTTTTGAGCTTCTCATAGGTCGGCACAAGAAATCAATTTAGGCGCTTAGCACTTTACGGCCTTTGCGACGACGGCGTTTCAGGACATTTCTGCCTGATGACGTTCTCATACGCTTACGAAAACCGTGTTCGCGTGCGCGTTGTCTTTTCTTAGGTTGGTAGGTCCGCTTCATTCAATTCATTCCTTTCATCAAAGCAAAAAGTCTCTTAGCATCCCTCTTACTTGTCTGCTTTGTCTGACTCTTCACGTATATAGATCAAGATCAATGTGATCGGCATCTGCTAAGCATGTCAAGTCCCATCAGGATAGGGACATCCATACGCATAGCATTGGAATTATACAAAGGTCCGGCGCTTTCGTCAATTAATTTTCAACTTAAGCCTTTCAGTCTCAGCGATTAATCCCGGGTGCGTTCTGCCGCTTCAACAACATGTTTCATCAGAATAGATGTCGTAACTGAACCAACACCGCGCGGCACCGGAGTAATTGCTTTAACCAGCGGTTCAACATTGTCGTAGTCCACGTCGCCTGTCAATTTGCCTTCTTCGTCTACATTAATCCCTACATCAATAATAACTTGTCCGGGATTGCAAAATTCCGGGGTAACCATCTTAGCCTGTCCCACAGCTGCAATCAAGACATCTGCTTCTCTAGCTGCTTTTGCTATATCCTTAGTGCGGCTGTGACAAATTGTAACCGTGGAGTTTTCCTGCAGCAGCATCATGGCTACCGGCTTGCCGATAACCAGGCTGCGGCCCAGAACAACGGCGCGTGCTCCGCTAAGCTTTACTTGGTAGTGCTTAAGGATGGCGATAGCTGCTTCAGCAGTACAGGGAGCGAAGCCGCTCGGCTCACCTTTAAAAACACCTAGCAGAGAGCCATCGGTAAAACCATCTATATCCTTGCCCGGCGCAAGTAGTTCGGCAATTTTTCCTTCATTGATCTGTTGGGGTAAGGGACGGAATATTAGGCATCCGTGAAGGGAATCATCCTGATTGATCTCCCGGATAACTTGCTCCAGGCCCTCTTGTGACAGATCCCGCGGCAGCTCATAAACCTTAACCTTCACACCTGCTTTTTCAGCACGGTTAAGAGCACCACGTTCATAGGAAAGGTCATCCGGCTCATCGCCTAATCGTACGATAGCCAGAGAAGGCTCAACACCCTTAGTTTTTAGCACAGCAACCCGCTCTGCCAATTCTTCTGTCAAAACGTCGGCAACTTCTTTGCCTAACAAAACTTGCGCCATATCTACTCCTTTAATTTTCCCAGATAGCTTGATCTAAGAAGATATTTCTTCTTGTTGGCAATACACATTTTAATAGATCGAAAATCTACTATTTATCATAACATAGTAAAATAAGTAATCTGCCAGTATTTCACTGTTTTTCGGTTTAAGATAAGGCATAGCCGCAACTGTGGCTATGCCTTATCTTAAAAGCAAAGCTATTAAACTGTCTGAATTATTTCAAGTTTTCCTGAGCAGATAGCTGCTCGACTTCGAAATAAGCTTCGGCGCGATCAAGTACCCGCTGGCGGGCAGCCGGAGAAAGAACTTCAAATATGCGCAACAACAAACGTTTTTGCTCCAGAATCAGTACTTGTTCTTCACTCGTTTCCGCATTTTCGATATAGTCACCCGGCCTCAAAGAAAAGCGTTCGGCATCCTCGAACTCCTCCAGAGATCTCTGACTGAGCACATTGTCCAATGAGGTATTGAAATAATCTGCCAACCTTCGCGCGGTCTTGATATCAGGATAGTTCCTGCCGCTTTCCCATTGACTGACAGAAGTCTGAGTCACACCCATAGCCTCTGCCAAATCTATTTGGGTCATATGATTCTTTTTTCTATAAAAGCGAATACCACTAAGAAAAGTTTCGCCAGTACTCGGTCCTTTAGACATATAGGCGGCTCCTTTCATATCAAATTATTTTTATATTATAGCATGATTTCCTTTATATTTTCCCACAGATATAAAACGGTAACATTAGCTTGGGAAGGGAATTCTTGAGTCTGAGGAAGGACGACAGGCTCCCGATACCATTGAGGTATGCTGGTTTTAAAATCGTTATGGGCAGCCTTGAATTCCAGAAGATCATTAAATATTTGTTGGAAGTGATAATCTGAATATGGCAATTTCCAATTATCTATTATCCGGATAAAATTGTACAAAGCATAGAGATTGAAAAACTGCAAGGGAACCTGAAGATTGTAATAGACATGGACCAGAAGACTTTTCACCGTGTCTTTTGCCCCCTGGTAGAAGCTTAACAGGTCACAGAGATTGATGTCTACGATGCTGTATTCAAGACAAAGCGGTTTCGATAAATGCAGTGTACCGTCTCTCAGGCGGTGGATTCCGGACAGGGTGTAAGGAGACATTTGCATTGTATCTTTCAAAAAGTCACTCCTACGCAAATTGTGCTTGATTCTATTTAGAAATACCGGCATATCTTTCAGTTCACGATGCCTGAAAAAATGATCTTCTGCACGTTTGAATTGAGTCTTGAACTCATGAAAAAATTTATCCTGATCACGGCCTGTGTCCACAAAGCTAAAGCGTGATTCTTTTTTCAGAGTTACAGGAATGGAAGAAAGCAAAACAAAGTCAAGAAATATTTGCAAGAAATCTTCCTGTTGTCTCAATTCGCTTAAGGGTAGTCCTTTTGTCACCGGCATCAAGACATAAGAGTACTGATTAATACAATCAAAGCTGGCTGAAGCTAAAAATGAGTTTTCGCATACAGGTTTTTTGCAGATTTTATCTACCAGGGCAGAACTATACATGGCAAAATCCCAAGCCCATTTGGCCCGCTCCAGCTCCCGCATATCGTAAAGACAAAGTAAATAGTCACGCTGGCCCGGCAGCGATAACTCCACAGCCAGACCCTGTGGTGAAGAGAGGTGGTTTATTTTATCCGGATTCAATTGAGCTGACTCCAAACCCGGAATACTGCCTACCAGCTCATTAATCTCAATATAATTGAATGAAAATAAATCAGATGAAGTAGATGTAGCTTCAAAATGTGAAAACATGCATATACCCCAAATTTTTTATGATGTTTATATAGTATATACATTATATTGCACAAACAACTATTCCACGGATCGGAGAATGCGAAACGCCAGCCCCTTTCCGGAGCTGGCGTTTCAGGCTTTTATAAAAATCAGCTTTATATGGTACGCCCAGGATAGGCCTTTAATCCTGCATCAAGTATTTTCATTGCTTCATGCAGATCTTCTTCTTTGAGAACATAAGCAAGACGGGCTTCATTCAATCCCATATTCTTGCTAGCGTAGAAATTCTCTACCGGAGCCACCATAACAGTCTTACCATCCTGTTCGAACTCACTGAGCATCCAGATGGCAAACTTCTCCGCATTATCTACCGGCAGGCTGGCGATAGCATAAAAAGCGCCTGCCGGACGTTTGATCATTACACCATCCATTTTTTCCATGGCGTCGATCATTACATCCCGGCGTCTCTGATAACGTTCGCGAATCGGATCAAAGTAGTTGGGATCCAGATCATAGAGTGCCTTGGCACCAATCATCTCCAGAGTCGGTGAGCTTAGACGCCCCTGAGCCATTTTCAGTGCTCCCAGCATTACATCTTTATTTTTGGATGCGATACAGCCAATACGGGCACCACAGGCAGAAAAGCGCTTTGATACACTGTCAACAATAATCACGCGATCTTTTACGTCTTCTAAAGTAGCAAAACTGACTGCTTCTTTGCCATCGTAGCAGAACTCCCGATAGACCTCATCAGCAATTATAAAAAGGTCATGCTCTTTTGCGATTTTGGCAATCATTTCTACTTCTTCACGTGTATAGACCACACCAGTGGGATTGCCCGGATTGGACAGTGCAATACAGCGTGTTCTGTCTGTAATCAGCTCAACAATGCTAGCTTCATCAGGCAATGCAAAGCCCTTGTCAGCCTGAGTAGTGATCGGAGTTATGCTCACTGTAAAGGGAGCGGTAAAGCTATTATAATTTGTATAAAAAGGTTCCGGCACCAGGATCTCATCATCGATATCACAGGTGATAACAAATGCCCACTGCAAAGCTTCACTGCCACCATTGGTAATAATGAAATCTTCGAGCTCGAAGTCACCCCCGATTCGCTTGTAATAGTCAGCCATACTTTGGCGCAAGGGATCCCAGCCACGGGAGTCGGCATACGCCAGCACATCAATCTCCGCTTCTTTGATCGCTTTCATAAAAACTTTTGGAGTTTCGATATCAGGTTGGCCGATATTCAGATGGAATACTTTGATGCCTCTCTTCTTGGCAGCATTTGCATATGGTATAAGACGTCTGATAGGAGAAAGCTGCATTTTGCCGATACGTTTAGATGTTTGCATGGTGAACCCCCTCTGGCATTAGTTTATTTCATATTACCACAGGCCTGCTTTTTGATGTATTGCGCAAATATGAAAGTGTCTATTCTGTTTATTTGACCAAAAATATACGAATTTTAAATCACATTTTTTCTATCTGTTAAGATAGTTTTATGAAAAAACTGCTTAGTGTCATCGATATACCTGAACGTTCCTCTTTTTATGAACCGGACAAGGGACTTTATCTCTTAAAGGACTATGCCCTTGACGGTTTCGAGCTGGTTTACTGTGGCAAGGATATGAGTACATTTCCCCGGAAAAATATCGTAGGATTGCACCTGCCCTTCTTTGCCGACTGGGTGAATTTTTGGCTGAAAGATTATGAATTTCTTGATCATGACTTTGGTTCCCGTTCGGCCTGGATTAACTTTTTTGCTGCCAGTAAAAGAGAAGATATGATTGACTTCTATCAAAGCGCGCTGGACAAAGCGCTGGAAACGGAAGTCGAATACATGGTCTTCCACGTATCACAGGTATCTCTTGATGAAACTTTTACCTACAAGGCCAGGCATAGCGATGCTACCGTAATCAAGTGCGCCATAGAACTGATAAACGCAATCCTCGGTCCCTTCAAAGAAAAACTGAAAACAAGAGCAATGCCCGCTCCTGCTTTTTTAATGGAAAATCTTTGGTGGGCCGGATTCAATCTGCTTGACCCCGCTTTGACCCAGACTTTAATCGATGGAATAGACTATCCCAACAAGGGCTTCATGCTCGACACCGGACACCTCCTCTGCGCCAGGCCCTCCCTGGCTACAGAGGAAGAAGGCGCAGACTGGATTATTTCCTGCTTAAAGCAACATCGGCAACTGCTGCCATTTTTTAGAGGCATCCACCTGCACAGTTCACTTAGCAAGCCCTATGCCCCCGTCAGCCGGGATTTGCCCTCATGGGAAGGTCTCAGCTACGAGGAACGTTATGCAGAGAGTTACTATCACGTCGAAAAAATTGATAAGCATGAACCCTGGAATTTACCCCGGTTGAAAGAAATTCTGGACCTGTTGCCAACTGAATTTTTGGTTTATGAATTCAAGTATAATAGCAAAGAAGAGCTCTGTCACAAACTAAGACAACAAGTCAATTTTGTTGAAGCTGCTCTTGAAGAGGGAGAAATACATGAAAAAATTGGAAGAACGAATATTAGCTGATGGCCGGGTCTTGCCCGGCAACATTCTTTTGGTGGACAGTTTTCTTAATCAGGGACTTGATATAGAACTCTTCGAAGCCATGGCCGAAACATGGTACCGTTATTTCGAGAATGAGCCTATCAGCAAAGTCATGACAATCGAGGCCTCCGGCATAGCTATTGCTGCACTGGTAGCAAGAATATTTTCCGTCCCCGCTCTGTTCGCAAAGAAATACGACACGCTAAACTTGACTTCCGACCGTCATCAAAGCAACGTTTATTCATATACAAAAAAGAAAGAATACAGTATTGCTATTTCGAAACGCCTGCTGACAGAGGATGATCATGTACTGATCGTAGATGACTTCCTGGCCAATGGCTGTGCCCTCAGAGGGCTGATCGATTTAGTCGAGTCAGCCCAGGCTTCTATTGCCGGTATCGGAATTGCAATTGAGAAATCATTCCAGGAAGGACCCGCACTAATTCGGGCGGGCGGTTATAATCTTTGTTCCCTGGCAAAAATTGCTTCCCTGGAAAACGGCGAGATCACTTTTGCACCGGCCGATGCCTAAGGCCGGTGTGACTGCAGCAGCCGTTAAGAAGTAATCAGTTTCTCTAATTCCACTGCGACAGCATTTTGGCCCAGTTCCAATTCATCCAGATCCAGGGTCTGCTTGATTTTATTCAAGCGCTGCTTCAGAACTGCTTCGCAGATTTCCAAGTTGCGCTCATCTTCTGCCAGGAGTTCACGTCTTTTCTCTATATCTTCACGCAATCTGTTAATCACGCGCAAATCCCGGTAGTACCTGCGCCTGGCACGTTTCAGCTCTTTAAGCCGAATATTCTCTAAGATGGAAGTCCTCTTCTCCGATTTTGTTTCTTTTTTATCAGAGCTTCCTTCTATTGCTGCGGTCGGCTTTTCACCTTCTTGCCCGGAAGAGTCCTGGGATTCTTCTTTAGTAGCTGCAGCAAATTTATCTATATTCGCACCACGCAGGGCCTGCCAGTTCTCTTTCGACTGTTCATAGAGAAACTGCAAATTTTCCATTTCCATGCCCCGGCGCACTTTCATCGTTGTAGTATGAATCATGTCCTGAAAGCTGTAAAAATAGGAACGGATTCCCTTGAAAGAAGGCAGGCTTCGGTTAATCTCCTCAATCACAAGGGCCAGTTCATCACTAATGTCAGCCTCATCCAAGACTCCCTGATGATTGCCAGTTCTCTCGCGGATTTTCTCTTCGTCCAGAACCAGCTTAGCAGTGATAATGACGTCGCCGGAATTAGTTTCCTGACCAAAAACCAGTGAATCTTTGATGTACTCTTCTTGTTTCAGCAGTGTTTCCAGTTCTTCCGGAAAAACTTTTTTCCCCGAAGACAGCACAATCATAGATTTACTGCGCCCGGTAATGCTGATCGAATTTCGGCTGCCCATGCGGCCGATATCGCCGGTATGAAGCCAGCCGGCTTCATCGATAGCCTCCTTGGTCGATTCTTCGTCGTCCAGATAGCCCTTCATAACTGTATCGGCATAGACAAGGATCTCTCCGGCTTCACCTTTTTTATCATTATCGATGGCAACAGTAATACCGGCAATAGGCTGACCCACAGTACCCAGAACGTTGACCTTGGTATTGCCGCCTGAGACCACCGGTGAGGCTTCAGTTAATCCGTAGCCTTGTAAAACATCAATGCCGAGAGCAGAAAAGAAACGTAATGTATCTTTGTCCAAAGAGGCGGCACCACTGATGATTATCTGAAGTTTTCCACCCAGTTCTGCCAGCACATCCTTGAAAATCTCCCGACGCAAATCGATGCCAATTGAGTTTAAGGTTCGGGACAAACGCAAGCCCATACGTAATTTACGATACTGGCCCCTTCTTTTCGCCTGGTTTTCAATGCTGCGTTTCATACTGGTAAGAAGAGTCGGAACAGCAATAATAATGTAGCTTTGATGTTCTTTCAGATTTTTTGATACATATCGCAGACCATCACAGATATTGATACGTGCTCCGATAGCAAGCATGGACAGAAAACCACAGGTGTTTTCAAATGCATGGTGTAAGGGCAGTATTGACAGAGCACTGATATTATCATCAAAACTCACGGAGCCAAGGAGAGCACGCACGTTTGAGCAGAGGTTCTTTTCTGTCAGCATAACGGCTTTAGCTGATGAACTGGTGCCGGATGTAAAAAGAATGGCGGCAACTTCATCATCCTGGTGAGCCTTCCAGAGCAAGGAATCAGGATCAGCGGATTCAAGCGCTTCTTCGCACTCTGCATTCGCCATGAAATCGTCGAAAAAACAGAAGGATGAATCAGCTGAGTATTCGCTTCTGATCTCAGCTTCCATTTTCTCCGTCAATTTTTCGCTTTCCATGAGAATAGTATGAGAAATATTGACATTGTCTTTTTTTAAAGACTGAATCAATTCGTGGAAGGGTGCGTCATAGACGACAACCGAGGCTTTACTGCGCTCCAGCATGGGTCCCAGTTCCTCGAATTTCAATAAACGATCCAGCGGCACGATGCTGCCGAAGCCTGAGGCAACTGCGAGATAAGTAACCATCCATTTGTAACTGTTATCGCCAATGACAGCTATTCTGCTGCCGGCTTGGCTGGTCTTGCTCAGAGAGTCCTGCATACGCAGTATATCGCGATAAAGATCGTCATATGTCTTTGTGACCAGGTCCTTATCACTTACTTTTTCGCGGTATGCAACACTGACCCGGTCTTTATATTTTTTCCGGCCCTCAATGAGCAAATCTCTCAGATGGTAAATCGGTGGAGCCTGATAGTAAGTTTTACCTGTAATAATTTCCATCAGAACAAATTCCTTTTTATGACATTGTTTTAATGATTTTTTTAGAAAATATTATAAATTGCAAGTGAATAGATAATGCTGACTACAAGCAAGATCAGAGACACAATTGAAATCAGAATTGTCGCTGAGCCGAGAGCATATCCTTCCAGACCATAGCGCTTTGCCCTGTTCATCCCCACCGGGGCGAAAATAAGCCCGAGCACCGCTAACATGGCACTTGCTCCGCCATAGATCATCACCAGAAGAAAATACAAGAGATAGCTTTCGCGATCAAAGGTAATGGGATCAACATAAGCATTCAGAAAGTAAGGCAGAAGCTCACGAAACATTGGTATCAAAAAGAGGGATAGGAGTGAGGCCGCAAAAGCGAAGCCGACTGCTCCCGGTGTTTTACGTGAAGCGGCTTGTATGGCCGGCTGATCAGCCGGAGCGCCGGAAGGAGGAATTACAGGCGTCTGATAAAAGACCCGGGTATTGTCCTGACCTCGCGGGGGCTGGCGATACACATTATTGCCGGTGCTTTGATAGCGCAACGGTGATTGCGGGATTACCTGGTTCTCAATATCTTTTTCTCCCGTATCCGGAAGATCTTTGATTGCTTCAATATTGGGACTCTCTTCCTCTGACGGATATTTTTGTTCGTTCATAAACTTATTTTCTCCTCTGCCTGGTAAATCTGGATATTATAAAGATGACAATTCCTACGACAAACAAGATCCAATTTTTTCACAATTTAGTCTAACATAGATGATTTTTGTATTGTTGAGGCAGGCAGCTCTAATGGCTGAATCTTCGATATTTTTCATAGTCTCGCCACAAAGGATTGCCAAATAAGCCGCAGCACAAACGACCGGCTGCAGAAGTGTTAAGATTTACTTGGTCCGGTGAAAAAATCATCTGACCAATAATGATTTATCACGCCTGTAAGGACTTGATGAAATGCGCAAAGTGACTATTGGAGGGAATTTATGCGTGTAAATGTAGAAAAACTGTGCTCGAAACTGCTTCAGATTCGCAGTCTGTCGGGTGAGGAAAAGGCCATAGTGGATTTTCTTAAAGATTTATTCACGCGGCTGGAGTTCGATGAAATCAATGTTGACCGCTATGGCAGCATTGTCGGCATAATTCGGGGCGAGCGTCCAGGCAAAAAGCTTCTTTTTGATTCTCACATCGATACCGTAGCTATCCCTAAAGCTGAAGACTGGACTGTAGATCCTTTTGGCGGGCAGATCAGAGACGGCAGAGTCTATGGCCGTGGCAGCAGTGATATGAAGGGAGCTCTGGCTGCTGCGATTGCCGGGGTTGCAGATTTCGTACATGAGCAGGGTCGTGACTTTGCCGGCGATATAATGATCAGTGGCATTGTACATGAAGAATGCTTTGAAGGTGTGGCCGCACGTGAGATGTCCAAAAGATACAAGCCCGACTATGTGATCATCTGTGAAGCAACAGACTTAAAGCTTAACTATGGTCAGCGCGGGCGCATGGAAGTTCGCATCGAAAGTTTTGGCAGGCCCTGCCATTCTTCTAATCCTTCCGAGGGCATCAACGCTGTCTATCACATGGCTCAACTGATTCCGGAAATTGCTAAAGTGGAATTAGGTCATGATGCAGATTTAGGTCCGGGCATTATAGAACTGGTGGATATCTGCTCTCAGCCTTATCCCGGAGCCTCTGTTGTACCTGCCCGTTGTCTGGCTACCTATGATGTACGTACGCTGACGACTGACAGTGCCGGCAGTATTTTGGATGCTATCAACAAAGTTATCGATCAGCTAAGCCGGAAGATCCCTGATTTCAAAGCTAAAGCTGGCCTGGTCGAAAGCTCTGCTCTCTGCTACACCGGTGAGACCATCAGGGAAAAGCGTTTCTTTCCTGCCTGGAAATCTGATCCGAATTCTCCTGAGAGCCTGGCGATTCTCGACGCTATGGAAAGTGCGGGCCTGCCGCGAATAAAAGGCGTCTACAATTTCTGTACCAATGGCAGCCACTATGGTGGTGAGGCCGGCCTGACCGTATATGGCTTTGGTCCTTCCAAGGAAACTCAGTGCCATATGGATGACGAGTATATCGAGATTGAACAGCTGCAGAAAGCCGCTAAAGTATACCGCGGCATTTGCAGAAATTTGCTTATGCTTTAAGCAACGAGCAGGCTATTAATAAATGTGAGGGCTTATTGTGAGTACATTGATTAAAAACGTAATGCTAATTGATGGCAGCGGCAAAAAAGAAAAGTTTTTTGCCGATATCGTGATTAAAGGCGATCGGATTTCTCTTATTGACGACAGCAGGAAACAAGATAGTTCGTCGCCTGAATTTGAACTTGTCATAGATGGTTCCGGCTTGTACGCAAGTCCGGGTTTTATCGATACACATGCACATTCTGATGTCATGGTTTTTGATGATCCCTGCCTGCTGCCGAAGAGTCTGCAGGGCATAACCTGTGAATTTGCCGGTCAGGACGGAACTGCAGTCGCCCCCCTGCCGGAAGAACATGTTGAAAGCTGGCGAAAGTACCTGAGTGGTATCGATGGAGACAGCAAACATTTCGATTGGCACTTCCGCACTTTGAAAAATTATCGTGAGGCCGTGCGCCAGGCACAGCCGGCTATAAATCTGTGTATCATGGTTCCCCATGGCAATCTGCGCCTTTGCGCCATGGGCTACGATCCTTCTGCTCCTTCCTCTGAAAATCTTTCTCAGATGAAAGAACTGCTGAGAGAAGATCTTGAAAATGGAGGTTTTGGCCTCACCACCGGTCTGGATTATATCCCCAGCATCTACGCTGATACTGCCGAACTGGCGGATTTGTGTTCTGTGCTGCCGGAGTATAACGGGGTTTTCGCCATCCACATGCGAAGTGAAGCCAATGAAATAATCGAAGCAATAGAAGAGGTCATGGCAATCTGTCGCAGCAGTGGATGCCGCGGGCACATTTCTCATTTCAAAGTATCGGGAGAGTGGAATTTTCATAAATTTGACCGGATGATGGAGCTGCTGGATGAGGCCAAAGAAGAAGGCCTGTCAATTTCTTTTGATCAATACCCCTATCCTTTCGGCAGTACAACCCTGACTGTAGTTTTGCCTCCCTGGGCAGTCGAGGGTGGCGCAGATAAGATGCTGTCGCGTTTGGAATCCAGCCAGCTGAGAGCCCGTATGAAGCAGGATATGCAAAATGGTCTTCCCGGCTGGACGGGTTTTTGTCGCAACACCGGAACCGGAAATCTATTAATCAGCAGTGTGACATCCGCAGAGAATGCAGACGTCCTCGGCAAGAGCCTGGATGAAATTGCGGAGTTGCGGCAGTCAGATCCCTACACAGTTGCCATGGATCTGATTTATTCCGAGAAAGGATCCATCAGCATCATCACCAAATTCGGAAAAGAAGAGCATGTTAAGCAGTTAATCCGGCGGCCGGAAATGAACCTGTGTACTGATGGTTTGTTCAGTGCCCATCCTCACCCCAGAACTTATGGCTCCTTCCCCCGCTTTTTCGGCAAATATGTACGCGAAGAGGGCTTGCTCTCCTGGGAAGAGGCTGTTTACAAAGTATCCGGAAAAGCAGCTGAGCTTTTCAGTTTGCCACAGCGCGGCTTTTTAAAGGAAGGCTACTTTGCAGATATTGTATTGCTGGATCCGGAAAGCATAAATGATTGTGCGACGCTTGAAGACCCACAACAATACCCGCGCGGAATCGAATACGTCTTCGTAAACGGCAGGCTGACTGTTGAAAAGGGCAAACATACCGGCAACAGGCCGGGCCGGGTACTCACCCGTTAGATCATCAGTTTTTCTTAAGAAAAAAACTCCCCGCTGGCTTTACTGCTGACGGGGAGTTTTCATTTTTTTACAAGCAGATTTTTAGCAGATATCAGGGAAAGGTTTTTCGATCACTTCACCACGCATGCAGCGTTCACTAATCTGCTCAGCTCCTCCAAGATAGAGGAATTGCTGCAACCTTTCTTCCAGACCGATACGATCAGAAGCGGGCCAGCATTTATCATCAATAACCAGGTAATCTGCTGTGCTGCCCGGAGCAAAGCTTCCGCAATCACCAAAGAAGGCTCCGCCTCCGGCAGTAGCCAGGTAAAAAGCCTCAATATAATTGACAGGCTCGACCTTGCCTCCGCTTTGCAGGCTATATAATTTGGATGCGCGGATGGCATCAACTGCTGCAGTACCCATAAAGAGTCTGTCTCCGGCGCCGATATCAGAACCCAGACCGATATTGAAACCTGCATCCAGCATTTCTCTCAAGGGCATAATGCCACTGGACAGGTTAATATTTGATGCAGGGCAGTGGGCAACAAAGACTTCATCCTCGAGCATGGCTTCCAGCTCATCCTCTGAATTGTGGATACAGTGAGCCAGAACTGTTTTGCCTTTGGGATTCAGATTGTAACTGCGATAAACATCGTAATAACTCCTGGATTCAGGAAATAGCTCCTGGACCCAGGAAATTTCGCCTTTATTTTCGTTCAAATGAGTTTGCACCGGCAGATCGTGTTCCTGCGCCAGCTGGCCAAGATGTTTTAGAAGGGGCGCAGTACAGGAAGGTGCAAAACGTGGAGTAATAATCGGCTTTACATTTTTATAGTGCTTGCTTCTTTCCAGCCACTCTCTGGTGTCAGCGAAAGAAATATCACACTCTTCTTTTAGCCTGGGTTCATCACAGCAGTCCATGTTAACTTTACCGACATAGGCGCGGAAACCCGCCTCTTCATACATGTCCATCAGCATCAGGCTTGATTCCAGATGCATGCTTGAAAAAGTACAGAGGTTAAGGGAACCTAGTGACCAGAGCTCATTAAGCAGGAGCGGGAAAACCTTCTTGCCATATTCCAGATCCTCAAAACGCGCTTCTTCCTTAAAGGTGTAATTGCTAAGCCAGGGCAAAAGCTCTAAATTCATGCCTAAACCACGCTGGCCGTACTGAACCGAGTGGATATGTATATCAGCAAAAACCGGTAGAATCATCTGTTTGCCGTAATCTCTGATCTCGCAATCGTCCATTTCCGGTTTTTTAGCATAAATTCCTTCAACTTTCCCTGCCTTTAGATGCATCCAGGAATCCGGATGTAGTGAAAGTTCCTGTGGCGTTGCTGCATATATTAGATCACCATGTATTAATACTGAATTTTTCATCTGCTACCTCTTTTCATAACTTGACCATAGACAATAATAAATATCATGCTCGCTTTAGTCAAATTATACATAATTAAGATTTATTGTGAAAGATCACCGCTTTTGGGAAATGTCCCTAATTCCGGCTTTTTGTCTGCCGGCATTTGCTGATCCATGGTAATAGAGCTTGCTGCCGGGGATTTTTTCCTCCTCAGCAAGCAGTAAAGCAAACAGGCAGATGCCGTTAGCAGAGATATCAGCAAACCAGCATAAAAGCCGGGCGGGGTAAACTTAGCTTCGATCTTATGGTCACCGGCAGAAACCGGGATCAGCATAAAGCTGTCGCGGATGGCAGTGACCTCAACCGGCTCATTGTCCAGCTTGACCTTCCAGCCGGGATGCACAAATGTCGGTATGAAAACAAAACCCTGCTCCGGTGCGTAAACCGTAGCACTAAAGGAACGCTGACCCTGTTCCTGATTTTCCAGAGAAACTGATTTGTAGCCTGCGACAGACTCCTCAAGGGCAGTCTGATTCAGCTGGACCAGATAAGCTTTAAAATCTCCATCCGTCTGATCACTCCTGCCAATATTGACACGGAAGTGAATGGTATCTCCTGCCTCCACATATCCCAGGTCAATCATGCCGTTAGTTTTGCCGCCGACATAGAAGAAATCAGTTCCGTCGCGTAAAAAACCGTTGACATTCTTAATACCTGCACTGATATCATCCCAGGCCAGACAGTAGGATCCGCTTTCCGGAGCGACGGCATAAAGGAAGGCCCAGTTAGAATCATTGCTGCGTGCATAAAACTGGTCGCCGCTAATGCCTCTTTCCTCCACATATGCCCCTTCGCTCAGCCAGGGAGAAAAGTGCAGATGCTCAAAGATCTGCTCTGACCCACCCATCAGGTAATTCAGGCGATTTTGCACAGCATAAGGAGAATCAGGCAGGTCCTCTGCATTGATAGCTGTTACTGTCTGCGAAACAAAAAAGCCAAAGGGCAGCGCATAATCATTTCGGTAAAGTTTGTAATTAGTGCCGCCGGAAAGCTCCGTCCGTACATCTTCCTGTATGACCGTATCCCAGGGGCGGAAAAGATATTCAATGCCCATAATGCTGTCCATGAAAATGCTTGACTCTTTATACTGAAAACTGTTCACACCATTGGTTGGAAAGCCGAGTTCCTCCAAAAAATCTATAGGTGCTTTTTGAAAAGTTGAGGAAAAAATGCTGAAACCATTAGTAGAAAAAAGCATGGCATCATTGACAGTCGTGTCCGGTAAAATTTCAAAGCGCATATAGGGTCTGCCGGTCTCGTTCTTTATTTCCTCAATCCTGCTGCT
>LFSM01000095.1 GCA_001512745.1 Clostridiales bacterium DTU032
TCTTGTGACCGGAGCGCGTCAGGTTGGAAAATCAACTGTCCTGCAGCACTTGGCAGGAGCTGAGCGTGAATATGTAACTTTGGACGATCCTTTGGAGAGACAGCTCGCCCGGGAGCAACCGCAACGCTTTTTGCAGCTGCACCGGGCTCCGGTATTGATTGATGAAATTCAATATGCACCTGAACTCTTCCCCTATATAAAGATGGAAGTTGATCGGAGGCAAGAAGATGGTTTGTACTGGCTCACCGGTTCTCAAGTATTTGCCTTGATGAAGAATGTACAGGAATCGCTTGCTGGCAGAGTTATGGTTTTGCGTCTACAGGGGATCTCACAAAGTGAGGAGATCGGTATTCGGCACAAACCTTTTCCATCACAACTTGAAGACATGCTTGACCTATCTAAAAACCCTGCTATACAGTCTCTCTTTGCCGGCCTGAATCAACGGATCCTCAGAGGTTCCTTTCCGCGCTTATTGACGCATCCGGACTTAAAGGCAACAGATTTCTTTTCATCGTATATACAAACCTGGTTGGAACGGGATGTGGCGGAAATAACAAATATTATGGATACTGGAGCTTTTCTGCAATTTGTGCGACTGCTGGCAACTCGTATTGGTCAGGAGCTCAACAAGGCAGACTTAGCAAAAGTCATCCAGGTAGATGCAAAAACGATAGGCCGCTGGTTGAATGTCCTTGAAGCTTCAGCAATGGTTTTTTTGCTCCCAGCCTGGTCGCGGAATATCGGGAAAAGACTTATTAAACGGCCTAAAGTATATTTCCTTGACAGCGGACTTGCTTCTTATCTCATTGGAATTGAGTCAGAGGCGCAGCTCTCTTCAAGCCCTCTTTACGGGGCAATTTATGAGAACTGGGTTGTTTCTGAAATCCTGAAAAACAAATGGAATGATGCAAAAGTGCCACACATATATTATTATCGGGATGTCGATCAGAAAGAAATCGACTTGCTTATCGAAAGTGGCGAGCAGATAGTCCCGATTGAAATTAAAAGTAGCATGTCACCGGCTAATGCTTTTAAAAACTTTTCTGCCCTGGAACCG
>LFSM01000117.1 GCA_001512745.1 Clostridiales bacterium DTU032
GATACATTACCGGTATTATTTTTATCCTGATTCTTTACATAAGTGAAAATCTGATACAGGTTTGAAGAATGCAGAGTTTTCTTTTCATAATTATTCTGCAGTGTTTTTCCGTAATATTTGGCGTCAATGATCAGTATCTGCTCATTCATTTTTAGAAAAGTATCAGTTTGCATCTCGGGCAGGAAGCGGATGCCTTTGTTCTCCGCTATATCTTCATCGCTCAGATCCCACTTTATCTTTGCTGCTTTCACCTGCGAGAGGTAACTATGTTCCTGCTGATAGTATTCAAGAATAAATCTCTCATATAATGACGACATGGACTCTTCTGAAAAAGCTGCTAAACGATATTTGCCCTTATCAGTAGTTTGCAGCATTCCATCCAGGAGCAGATAGCATAGATTCAGAAGCATTTTGTAATTCATATTATTACGATGAAATTGCAGTCTGCTCCATTGAATTTCTGAGGGAAGCAACTGCTCAACGCCGTCAAAGAATAGAAGCAATTTTTTTAACTGAGCCTTACGCTCCTTCTTCACCTCAGCATCCTGGAGCAGGTATAAGATTGTCGTTTTTAAAATTTGATTATAGATATTATTCTCCGACAATTCATCATATTCGCAGACCAGTTTTTGTTTACGTTGAATACGATTTTGAATAGTACCCGGCAGATCAATTTTTCCACGCATCAATATTAACGACTCGTTGTGCGAAACATATTCGCGGTGTAATCCTTGTTTTAGCTGCTGAGCTGTGCCTTTATACAATATAGCGGCAAACAGATCCTGAACACTCTCGAAATTCTCTGAAGCAACACTTTCATAGTTATTTTGTTTCAAGTTTTTAAAGGCATAAGAAAGCATATAATAGATGTTTTTAATCAGGATGCCTTTATTCTTATTCATTAAAAACTCCGGTAAGACGATTTTCCCAGTCTTGTACTTTTTTAGCCTCGTCAAACCAGTACTCAGATAAGGTCGGCAGTATATCAAACTTAACAATTGATTGCATCCGGTTATCTGTACAGGTATCGGCGTCTAAGCCGCAAAAATAACTATGGCCGATCTTAAAACCTTTTCCTAGAGATTCGTCTTCTGCAATCTCTCTGTTCAGCTGCTTGATCTGGTCGATCAAAGTGTCAAAAGTTTCATTTGTCAGGCTGTTTTGATAGTTGCGAAAACCATCAGACAGGAAACCAGGTTCTATTTCTACAAAACTAAAGCGCCTGCGGAGAGCATAATCGATCATGGCAAGGCTTCTGTCGGCTGTATTCATCATGCCGATAATGTATAAATTCTCCGGAACATAGAAGGATAAGCCACTATAGGCCAGTGTTATCTTGTGCTTTGGTCCGCGCTTATCATTTTCAATCAGTACGAGTAATTCACCGAAAATTTTACTTAGATTGCCCCTGTTAATCTCATCAATGATAAAGAAATATTCCTTGTCCGGATGATTTGAAGCCTTTTGGCAAAAGGTGTAGAAAATACCTTCAGTAAGTTTGAAACCTGCGTCTTTAGGCCTATAGCCCTGAACAAAATCTTCATAAGAATAGTTTTGATGGAACTGCACGCTTTCCACACGGGATCCATCTTCTTCACCCATCATGGCATAAGCTAATCTCTTAGCAATAAAAGTCTTGCCAACACCCGGAGCACCTTGAAGAATTATATTTTTCTTATTTCTAACCAGAGCATTCAAAATGTCATAATTAGCTTCAGTCATGTAGACTTCGCTGAGAAAATCTTCTTTCGTGTATTTGGGGAAGATTACATCCGAAGTTAATACGGGGTTTTCTTCCCGGATGATATCCATCAGATAGTTATATTCACCTTGACTTAGCCTAAAAAAACTCCCGTTAGGATTGATAAAGTATTCCATATGCTGCAATTCCGGTCTTTCTTTTAAGGCTGCATACTCAATTGGCGAGGGAAGACCTTCAAGTTTTTGGAAATATACACTTTCGCCATTGCTCTCCTGGGAGACGCGAAGTAAAGTAGTTATTTTTTTAACAGGATTTGATTCGTAGCCAATC
>LFSM01000010.1:0-5652 GCA_001512745.1 Clostridiales bacterium DTU032
TTCTTCAATTGTGCGATATTCTCTTGCCATGCAGTCCTCCGCTAATCTATGCAATCAACTCAGCCATCTCACTGCTGAGCTGATCCATTAACTTATCGTAATTAGTTTTAACATCTTTCTCCGGCACATTTTTGAAGCGGGCAATAGCATCCCTTACAGGCAATCTGGTAATTTCAGAGTAATCAGCCTCCGCTTTCAGAGCCTCTCTCGCCTCATAATAGAAATTCATAATCAAAGAGAGCATGCTGAATTGCTTGTCTAAGGAAGTAAAGGTATCCACTTCGTCAAATGAGTTCTGGTGTAAGAAGTCTTCCCGCAGTGAGCGCGCAGCTTCAAGCTTGAGCTGGTCTGATTCGGACAGTGAATCCTGACCGACCAGGCGGACAATCTCCTCCAGTTCCGATTCATCCTGCAGCAGCGCTACAGCTTCAGTACGCAGCTTTTTGAAATCCGGTGAAAGGCTTTCATTCATCCACTGATCAACCTTATCCTGATACAGCGAATAGCTGGTTAACCAGTTAATCGCCGGGAAGTGTCTGCGATAAGCCAGATCTGAATCCAGACTCCAGAAAACCTGAACAATACGTAAAGTTGACTGAGCTACAGGGTCAGACAAGTCACCGCCCGGCGGCGATACTGCACCAATTGCTGTCAAAATTCCGGTACGGTCTTCAGAACCCAGGCAGCGAACCATGCCTGCTCTTTCGTAGAAGCTGGCCAGACGTGAACCCAGATAGGCGGGGTAACCTTCTTCACCCGGCATTTCCTCCAGACGGCCTGACATTTCACGCAGAGCCTCAGCCCAGCGGGAGGTGGAGTCAGCCATCAAAGATACGGACAGTCCCATATCGCGGAAATATTCGGCAATGGTGATTCCTGTGTAGATTGAAGCTTCACGAGCTGCAACCGGCATGTCTGATGTATTGGCGATCAGGATAGTGCGCTCCATCAAAGACTCTCCGGATTTAGGATCCAGCAAATCCGGGAACTCGTTGAGTACGTCGGTCATTTCGTTGCCGCGTTCACCGCAGCCGATGTAAACGACGACATCAGCTTCCGCCCATTTGGCCAGCTGATGCTGAATGACAGTCTTGCCACTGCCGAAAGGGCCCGGGACCATAGCCGTGCCGCCTTTGGCCACCGGGAAAAAAGTATCAATCGAACGCTGTCCTGTAATCAAAGGCTCGGACGGGGCCAGTTTTTCCTTATAAGGTCTGCCAATACGCACCGGCCAGCGCTGCATCATGGTGAGCTTGTGTTCCTCACCCTTATCATCCAGCAAAACAGCTACCGTATCCTCAACAGTGTAGTCACCTGACTCTATCGATTTCAGTTCACCGGCCATATTGGGGGGAACCATCACCCGGTGCTGCAGAAGTTTGCCCTCCTGAACGGTACCGATTACATCACCGCCGACAACCTTGTCGCCGGCTTTACATAGAGCTTCAAATTTCCAGACCAGGTCACGTCTGAGAGCAGGTGCAGAAGAACCACGCTTAATGTTGCTGCCTTCCAGGTCAACCAGAACATTCAGGGGACGTTGGATACCGTCAAAAATTCCGCCGATCAGGCCGGGACCCAGTTCAACTGACAAAGGAGTTCCCCTGGATTTTACTGCTTCACCAGGACCCAGACCGGCAGTTTCTTCGTATACCTGAATGGATGCCTCATCACCATGCATCTCAATAATTTCGCCGATCAGATTGAGTTCAGACACGTCGACAACATCGAACATGTCGGCCTCCCGCATACCTTTAGCAATGACCAGTGGTCCTGATACCTTGATGATTTCACCTTGAACTTCTTTATTCATGACGACTCCTTTAATTAGATGTGACTGAGCAGATCAATACCGGTAGCTCTGCGCACAGCTGTGCGCAAGGTATCGCGTCCTAAGCAGGCTTCCTCTTTGGCGGAAGGAATGATTACAATGGAAGGAAGCCAGGTGTTGCGCCATTCTTCCATAATTTCTTCGCCTAACTCACGCGCCAGAGGTTCAGTTATAAAAATGATAGAGTAGCATTCTTCCTGCCACTGCTCCAGTATTTTATTGGCACTGTTCTTATCTTCACATGCCATCACGGTCATGCCGAGAGCTCGAAAGCCAATAATACTGTCTAAATCACCGATTACTCCAACTTTATTTTTCATTAATTGCACTTCTCGCTTTATTCTCTTACCATAAATCGCGTCGCAGCGCGTTTCTCTGTTCAAGACTCAGCTGATTGCGAATCGCAGCATCCACGATGCGTAGATTTTTGATCTCGTATTCCCGGGCCAGCACATAGGACAAAACAAGCTCAGGCCCGGACAAAACATGGCGGCCTTTTTCAATGTGATCAATCAAAAGCTGATCGCGGTCACGGACAAAATTTGCAGCCTGACCACCATCGCTGTAATTCTCGACATAGGCAGCAAAATCCTCATAAGGGGTGGCGGTTAAAGCCATGCTTATTTTCCCATCCTCAGCCTGGTACAGATTCTGCCATAGGTCTTCAGAGATCAGGCCTGACGGCAGCAGACTTTCCTTATAAAGGGTTTCCGAAAGCGAACGGGATCTGACGCGTAAAAGTGTTTCCAGATTTATCAGGTCCCGCTGTAAAGCAAAATAGCGGATAAACCAGCCATTATTCAGCTGGTCTGCCATTTTCGCCGCCAAGCGGTGTGCTGTTTTGTCAAGAGCACGGTCGATCGCTGCTGCTTCATAAGAATTGCTGTAAGCTTTTTCTCCGGCAGCGATCAAAGGAATAATCCAGCCGGGTCCGTCACTTTTGTCTCTGGTCCCGGAGATGAGTTCGTTCAGCCTTACAGGATCAAGCAGGGATGGCTGCAAGAGCAAATGGGACATTTCGTCCAGGCTGCGGCGATTATCTGCCTTCAGCCATTCCTTAAGCATAAATTTAAGGTTATGCACATCAGCAAAAAGCAGCAGAGCAACACGGTAGCCGTCTTGAGGAGCCACCTCTTCTAAAAGTCTGAAAGTTTCGACTCTTTCCTGCCGCAGGGCAACAGAGAACTCTTCCTGCGGATAGTGATGCTCTTGCATTAAGAGACGCAGGTCCTGGTCATTATCAGCGGCATAAAGACGGTCCAGCCCGCCTTTCCCGAAAAGATTAACTTCCAGGCTGCGAATTCTGCCGGCAGCATAACTCCAGGAGCCGATTTTCTTATCCTTAACCGGCGGCAGAAGCAAGTTATCTGCTGCAAGCTCACTCATCGGACTCTCCTTCGCCCCGGGCCGCCTCAATCCGGTCTTGTGCCAACTGGGTTAAACGCGGCATGTAATTATGAATAATAAGATCGTAGGTCAGGTTATCCTCAACATTACCATGTGTTACAACAAAGCCGCCACGCATCTTGCCGGGAATGTCAGACACAGTAAATTTACCTTGCGGCAGCTCCTTCAGCAGAGCATCAGCCAGCTCCTGATCCCGCTCAGATAAGGTGATTACACCTTCATTTATATTATGAGATTCAATCCAGCTGAGATAACGCTCAATCCGCTCTTCAGCTGAAGCATTCAGCAGTTTTTCTACAGCAAGGTCAATCGAGCGGCGCACATCACTCTGGCTTGCGGCCAGGTCGCGTTTTCTCCGCTCTGAGGAGGCCAGGCTCTCGGCCCGTCTGAGCATAGCTTGGGCATCCTCTTCCGCCTTTTTTCTGGAGTCTTCAAGAACCCGCTCGCGCATGTTCCTGGCACTCTCCTGCTGTTCGCGCACGAAATCGTCTGTTTCTGCTTCCATGCGGCTGGCTTCAGCTTTGGCATCTTCGAGGATCTTATTTGTGATTCTCTCGATTCCTTCCACGTAAGTACTCCTTAATCGTTAAAGGGTCAATTAAACTTGAATGCTAAACACTGCCAGAATGGTTGCAAGCAGCGCCAAAATAGCATAGGTCTCAACCATGACTGCCAAAACAATGGCTTTACCGGATTCTTCCGGACGCTTGGCTACAAGTGCAATGCCTGCTTCCGAAACTTTTCCCTGATAAAGAGCGGACAGATAACCAACAACTACAATCGGCAAAGCGGCAATCAGATATCCCAGACCTGCCTGCCAGCTTATATCCAAGTTGCCAGCCAGCAGACCTGACTGACTCATGATCATAAACCAGCTTAAGAGACCATAAATTCCCTGTGTGCCCGGCAGTGCCTGCAAGATCAGGACTCTGCCGAATTTTGATGGATCTTCGGCCAGTACGCCTGCAGCGGCTTCACCTGCCCCGCCAACACCTTTTGCCGAACCTACACCAGGAAACAAAGCTGCAAGTGATGCCGCCAATATGGTCAGGGTAGGTCCTAGATTCTCTAAAAACATTAGTCTTCCTCCTAATTATCTTTATCTGATATTTCTTATTTAATTATAAACGGTTACTTGTAATAGCTTACCGTCATAATGATCACTTTTTCGCTTCCAGCTTATCTGTCTCGATCTCAACATATTTGGTCTTGCGACGCAGGGGAGCGAAATATTCACCGGCTCCTTCAAAAAACTTGCCGAAGAATTCAACATATTGCAGACGAGCAGCGTGGACAAAGGCCGAGAGTCCTGACAAAGCAAGATTCAGGAGATGACCGAGTCCTCCGGCAAGAATAAAAAGAAGCACTCCCCCTATGCCGCTGCCGCCTGTAGCCAAAATATTTACAACCTGGGCGATAACACTGGTTGCAAGAACCAGGGCCAGGATACGTGAATAAGATAAAATATCGCTCAAAAAACCGGTCAGATTATTGTAGACATTCAGCAGCGCTTTTCCGATACGGATAATGGGGTTCCAGCTGCCTCCGTGACCGGCAAACAGCAGGATCAGAACTCCACCGACGATGATCATCCATTTGGCGATTCCGCTTAGCAGTGCTATTGTCCCGGCTGAGCTGATTAAACCCAGCGGACCGGCGAGAATCATAAATGCGGCTGTAATTATCAGATACCAGGGGACATTGTTTACCAGTCCGCCGAAGAGGTCTCCTTTTAACTTGCTGTTGCGGATATCAACAGCCATACCGGCAAAGAGATGGATGGCACCAAAGAACATGCTGAAAGTTAATAGTTTTATGGGATCGCCCATGGGATCAAACCATAATACAGGGAAATTCACTCTGCCATTTGTAGCAGCGGTCAGCAAATCGCCGAAAAAGCCGCCAAAGACAAAACCCCAGATGATTGAAGAAACGGCTGACAAAGTGAGCATGCGTGCCATCTGCCCCATCATACCTGTCTTCACTTTTGCAATGAATATCAAGTAGAGGCAAGCCAGAAGCAGGAGCAGGCCATAGCCGACGTCTGACAGCATCATGCCGAAGATGATCATATAGAAAGGTGCCATCACCGGCATGGGGTCTGACTCTCCCGGACTGGGAGCGCCATACATCTCCAGCACTACACTGAAGGAATCTGTAAACTTATTATTTTTCAAAAGAATGGGATATTCCTCTTCCTTTTCCGCAGAGCGGTAGGAACAGGCCACTTCAAAATTTTCAGTTAAAAACTGTTTGATGCTTTCTGCCTTGTCGGCATCAACCCAGGCGTGAAAATAAAAGGTATATTGGGTGGACAAGAGTGAGCGATCCGCTGATTCCTTGTCTGAGCAGACCAAAAGTACATCGTGATAGAGCATCAGCTGCTCACGGTGCTCAGAGACATCTTTCATAAT
>LFSM01000010.1:5711-6436 GCA_001512745.1 Clostridiales bacterium DTU032
CTGGCAGTACCGGTCACGGCCTGCATCGGCAAAGCTTTGAACTCATAAGCAGAAAGTCTGGCCCTGAGATGGGGAGCATCTTCTTTCATTTCAACAAGAGCTAATAAGGGAGAGTTGCTTTCAGTACAACCCAGATTGAAGATGGTGGCAGTCGACATGTCTTCATTGATCTCTGCCATAAGATTGTCCAGGCTCCTCTGGTCACGCAGTGTACCAAAGATAATTTCAGTTAATTCCGTTTCACCCACATTGAGATCGATGGCTATATCTTTCCAGGCACTGAGCTCTTCCCGTCTTTGTTCAATTGTGTTTAGTTCAGCCCGGAGTTCGTTTTCTCTTTCCACTGCGGACTCGTATTTACAAAGCAGCTGACGACTCAGTTCCTGGTCTTCCGCAGACAGGTCAAACTCAGATTCTGAGACAGAGGGCTTAGCTGAGAACATCGCTTTTTTCTGGGGAAAACGCCGGTCAATAGCTTCTATCGTGCGGACTAAACGGTTCCGCAAGTCAGCATTTTCAGCAAAGCCGGTGAAAACAGTACTTGTTTTACACGTCTCTTCATCGGTCTCGGTATCAGCTTCTATGACCTGAACAGACCCTTGTTTCATCAAGGATTCCAGAACAGCTTCCCGCTCTTGCGACATGCCGATAATTGTCATGTAGCTCATCTTAGAAATTGCCAAGGAGAGTCACGATCCTTTCTGCCACAAGGTCTGCGGCCTGCT
>LFSM01000007.1 GCA_001512745.1 Clostridiales bacterium DTU032
ACCACCAAGCGCAACAACAATCCTTTTTTGTGTCATCTTTTTTATTCTCCTTAATAATGTTTTCTTACATTATATTCTAATGATTTTTTCTCTGCTTATCCAGAAAGCGGAAACTTCCAATAAATTGTTTAGCGTCCGATAGTAGCGACCATAACAGCCTTAATTGTATGAAGTCTGTTCTCCGCCTGGTCAAAGACACGTGAATGCGGTCCTTCGAAGACTTGGTCCGATACCTCCATGGAATCCAGACCAAACTCTTCATATATCTGGCTGCCGGTAGTAGTATTCAGGTCGTGGTAGGCCGGCAGGCAATGCAGGAAGATCACTTCTTTATTCTTGGTGCGGGCTATGAGGTCGGCGTCGACCTGATAATCCCTTAGCTGAGCTATCCGCTCAGCGAAGAACGCTTCCTCACCCATCGAAACCCAGACATCAGTGTAAAGAACATCCGCTCCTTCTACTATGTCGCGCTGATCGCTAAGGGTGATGCTGGCACCCGTCACCGCTGCAACTTCTTTCATTTCTTCGACCAATCTCTCATCAGGCCAAAGCTCTTTCGGGGCTAAGGCAACGAAATCAAGGCCAAGTTTCGCGCAGCCGATCATGAGAGAATTCCCCATATTGTTGCGTGCATCCCCGACGTAAACAAACTTAACCTGATTTAATGGTTTGGGAACAAATTCACGCACAGTCAGCATATCTGCCAAAATCTGAGTCGGGTGATACATATCGGTTAAGCCATTCCAGACAGGCACACCGGCATATCGGGCCAGAGTTTCAACTGTTTCCTGTTTGAAACCTCTGAACTCGATACCATCAAAAAAGCGGCCAAGAACACGGGCTGTATCAGCAATAGACTCCTTCTTACCCATTTGTGAGTCAGCTGAGCCCAAAAAAGTCACACCGCCGCCCTCATCCATTGCACCTACTTCAAAAGCACAGCGCGTTCTGGTAGACGTTTTTTCAAACAAGAGAACTATGTTCTTCCCCTCCAGTGAGTTTCCTTTGATTCCCAGGCGCTTCTTCTGCTTAAGATCTGCTGCCAAGTCGAGCAGATAACGAATTTCATCGGGCGTAAAATCCTTTAATGTTAGAAAATGTCTGCCCTTCAATGAAATACCCATACCAACCTCCTGATTTTTAATTATTGTTTATCTACATGTTACTGCATATATAGCAATATAAATTATCCGACAAAGCTAGCTTAAATGCACACTGCCGGGATGAATTACTTGTGTGCTGCAGCTTTATTCCCGCAGAACCGGCCAACAGTTCTTGGGAAGTGAACTATTTTCCGCTTATATTTTTTTCAGGATTAGCTCTTCACGACTCCCAGATAAGCTTCCTGAATGCTGGGATCAGCCGCTATTACTGCTGCATCATCTTCTTTCACAATTACACCCTGCTCCAGAACATAGGCATAATCTGCAGCGGCCAATGCCTTGTAAGCATTCTGCTCTACCAAAAGTATTGTCTTGCCCAGGTCATGAATATCCTGAATAATCTCAAAAATGGTCTCAACCAAAAGCGGAGCCAAACCCAAAGAGGGTTCATCCAGCATTACCAGCTGGGGATCGCTCATGAGCCCGCGACCCATGGCCAGCATTTGTTGCTCACCACCTGACAGGGTTCCAGCAATCTGTGTTATCCGCTCTTCAAGACGCGGAAAAAGATCAAAAACCATTTGCAGATCTTCTTTGATTTTTGCTTTGTCCCGTCTGAGATATGCCCCCATCATCAGATTTTCCCGCACTGTGAGGTTGGCAAAGATCTCTCTGCCTTCGGGCACCTGAGACAAACCCTTCTTAACAATCCGGTCGGCCTGTTTGGGAAGGCCTTCTCCCTGATACTCTATACTGCCCTCTTTGTATGGGACTACTCCACTCAGGGCATTGAGCAAGGTGGATTTTCCGGCGCCGTTGGAACCGATAATAGTCACAATCTCTCCTTCTTTTACATTGATGTTCACTCCGCGCAGGGCATGAATACCGCCGTAATAAACATGGAGATCTCTAACTTTAAGCATCGACATGTAACAGTTCCTCCTCTCTCTTGCCCAGATAAGCTTCAATAACTTCAGGATGATTCTGGACTTCCTGTGCAGTTCCTTTGGCAATTTCTTTACCAAAGTTGATCACCACAATCTGATCGCAGATATTCATGACCAGATCCATATGATGCTCGATCAGGAGGACCGTAAGATTAAAGTCCTCACGAATACCGCGAATTGTTTTTACCAGTTCATTGGTTTCATCCGGATTCATCCCGGCGGCAGGTTCATCCAGAAGCAAGAGCTTAGGTCGAAGGGCAACTGCGCGCGCAATTTCCAGACGCCGCTGGTCTCCATAGGGCAGATTCATAGCAACTTCGTCGCGTCTCTCATAGAGACCCATACGTTCAAGCAACTCATTTACTTCCTGCCTGATCTGTTTTTCGCCTGATTTATAGTTTTTGTTGTGAATCAGGCTGTCCCAGATATTGTAGTCTGTATTCAGGTGACAGGCCGTGTGTACATTCTCATAAACCGTCATCTCTTTAAACAGACGAATGTTTTGGAAAGTTCGGGTAATGCCTGCTCTGGCAATCTCGTAGGAGGACTTGCCGACAAGGCTTTCCCCGTTAAAAATTATCTCCCCGGATGTCGGCGCATAAACCGCAGTAATCATATTAAATACAGTTGTTTTGCCAGCTCCGTTTGGCCCGATCAGACCGTAAATCTGATTCTCCCAGACATGGAAAGTAAGATCATCAACGGCTGTAAGACCGCCGAATTTTTTGGTCAGATTATTAATCTCTAATACTTTTATCATAGCTTACCTCCATTCCCGGGATCTTTTTTGGCTAACCGTTTGTTGAATAGCCGCCTGATCCAAACAACGAAAAAGAAATCTTTAAATTCCTTACCGCCGGCGATTCCTTTCGGACGGACAATAATCAAGATGACCACGGCAGCTCCATAGATGACCATTCTCCAGTCGGCGATAAAGCGCAGAACTTCAGGCAGAATAGTCAGCAGCAGGGCACCGATGACTGAACCTGTGATCGATCCGAGGCCACCGATAATCGCCATGATGGTGAACTCAGTCGATTTAATTAATGCAAAGTTGCTCGGCTTGATAAAGGTCATGTAGTGAGCATAGAGAGATCCCCCTACACCGGCATAGATTGCACTGATAAAAAGAGAAAGCAGCTTGGTCTTGAACACGTCGATACCGATGGTCGAAGAGGCCAGTTCTTCTTCTCTGATCGCTGTGAAATTTCTTCCGTAACGAGAATTCATCAAACGAACCAGAAAGAATATACCAATCAGACAAACAATCCAAACGGAAACGAAATTAGAATTCTTGGCAATGCCGGAAAAGCCGCGGGCACCACCTAAAGGTTCAATATTATCAAAGATCAGGCGGACAGACTCACCGAAGCCTAAAGTTGCAATCAGGAAATAGTCGCCTTTCAGCTTGAGGGTCAGGCGGCCAAGCAGCAAGCTTACAGCCCCCGCAACCAGTCCGGCTGCAATCAGGGCAATGACAAAAGGCACTTTGAGGGTTACTGTCAGGATAGCTGAAGTGTAAGCTCCAATACACATGAAACCGGCATGACCGAAAGAAAACAATCCGGTAAAGCCGGTCAAAAGTCCCAGCCCTAATACCACCATCAGGTTTATGCCTGCGAGAGTTAGTACTGTCAAATAGTATTCCATATTTAACCCCCTAAGCCTTGTCTTCCGTATTCTTGCCCATCAGTCCGGTAGGCTTTAACACCAGAACTGCGATCAAGATAGCGAATGTTGTCAAGTCCCGCAGCTGTGATCTCCAGGCAGCAACAAACGTTTCAATTATCCCTAATAAAATTGATCCGATAATTGCTCCGGGCAGACTGCCCAAGCCACCAAAGACAGCGGCAACAAAGGCCTTATTGGTTATGATGCCGGCTTGCGCATAAACAGTATATCTGATGCCGAAAAAAACGCCGGCTATACCGGCTAATGCACCACCGAGAGCGAAGACAATGGAAACTATCCTGCCAACATTGACTCCCATCAACTGACTGGCACGGGCATTATAAGTAGCAGCACGTACAGCAATGCCGGTTCGTGTTTTATTTAAGAAAAAAACCAATCCGGCTAAGGCTATGGCTGCGATTATCAGCATGAAAATATCCATCTTGCTAATGCTGAGATTTCCCAGCTTAATGGTTGACTCAGCAAAAATAATCGGATAGGTCTTAAATTGTGGTCCGATAGTAGCTATTACAAGGTTCTCCAGCAAAATGGACATACCCATAGCCGAAATAATGAAATAAAGAGTAGGCGCCTTTCTTTTTCTTAAAGGGCTATAGGCTATACGCTCTATCAGGACTGCTATCAGGGTTGCGCCCAGAGTTGCAAGAAGCAGGGCGACACCAAAAGAGACATCCAGCAAAATAATAGCAAAATATCCCATATAGGCTGACAGCATAATAACGCCTCCGTGGGCGAAGTTACTGAAGTTCATTATGCTATAGACAAGAGAGTAACCTACGGCCATCAAGGCGTAAATACTGCCAATTGAAACGCCATTGATCAGCTGTTGCAGAAATTGATCCATAATACGTCCCCCTATTAAAGGGGGAGGGGCAGAAGACCCCTCCCCTGAATCAAAATTTATTTCTGACTACTATTTAATTACTCATGTCTGCAGCATATTTCATGACGAATTTGTACTGGTCTCCGTCTATGGTAATAATAGCTGCTTCTTTTCCAATGGGGTTATGATCATCCGGCGATATATGGATGGTACCTGTAATTCCCTTAACCTGAATGCCTTCCAGGGCTTTGGCAACAGCTGCAGAGCTGATCTTGCTTTCCGCAGCTGCGACCTTTTCAATAGCTGCTTTAGCTGTAACAAATGCGTCATGGCCCATGAAGGTGTTAAGCTGAACCGGCTGTCCCGGATATGTCTCCAGGAACTGGTTGGTCAGGCCCTGAACTTCGGGGTCATCAAAGTCTACGTGGTTGACGATGAAGCTGCCCTGCAGGTAAGGTCCGCCCATCTCCATTAACTGGTCTGATGTCCAGCCGTCACCGCCGATAAAGGTGGTTTCAATGCCGATTTCGTCAGCTTGCTGGGCTGTCAGCGAAACTTCTTTGTAGAAGTAAGGCAGGAAGATGCAGTCGGGAGCTTTGTCTTTAATTTTGGTCAGCTGCGGACGGAAGTCCACGTCACCGGTCTTAAAGGCTTCTTCTGCAATAATTTCACCGCCGAGATCTTCAAAAGTCTTTTTGAAGTATTCAGCCATGCCCTGTGAGTATTCATCCGAGATATCGGATAGGATTGCTGCGGTTTTGAAGCCCTGCTCTTTGTAAGCAAAGGTTGCTGCAACACCACCCTGATAGGGGTCGATGAAACAAACACGGAAGTTATAGGGTTTCAATACGCCATTATCTACTGTTACTTTTTCGTTTGTGGCTACAGTTGCAATGTCAGCAACTTTGCCTTTTTCCAGTACAGAGGCAATCGGAATTGCCAAACCGGATGAGTTGGGGCCCAGGATGACCAGGACCTTGTCGTTGTTAACCAGACGGTTAACTGCGTTTACAGCTTCTTCCGGGGTTCCTCTGGTATCGTATGGAATGAATTCAAGTTGTTTACCGGCGATACCACCTTCTTTGTTAACTTCGTCTACAAGCATCTGAATTGTGTCTCGTTCACAGATCCCAAAAACAGATTGGTCTCCTGTCAGTGAACCGATCCAGCCGATTTTGATTGTTTTTCCTGCTATATTGCCTTGTTCTTTATCGCCTGATCCACAGGCGACAATCAGCGTCAGGCAAATACTCATCATCAGGATCAGCAATGCAAGCTTTTTCAGCTTCTTCATGATTTTTCCTCCTTTTTCTCCTCGGTGAAATTTTTCATGAAAGACCCAACTATTCGTTTTTTCTCGCTGAGACTAACTTGAATGTATAAAGAATACAAATTATCGCAAAATAAAGCAAGATCTTTAGGCCGAAATGTTAAAAGAATACTTAATAAAAAAAGCGGGTGGTAAATTACATCCGTTTTTTTAAGTAATAATATAACTAAACTAGATATTTTTAATAATCATCTCTCCACAGGGGCATGGACATGCAACGAGGGCCCCCCCGACCACGAGACAACTCTGAAGAGCTGATTTCATGCACTTTTATTCCTGCCTCGCGCAAGAGCCGGTTGGTAATGCGATTGCGTTCGTAGACAATAACCTCACCGGGAGCAACAGCCAGACTATTGGCACCATCGCCCCACTGTTCACGCCGGGCATCAATCATGCTGGCGCCTCCACAGTAGATCAGTTCAACTTCCGGCAATCCCAGGAGTTCTGTCAATGCTTTTTTTGCATCGCTGCCATAGGATTTAATCTGAGTATTGCCGGACAGATCCAGAGTAATATCATAAATTTCCAGAGTGGAAAGTATTTCCGGATGGATGGTGAAAACATCACGATCAACCATGGTAAAAACTGTATCCAGGTGCATGAAGGCACGTTTACGCGGGATCATTAAAACAAGGGCATGGCTGATGGTGTTGCCGGGATCACTGATTACATTACGGGCAAGAAGTTCCGCCCCGGTTGCTTCAGTGCGTTCGGACACACCGATAAGAATTACATTATCCGAAAGAACAAGAACATCACCGCCTTCAATATGGGCGTTTTCATTCCGCTTAAAATACCTGGGCGCGGAAGCGAAGACCGGGTGGTAGCTGTGCAGGTACTCCAGGATCATTGCTTCGCGTTTACGGGTCTTTGACCACATGCAGTTCACAGCTACTCCATTGGCGATGACCGTCATGGGATCCCGCATGAAAAAAGCATTGGGAATGGGATCAAACCAGAATAAATCTGCATAGTCATTATCTGCCAGATGAAAGGTGTTCATTGAGAACTCTTCGCGCCGCAGTCCGGAAAAGACAGTATCTGCCAGTTTATCCCTTTCCAACGACATCAGGTAGTCCAGCAAATAAGGACAGCGCTTGTTGTAAACTTCAGCCTCAAGCAAAAACTTCCTGAGAAAGTCTTCACGCCTTTCCGGATCCTCCAGGAGCTCTGCCAGAAGATCTTTGAGGTAGATTACTTCTGTGCCGCAGTCACGAAAAACCTGAGCGAATTTATCATGCTCTTGGGCAGCCAGAACTGCATCCGGAATATCATCAAAAAGCAGACTCTCCATATTCAATGGAGTGACGTTCTCCAGCTCTCTGCCGGGCCGATGCAGCAAAACACGTCGCAATGGGCCGATTTCAGAATATACGTGAACTCCGGAAGCACAAGACATATGTCCCCCTCAATAGAATAATACATACTTTAAAGTCACCAGTGCCCAGGGCAGCGGTAAGCTAATTCGTTTCCGCTTCATTGATCCCACTCAAGGAAGTCGGAGAAGATTTTATACATTATTGCATAATTTGGGGACCGGGGCAAGATTGCTGCTATTAGTTCTGCGATCTGCGCAGTTCACTCTGCGCTTGCTTTTTCTTAATCTCAGCCTCCAGAATCAGATCTTTAACCTTCATCAGACGCGTCTGACTCTCACGTTCATGTTCTTCCATCTTCATAGTGATCGACCGGATAGTATCCTCATGGTCAGGAATCATAACATATTCCAGTGAATTGACACGACGGCGGGTGCGTTCAATTTCCGCCGCCATTAAAAGTGCTTTGTGCTCCAGTTCAGCCAGCTCCATCATGACCGGGAAAACATTGTAGAGGGCATCCACCGCCTGGTCCAGCTCACCGCTTGCAGAGCTCATGGCATAAGGAAGATCTGTAAGTTTATCAGCCAGCTTATCCGCCGCCGGCATTTGGAAGGCCGGAGAACGCACTCCCATTGTGTTTTCCTCACTGATGATTAGTTCCAATGGTGGTGCATCGGTCATCAAAGCAGCTTCAACAACTTCCGAACCCATACTGGCTCTGGCCAGAACCATATCGGCATTAGCCTGATTCAAAAGTTTTTCCATTTTTATGCGTAAATCCGCAACCTCACGTACCAGCTCCAAAAATTGGCGCATCAACTCATCGCGCTTATCTTTCATCAGCTTATGGCCCCGGCGGGCTACCTGGAGCTGTTGCTTGAGCCGGAGCAATTCCATGCGGTTCGGATTTACACGTTTAACTGCCATAGTGGCTTCCCCTTTGCTTAAGCAAGACTAATTGCCGTCTTAGTCTTTTTCAATATAATACTGATCAATATATTCTTCGTGAACACGCTTAAGTTCATTCTTCGGCAGCATGGACAATAACTCCCAGCCCAGGTCAAGGGTTTCTTCGATACTCCGGTTAGTTTCAAAACCCTGTGATACATATTTTGCTTCGAAAGCTTCGGCGAAATCTGCATGAATCAGATCGACCTCGGACAAGGCCTCCTGACCCAGAATGACCTCAAGTTCATGTGCATCCTTGCCTCGTGAATAAGAAGCGAAGAGCTGGTTCATGACGTCTGCGTGATCTTCTCTGGTCTTGCCTTTGCCGATTCCCTTATCCTTCAAACGTGACAGTGAAGGCAGAACATTGATTGGCGGGTTAAGACCTTTTCTATGCAGATCGCGGGAGAGGATGATCTGTCCTTCAGTAATGTATCCAGTCAGGTCAGGAATAGGGTGGGTAATATCTTCGTCCGGCATGGTTAAAATCGGGACCAGGGTAATTGAGCCTCTTTTGCCCTTGATGCGTCCCGCGCGTTCATACATGCTGGCCAGGTCGGTATAAAGATAGCCGGGGTAACCGCGTCTGCCGGGCACCTCTTTACGGGCAGCTGAAATTTCACGGAGTGCTTCAGCATAATAAGTAATGTCCGTCATAAGAACCAGCACGTGCATATCCAGGTCAAAGGCCAGATATTCAGCTGCAGTCAGAGCCATACGGGGAGTCGATATCCGCTCAATCGCCGGGTCATCAGCCAGATTCATGAACATAACAGCCCTGTCAATAGCGCCGGTGCGGCGGAAATCGCGAATAAAGAAATCGGATTCTTCAAAAGTAATACCGATAGCCCCAAAAACTACAGCAAAGTTTTCTTCACTGTTGAGCACCTGGGCCTGACGGGCAATCTGGGCAGCCAGCTGAGCGTGCGGTAATCCTGATGCTGAGAAAATCGGCAGTTTCTGACCACGGACAAGTGTGTTCAGCCCGTCAATAGCCGAAACACCGGTCTGAATAAACTCGTTGGGATAGTCACGGGCAGACGGGTTGATCGGAGTGCCGTTGATGTCACGCATGTCAACCGGGATAATGTCCGGACCATTGTCAATGGGATCACCCATACCATTAAAAACTCGACCCAAAATGTCAGGAGAAACGGCTAATTCCTGTCCACGTCCCAGGAAGCGGACCTTGGCAGTTTCAATGTTGATACCGATAGAACTTTCAAAGAGCTGAACCAGAGCATCCCTGCCGTCAATTTCCAAAACCTTGCACAGTCTGATCTGACCGTCGGGTAGTTCTATTTCACCGATTTCATCATACTTAACATTTTCGACGCCGCGCACCATCATCAATGGACCCGCGATTTCTTCAATTGTGCGATATTCTCTTGCCATGCA
>LFSM01000096.1 GCA_001512745.1 Clostridiales bacterium DTU032
ATTGATATTAAAATTAAACTCCTGGAATTAGAGGGTATTGATGTCTCAGCTCTGACAATGCCCAAGGCGAAGTGAGGGCAAAGCCTGGACCGGAGAGAAAAGATCGAACAGACCGGAAAAGGCCGAGCTGAAAGCAGATAGAGTCATGTAGCCGGAGGCTCACAGGCAGGCTGCTTGATCGGAAGCAGACAGCAATTGCTTTATTGCTCTAAGATCAGTGCCTTGAGTTCTTCGACTGAGAGGGCTTTTCCCCCGGCGTAGACTACTTTTTCATCAATCACCAGGGCGGGAGTTATCATGACCCCATAGCGAACAATTTCAGCGAGTTTTCCCTCACTGGAAACTTCGGTGTCCAGGCCAAGTTCCAGTAGAGCGGTTTCCAGGTTTTCTTCAATGATTCTACATTTGCTGCAACCTGTGCCCAGAATTTTAATTTTCATTTATCTGCCCTCCTGAAAGCTAGCTGTTGCACTTTCGCGGGACTTGATTTCCAGGAATTTCCTGGCGGCCTTGCTTTTTTCAATATCCAGTTTCAGGCTTGGATAGTCGGTAATGTTAGCGATAATTTCTGCCAGAATATCTTCGTGCAATTTTTCATCAAGGCTTAATGAATAAAAAGTGTACTGGTCTCTTCTTTCATCTTTGACCATGCCCATATCTCTCAGCCGGGCCAGGTGCTTGGAAACATTGGGCTGGGAGATACCGGTAATTCCGGTCAGCTGGCAGACACAAAAATCGCCATGATATAAGAGGACCATTATCCGCAATCTGGTTTCATCGGAAAGTAATTTGAAGAAATTAAGCAGTTTGTCCATATTTTGTCCTTTCGCGAGTGTGATCATCTCAGTGTCATCTTGGTGCCGACGACTTCCTCCCAGGCAGCGAAGATGGGCCTGATTATATGGGGACCGATTTTGGAGATAATGACCAGTTCTGATTTATCCTTACACCTATCGCTGGCTTTGAAGTTGATGATGTCATTGACAACGTCAAGCTGTTGGCAGCCCTTATCCAGCTTAACAAAACCCTTTATCCTGTAGCTGTCCTTCTTGATAATATCCAAAAACCCCAGCAGTTTCTCCTGGCTGACTTCATCTTCGTAAGTCAGGGTCAGGGTCTTGGGCCGGTTTTCAGGAGTATTGCTGGTATCTTCAGATTCCACCCAGCCGGCGGCCAGCAGGTCTTTAGCCAGGAAGTCATAGTCATAGCTCCCCTTATCGGATTCGACAATATCTGCTGTCTGGTTAATCTCCCGGATTTTCAGCTTAAGCCGGTTCAGTTTTTCTTCGTCGATTAAATCGACCTTGGAAATGATGACCAGATTGCTGAACTTTAACTGCCTTTTTACGGTTTCTATCTCCTCAAGCTGGAGGAGAAAGTGCACGCCGTCCACGATAGTGATGGCGCCGCTGTAGTCGTAGGCTTCACCTTTAACGACCTCCACGGCCTCCAAGAACTCACCAATATTTGACGGATCAGCCAGTCCTGAACTTTCGACAAAAACGTATTCCATCTCTCTGTCCGCCATTTCGACCAGGGCAGAGACAAAGCTGAGCTGCAGGCAGGAACAGAAGATAGACCCCCTGTTTAATTCGACCAGCTCCATACCTTCTTTTTGAATGATGGTTCCGTCGATGCCGACCTTGCCGAACTCATTCATAATTACCGCTACTTTCTTGTCAGACAAATCGTTTAAAATACTGCTGAGAAAAGTTGTTTTGCCGGCTCCGAGAAAACCGGTGAGCAAGTAGAGTTTTGTTTTTTGTGTCATGTTTTTTTACTCCTGTAAATAATTGCTTCAGTCTAAATGATGCTGCCGAAGATGAGCCCCGCCAGGGTCGACATAAGGACAACCAGGGAAACATAAACAAGGGTCTTTTTTTTGCCTAAAATACTTGAGATTACCAGCATGCTGGGCAGGGACAGGGCCGGTCCGGCAAGGAGGAGGGCGAGGGCCGGTCCCTGACCCATGCCGGCTCCAAGCAGTCCTTGCAGTATCGGAACTTCCGTGAGGGTGGCAAAGTACATCAAAGCTCCGGCCAGGGAAGCGAAGAAGTTGGCTCCGAGGGAGTTGCCGCCGACTGCAGCCGCAACCCAGGAGGAGGGAATAATTCCTTCACTGACTCCGGGCAATCCGAATAAGACTCCGGAGATCATGACGCCGGCAAAGAGGAGGGGGAAGATCTGCAGGGCGAAGCTTACAGTTTCATCCAGCCAGGATTTTCTTTCCCTTTTGTCCAGCCATTTGATTGCGGCAAAGATGACAAGAGCTAGGAGTATCCCTGTGATGACCCACTTGTAGCTGAAGACAAAGCTGGCCGGGCCGGTCCCGCTGGCGGGCTCTTTCCAGTTGGCGAAAAGCAGGACACCGATCATGGCGGCGACGAAGATAAAGGTCTGCCGGAGAGGTTTGGATTCTGCGTTCTCATCCATGATAAAAGCCTGATCAGAGACTTGCAGCAGATGGATTCGCTCGGCCTCTTCCTTGCGGAAAATAACTTGCATTAACAAGCCGATGACGATACTGAAGATGATGGCAGCTATGGTTCTGGCCAGACTCATTTTCCAGCCCAGGACATTGGCTGTAATTAAGACTGCGGTTATATTAATAGCCGGGCCTGCATAGAGGAAAGTAGTAGCCGGTCCGATGCCGGCTCCTTTGGCGTATATGCCGCCGAACAAAGGCAGGATGGTACAGGAGCAGACGGCGAGGACAAAGCCGGAGACGGAAGCGGCGGTGTAGGAAAGCCACTTTTTTGCACTAGCGCCAAAGTATTTGATTACTGAATCCCGGGAGATAAAGACGCCGATGGCACCCGCTATGAAAAAGGCGGGAACAAGACATAGGAGCACATGCTCTCGGGCATAGTCTTTAAGCAGGGCCAGGGCTGACAGAAGAGCTGACCGGAAGCTTGCATT
>LFSM01000103.1 GCA_001512745.1 Clostridiales bacterium DTU032
TCTTGTGACGGGAAGTTATCGATCTCAGTAACAAAGATATCCAGGGACCGGCGGACGAGATTCCGATAATCAGGGAGACTGCGTAATTTGCCCAGAGTCTGCTTGATAGCATCGCGAAAGACTTTGTCGCTTAAAGCCGGCGCATAGCCCGTGCTGAGACGGTCGAAATCCGCTAGGTATTCGAGAGGATCTGAAACCGGAAGTAAAACATCGATCTTGCGGTAATACTCTTCCGCCCAGTCCGGCTCAAGCCGGCCATTTCTTTTGTCATCCAGCAATGAATACAGGTCATTTAGCAGTTCATCCAGAACTTCATCCAGAAGGCCGGCTGCAGCTTCTTCATCTAAAAGTGAATAGCCGGGTTCCAGAAGGGGCTCACCCCGGTCATCTTTAAACTCGGCCAGATAGTCGCCCAGAAGGCGGTTGCAAAAGGAGTGGATGGTTGAAATGCGCGTCTGCGGGAAAATGCGCAGCAAGGCGTCGAGATGCTCAATATCAGCAGCTGAATCAGCAGCTGAGCGGGCTTCAATCAAACGGGCTTCAATTCTGTTTTTCATCTGTTTGGCGGCAAGATCAGTGAAGGTCATGACCAGAACACGGGACAAGTCGACATCGCCGGCGATCGCCCGGCTGATGATGCGTTCCGCCAGTACTGCTGTTTTACCCGAACCGGCTGCGGCAGATACCAGAAGATTTGCCTTGGCGGAAAAATTAATGGCCGCCTCTTGTTCTGATGTCCAGGAAAATTTGCTCATAATCTCCACCTAAGCTGTCTTCCTGTTACTTTATCACACTCTTTATTAGATCCTCTGATCTTTGATAATATATTGTTTCAAAAGTAAACTGTAATTTAACAGATAAAAACGAATTGCGGAGTACATTTTAGTGCCCGGAGAAAGGTAGAGAGTAATGATTTTAGTCGAAGCAGAGGGACTGGCCTGCCCCTTTCCGGTGATTGAGGCAAAGAAAGCCTTGCGCAAGTCAGGATCAGAGGATGTTGTCGTCCGGGTTGATAATGAAGCCGCAGTTGGCAATTTGAAGAGACTGGCTGATTCAATGCAGCGCGATTACTTAGTAACTGAATTGTCCGCGACAGTTTTCGAAGTAACAATAAAAGGAGAAACTGCTGAGCCTGCAGAGCTTGCAAAGGATGCTTCGCCGGTATCTGCCCAAGCGGATTCAGAATATATTGTCCAGATCAGCCATAAGCTGATGGGTGCCGGTAACGACGAGCTGGGTGCAGTTCTGATGAAGAGCTTCATCTACTCTTTGAGCGAGCAGGACCGCCTGCCTCTGGCGATTGTATTTTATAACACGGGAGTTGAGCTGACTTGTCAGGGTTCACCCGTATTGGAAGACCTGAAAACACTTGAAAAGGCAGGTGTCAGTATTTTGTCCTGTGGTCTCTGCCTTGATTTTCTCGGTTTGAAAGAAAAACTGGCTATCGGTGAGATAACCAATATGTACAGGATTGCTGAACTGATCCGTACTTACCGGACAGCCCGCCCCTAAAAGAAAGTCGCAGGTGAGCTTTTGATAAACCCTTTGCAAATTCCCGATTTTATGCTGGCATCTTTCGATACTGCACATGATGCCATGCGGGCGGAACAATTGAGCAAGGAAGCAGGAATTAAGGCCCGGCTGATCCCGACACCTGAGATTGTCCGGGCAGGCTGCGGACTTTCTTTGCGTATGGAGCCGGAAGCAGCAGCGGCTGTTGCCGGGATACTTGAAGGGGAAAAAATAAAAGTTACTCACTGGACCCTGTCAGCGACCAGAGATGGTCGGCGACAGTTTATCGGCCGCAAGTCACCCCTGGCGGCCAGGGACGAAGAATGATTTATCTGGATAACGCAGCGACCAGCGCGATCAAGCCGGATAGTGTGAAAGAAGCTCTTTGTCAGGCGATTCAGCGTGACGACCTGGGTAACCCCGGCCGCGGTGCCCATGAATCTTCTTTACATGCTCTGCTGGAAGTAGAGGCTGCCCGCACAAGTGTGGCGAAATTCTTCGGAGCAAAAGACTCACAGCTGGCCTTTACTGCCAATGCCACTATGTCAATAAATCTGATTTTGAAATCCCTGCTGGGGGCGGGTGATCATGTCATCAGCAGCTGCACTGAACATAACTCAGTCCTGCGGCCCCTCTATCAGCTGGCAGAAGAGGGTGTGGCCTTAAGCTTTGCCGGCCTGAAAAAAGATTCCTTACAGCTGGACCTTGCTTCTTTTGAACAGTTGCTGCGTCCCAATAGCAGGGCTGTCGTTGTAAATCATGCTTCTAACGTTACGGGTGAAGTGATAGATCTTCCTGCCTGTGCCAAGTTTTGCCGGGAAAACAAGCTGCTCCTGATTGTTGACGCTGCACAAAGTGCCGGTATTTTTCCCATAAACCTCCAGGCTGACGATATTGATGTGCTTTGCTTTACCGGCCACAAATCACTCTACGGACCGGGCGGCACCGGCGGAATTGTTCTGGGCGACAGGATGGCGGATGTTCCTTTGAAGGCAGTTATTTCCGGAGGTAGCGGTATCAGGTCTTTTGAAAAAACTCAGCCCCGGGAAATGCCGACTTTGTTTGAAGCCGGCACTGCCAACGTTTTTGGCCTGATTGGCCTGCATGCCGGAGTTGAATATCTGCAAAATACCGGTATGGCAAAGGTTGAAGCTCGGTTACAGAAACTGATGCGACGCTTTTATGAGGGAGTTAAAGA
>LFSM01000054.1 GCA_001512745.1 Clostridiales bacterium DTU032
CTAAGTTATTAAGTTAACACCAGGCCCCTCGGAGATTAACCTCTCCGGGGGGTTTTTGATTGCAAAGAAACCGGCCGGTGCCAGGCACCTAAGTTTTTAAGTTTTAATAGCCCTTACTGCCACACCCCGGCTCCCGGAGGGCTATCCGGGAGCCATCTGCGCACGCTCCTACATCTCCGCACACCGCGAGTAAGAAACCAGAAAATCATACAACGCAGCTTCGAAAGCACCATGCTCCATCTCCCTTTCAGGAGGCGTTGAACCCCTATTAAAGAGACCGACGGTCTCTGTCAGTTCGCTTTTGTCCGGGTGTAGGTAGCGGCTGGTTATCGCTAAATTTGCATGCCCCAGCAGTTTCTGGATGCTGACGACGGAAGCACCTCTGGCCAGTAATATGGTTCCAAAGGAATGCCGCAGAACATGGGCAGAGACTGTTTTTTCCAAACCGATTTCATCGGCCGCCCGTCGCAGCAGACTGTTGACGTAGCTAACCGAGACCTGCCCCGTTCGTTTGAGAGCAAAAAAACGACTTGAACTCGAATT
>LFSM01000033.1 GCA_001512745.1 Clostridiales bacterium DTU032
CCGGACAAAAGATTTAATGAAGAAAGATGAGGAGATTTCAATCGAAAGACAATGACCATATACGAACGCGCTTAATTTCTATGCCCCCCTAGGGGGGCATAGAAATTGGACCCACCCCCAGTAAAAGTGTACATTCTTATTTGATCACTTTTGGACATGCATACGTTGACATTTCCACTATAGCTAATGAAAGCCAAAAGAGATAATTGCCCAAGGCCTTTCTCAGCTCAGTTTTGATGCAATTTCGCAATATTGCTTTATTCATATTGATATTTTCTTAATCCTTAACAGAGCCATACTATGCGGCATCCAGCATATCTGACAATGGAATATAATGTACTGACTCCGGAAGAGTAATGTGTCCTACAGAAAGGTAGAGTTCAGAGGAAGATGCAAGTCCTTCAGGCAGAAGAAAACCTAAATATGCCTTGCCCCGATCACCCTCAGCCATATAAATCCTGTAAAAGTCTTTCTCGAGATTATCCGAACGACCGATTGTTGAATCAAGCGCCTGAATGTATGAAAGACCCACAGGCTGATCCATATTGTTTGCTTCGATTACATTTATGTCACTGATAAAGTGCTCCGTCTCCGAATATTCGGCTTGCTTGATGATGTGAAACTCAACCATTAGGAGTAAAAAGACACGATCCTTGGCAGCGTTTTTGACGCTTGAGGATCCGAAAAACTCGGGAGGAAAATCTGATTCAGGCAAATCTCCCTCATATATCTGAGCCGATTCAACAGTGATTTCCCACTCTTCCATTACATCGTACAAAGCGACTTTGTCTTCGCAAATGTTGTCTTCCTCAATAGGACGATATGTTGGTGAAGGAGTTAGCGAAAATTCCGGATCAGCCTGAACATTCTGATGTGGTTTGCGTGTGGGTGCTTCCTTCACAGTTTGCTGAGTATTACTATTATCCACAGGCTGTCCGTTTTCATTGTTCCCGGCACAGGCAGGCAACAAGAAAGTAAACATCATCACAAGAGCAACTGCAGCAATTTTATGTATGGGTTTTGATTTGAACCTACTATTAAGCATATCTTTAGCCCTCTCTGGAAATAATGTCCGTAAGTGAAACATACCATGCATCTGCTCCCGTCGAACCAAAAGCCAGATATAGATTCTCTGAATCAGAGGATGAAGTGGGTAGCATAAAACCTAGCAAAACATCAGCGCTTTCACCGCTCCGGATAAAGACTTTGTAGAAATTGCCCGCGTCTTCAGAATAATCAGCATGTTCAATCGAATCGCCAAGCGGCATAATAAATATTGACGGCGTCTCTATATCCGGCGCGCCCGTATCCAGCAAGATGATCTCTTCGAAACTATACTCCTTCTCCGAGTCGCTCGTCTGATCCAGAGGCTCCAGTTCAAGCAAGACGCTAACAAAAACATCTTCTGCAGCGAAAACACCATCTGAGATGATAGGCCCCGATCCTGGGGCAAAGCTTGTCTCAGGGAAACTTTCGACAGGATACTTTTCATCAAAGATCGTGACTGATTTCACCTCAATCGCAAGTTGCAGCTTTGCTAAGCCGCTCAGGATGACAGAATTATCTTTACTTATATTCCCGTCGGTCAGAGATCCGTGAGAAGTAGTTTTCTTGGAAGATAAAGGCGCCGACTGATTATTCGGAGCTAGTGTTGTTCCAGGGATAACTTCGGTTTCACTCTTTGTGCTTTCTGTACCTGGATTGCTCTGAGGGTTAGTCGGGTTTATCTTCTCGTTCGTATTAGAATCTGTACAAGCAGATGCAAACAACATAACGAACATAAGTATGAGCGTATTTAATTGAAGTATTTTTCGCCTATAATTTAGCCGCGTAATCACTGAACCCCTCAGTTTCCATCCAAAAAATAAAGATAGATCAAAAACACAACCAATGATCATGTTTTTGATCTGAACAAATATAATTGATCTACGGGAGATTGCAGTAAGGATATTCTCCTACTGAATCCGGACTCCACCAACCATAAACTCTGTCGATATCGCTAATTCGTGGAGAAATGCCCAATTGGCACACACGTTTGCCTTTTTCATAAACGTACTGGGATATTTTACGCTGCTGTCCTCCGTAAATAATTCCCGAACCATTTGTAGTTTCATTTACACCCTGACTCCAAACAGAAAAATAGGAGCCGTATGGTTGTCCATTTGCATAATAGTAATAAACATAAGTGCCAGTAGCATTATCCTTGCTTCGCTCTTCAGTAAAATAAATATATCCTACGTTTTTACGTTCGAAAACAAACAATGAGTCTTCTGAGCTTGCTTCAACCTGAATCCCGAGCAAAGCAAAAATGCTAACAAAAATGCAGCATACAAGCATGACGGCTAATAGATTTTTGAAAATTTTAATACGATTACTCCTTTGACAATAATCCTGAATTTCTCCTACTATTTTTCTATCACTATAATATCTGGCTAATCGCATAATTACAACCCTGTTTTTCATTAATTTTTGTGTTTTTTGTACATAAAAATAGATCTATATACCAGACATCAAAGTTTTCGTGTCTTTGACATTTAGTTAGAACCATTAAAAACCTAGATGCTTTGGCTCGCGCAAGGAGCTACTGAAGCAGGACTTGGGCGGGCTCGATGATTTTTACGCTGTCTGCACCAATCTTGAAGGCGACGCCAAAGAGATTATACGGATAAACAAGAACCGCTGGCAGATAGAAAGTTGCTTTAAAGTCCTGAAGAAAGACGAGAATCTTACTGATACTTTGCGTGCGATGGAAATTAGCTATATTTCGAAACAGGGTTATGTTCCACACTATATATCAGCAGTTATTGACTCCGGAATGCCCCAGTCCATGAGAATGAGTAAAGCAGTCTTTGTTTTTCAGGATAAAATCAGCGAGCTCATTGATATCATCAAAGTCGAATTTCGGCAGATCGAATTCGATATCTTCCACATCTGTAACTATTGCTATGAATTCACTCAGATCTGACGTAAAACCCTGACCGCTAGCTGCTCTGCAAAGCCCGATTTTCGTGAGTTTTTCTTCTTTGTGTCCTTCCACCAGGATGAGATCAACATCATTAATATGAGATATTATTTCAGCGAAAGACTTCTTTCGCCTCTCTATCAGGGCGAATTTATATTCTGATGAGATGAGGGTCATGGTCGCGCCCGCTTGGGAAAATCGCCAGGAATCTTTTCCTTCCTGATCTATTTCAAAATCGTGAGAATCATGTTTGATGACAGCAATACGATGGCCTCTCAGGTGTAATTCTTTTATCAGCTTCTCGATCAATGTGGTTTTCCCGGAATCAGAAAAACCGGCAAAAGACAGTATAGGGATGGAACTCATAATTTCACCTTTTAGATTAAAAATCCTTTTAACTGCGTACCCGCAGGAAGCGGACCGCTGCCGGCAGGTATTATGGCGATTGCATCAGATCCTATGAAGCTGCTGAGCATCACATTTCCCTGTTTTGGGGGCAGCTCAAATCCGGCTGTGCCATCTGATATATCCAGTCTTCCCCGCAGGAAACGGGTCTGTCTGCTGTTTTTATTAAAATCTGATTTCAGATTTATGCTTATTTCTTCAGGCATGACTGCGGCCCATCCTGCCATTTTCTTCAAGACAGGACTTACGATCGCATAAAAATTCGTTATAGCGGAAGCGGGGTTGCCGGAAAGAGCGAAGACAGGCTTTTTGCCTTTCATGCCGTAGGCGCACGCCATCCCGGGTTTCAGCAAGACTCCTCTAATCAAAATCTCCACCCCTGACACTTCCATGGCGTCAGGGGTCAGATCAAAGTCACCGACGGACACGCCTCCGGTACTTATCACCGCGTCGCAATCGTCAAGACCCAGAGAAATCAATTCTGAAATATCCGTAGTGGAATCTCCGGCCTTACCCAGATAATGATATGCAATGCCTATTTTACTCAAAGCCGCTTCCAGCATGTACCTGTTGGAATTACGGATTTTTCCCTCTTCTAAACTATCTTCCAAATTAATTATTTCACTGCCGGTCGAAATGATTCCGACCGTAGGTATTCTATATACTTCAGGGTAACTTACGCCTTGCGCCGCGAGCGAACCGGCAGTCCCGGAATCAATGATAGAGCCGGACTTAGACAACAATTCTCCAGCCTTAATGTCTTCACCAGCGTGAACGATGTTGATTCCTCTTTTAACAGGGGCTGTACTCGATGGTGCCAGGCACCTGAGATATTAAGTTATGAACAGCTTTCATGTAGAAATAAAAA